>CALMUW010000105.1 GCA_937872985.1 uncultured Alphaproteobacteria bacterium
TCTCTTCAGCCCAAACGAATGCGCAAACTACCTGAAAAACTCAGGCTATGCTTCCGTATGAAAACAGCAAGCTCTAGCGCAACGGACGATCAAATCGGAACGATTTGAGAGAGAAAAGTTGCGCCAACATATTGATTTTCGAGCAAATTGTCGATGGCAGTTGATTCCAACTGACCGCCGGTTGCTCTAGTGTGCGGGCGGCGGCGGGGGCTCGGTTTCGGCCGGGGCGGGCTGGCCCAGGACAAAGCCCGTATTGTCGAGTTGATAGATGTCGGGGCGGAAGTTCACCCGGCCATCATCCGTCACCCAGGCCGTGAGATACATGAAGCGCACGTCCGGCGCGCTTTTCACCGGCAGTTCGTAGGGCTCCTGGCTGGCGGTGATCATGTCGAAGCTCGCCTCGTCATAGCCGCCGTCATCGCCGATGATCCAGTTGACCAGCGTCTTCACCTGATCGACGCGCACACAGCCCGAGCTTTCATAGCGGGCATTGGCACCAAACAGTTCACGGTGCGGCGTGTCGTGCATATAGACCGAGTATTTGTTGTGGAAGTTGATCTTCACGGTGGCCAGCGCATTGTGCTCGCCCGGCTCCTGGCGGAAGACATAGCGATCGGGCGCGGTATTCATCCAGTCCACCGTCGCCGGGTCAATCTCCGGTCCGCCCAGGCCGTCGAAGATGCGGATGTTCATCTGGCGCAGGTAGGTCGGGTCCTTCAGGTATTTCGGAACGATGTCCTTTTCCACGATGGAGGCAGGTGCGGTCCAATAGGGATTGAAGTTGACCGTGGTGACCTTGCTTTTCAGCGTCGGCGTGGGCCGGTCGAGCTTGCCCACCACCACGTTATGGCGCGCAAACACCCGTCCGAATTCCACCGATTCCAATTGCGCCGAGGGAATGTTGACGAGAATGTTGCGGGGGCCGAGGCCGGTCAGATATTCGGCCACGCGCGGCAGATTCACTTCCAGCGTGTGCAGGCGGGCGCGCGCCGTGATGTTCAACTCGAAGCGGGTGCGATCGCCGATGATGCCGGTGGTGGCAATGCCGTGGTTGCGCTGGAAGGCGCGCACGGCGGAGGCCATGCGGGCGTCGAAGAGGTCCGCGTCGGGGCCATCAAGGGTGGCGGGGTCGAGATAGCCCTCCGCCGCCATGCGCTGGCGCAGGGCCACGACGCGCGCGGCGCGCACCTTCGGTTCCAGCTTGCCCCTGGGCACGGACGGCCAGCCGCCATTGGCCACGATCTCGCGGTAATAGTCGATGGCACCCTGCATGGCCTGGCGCGAACTCAGGGTGACCATGGCCGGTTCGCCCCGGTGCGACACGATCTCGGTGCGGGTGGCGAGCTTGCCCTGCATCGCCGCCCTGGGCGCGATGGAGGTGATGGAATCAGTCTGGTCCTGGGCCATGGCGGCGGGAGCGGCCAGCATGGCCGCCGCCCAGAGCAGGAAATGCCGGCGGTTAATCACAGAGTTCACGGTTGCCCTCGGTTGTTTTGACCGGAAGCATCCCTGAAGATGGTAAATGCCGGCTTAAATCCGGCTGTCGTCCAGCCCGGTGACCTCGCGGCGGAAGGGCAGCGCCAGCGGGTCGATGCTGCGGCCAAAGTCCTCGGCGCAGCGGCGGCCGGAATGGACGGCAGCGGCGATGGTGCCGGGGCCGAAGGCATCGCCGATGATAGTGAGCGGGATGCCGGAGGCGCGCAGGGGCGCCGCGAGATCGTCACGGGGGGCGCGCGCGGTCACCAGCACCGTGGCGGCGGTCGCCAGGGGGCATTCCCTGCCGGTGAAGACACAGGACAGCATGACGTGATCGCGCGCGATGGCGCTGACGGCGGTGTTGGCGATGATGTCCACGCCGAGGTCGAGGAGGCGCTTCTGGATGCGCGCCTGTTCCAGCGACTGGCGGGTGAAGAAGGAGACGAGGGAGGAGGGCGTGACCAGGCGGACGGCAAGCCCGCGCCGCACCAGCAGTTCGGCCAGAACGCCGCCCATGTAATAGTGGTCGTCGTCATAGATGGTGACGGGACCGGCGGGTGGCAGGGTGCCGGTCATGAGATCATCGGGCGTGAGGATTGCTGCACCCGCGGCCATGGTGAGGGGCTTCATGTGGTGGCGGCCCACGCCATCGCGCCGCCAGAGGGAGCCGGTGGCCAGCACCACATGGTCAGCCCCGAGGTCGGGGATGTTCTCCGCCGTCATGGCGCTGTCGAGGTAGAGCGAGACATTGGGCAGCTTGGCGATCTGGCCCAGCCGCCAGTCCTTCACCCGGCCCCAGGCGGCAAGACCCGGCAGGCGGCATTCGCGCGCCACGCGGCCGCCCGGCTCCTTGGCCCGGTCGGCAAGGCTCACCTGAAGCCCGCGCTGACCCAGGGCGCGGGCGGCTTCCAGGCCCGCTGGCCCCGCCCCCACCACCAGCACATGGGCTTCATGGTCCCTGGGGCGGATCACCTCCGGGTGCCAGCCGCGCCGCCATTCCTCGCCCATGGCGGGGTTCTGGGTGCAGCGCAGGGGCGTCGATGAAAAATCGTGGGTGACGCAGATATTGCAGCCGATGCATTCGCGGATGTCGTCCAGGCGGCCCTCGGCGATCTTGTTCGGCAGGAAGGGATCGGCGATGGAGGGGCGGGCGGCACCGATCATGTCCATGATGCCCTGCTTGATGACGCGGACCATGGTGTCGGGCGAGGTGTAGCGGCCGACGCCAACCACGGGCTTGCTGGTGAGGCGCTTTACCCCCTTGATGAAGGGTTCCTGAAAACCCTCCTCGGAGAAACGCGAGGTCTGGCTGTCCATGGACCAGCCCGCCAGCGACAGGTCCCAGAGGTCGGGCAGTTCCGCCATGAGGCCGATGGCGTCCTCCACCTCCGCCGGTTCCAGCCCGTCGGGTCCGGCAAATTCATGCATGGCGATGCGCACCGGCACGGCACAGGTGTCGCCCACGGCGTCCTTGGTATCTGCGATGACCTCGCGCAGCAGGCGGGCACGGTTGGCCAGCGATCCGCCGTATTCGTCGCTGCGCTGGTTGGTGGCGCGCGACAGGAACTGCTGGAAAATGCCCAAGCCATGCCCGGCATAGACATAGATCAGGTCATAGCCGGCCCGTCTGGCCCGGAGTGCCGCGGCGCGGTGGGCGGCGCGGAGCGTGCGGATGTCGGCGAGGTCCATGGCGCGGGCGTGAACCGGGTCCTGAAAGAAGGAGGCGGCAGGACGGGCCGTGGGCGACAGCGGCACCTCGCGCGACCAGAGGTTCACGGCGGTGAAGCCCGAATGGCAGAGTTCAATGGCGGCAAGCGCGCCATGGGCCTTGATGGCCGCAGCCACGCGGGCATGGGCGGGAATGTCCTGATCCGACCAGAGCCTGCCCTCGACAAAGGGGGAAACATCAGCCGTGTGATGGATTTCCACCATTTCGGTGGCGACCACGGCCCAGCCGCCCTCAGCCTTCATGGCGCGCATGGCGGCCAGGGCCGAGACATCGCGGTAGCCCATGCCGTTGCAATGGGGCACCTGATAGAAGCGGTTGCGGGCGGTGAGCGGGCCGATTTTCACCGGCTCAAACAGGATGTCGTAGCGAGGGTCACGGGACATGGCGGGCACCGGCTGACGGAGGTGACGTCACAGAGGTTACGTTAAGGGAATATGTGGCGGGAAAAGCACAGATTATCGCCGTCGTGGAAGAGCTATGCAGAAGTGTCATAAAGCGGTTGCGGATCATGCGGAGCTCGGGCAATTATGGCGAAAATTTGGATAGGAGACATCCATGCGACTCACAACCAAAAACACCGTGCTTGCCCTCGCCGCTCTGGCACTGACTTCCACCACGGCTCTGGCCGGTGGTTTTGCGCTGCGCGAGCAATCAGCCGAGGCCCAGGGCAACTCCTTTGCGGGCGTGGCGGCGGGCACCGATGGTCTGTCGGCCATGTTCTGGAATCCGGCAACGCTGACCCAGCATGCGGACCAGGGTTTTGTCACTGATACCGTCGGCAATCTGATCATCCCCTATTCCAAGTCGAGCAACCCGGCACCCCTTGGCAACAGCGGCAACCTCGGTTCGCCCACGCCGGTTCCGGCCTCCTACATGTCCTATGCCATCAGCGATGATCTGGTCCTGGGCATGAGCGTCAATGCGCCTTTCGGCCTGACCACCGATGCCGATCCCTGGGGTGGTCTGCCGCATGGCGACAAGTCCAAGATCGTCACCTACGATTTTGCCCCCACCGTTGCCTACAAGCTGTCGGACATGATTTCGGTGGGTGCCGGCCTGCAGATCAACTACATGTCGGTTGATCTGAACAACCGCAATCCGGTGAACGGTCTGGAATTCGCGCGCTTCAAGGGAGATGACTGGGGGCTTGGCTATACGTTTGGCGTGCTGCTGGAGCCGTCGGAGTCGACCTCGATTGGTATTGGCTTCCGCTCTTCCATCAAGCAGAAACTTGAGGGCACAGGCAAGAATCTGCTGGCCGGCTTTGCCGGTGGCGACATCGAAGCACCGTTCAAGTCGCCAGAGGTTGTGACTGTCGGCATTTCGCAGGTCGTATCCGATCAGTTGACCCTCAAGGCAGGTGTGGAGTGGACCAATTGGAGTCGGTTCAAGGATCTGACCATCCGTCGCACCGACACGGGTGCCATTGTCGGTCAGACCCCGGAAAACTGGAAGGATGGCTGGTTCTATTCCCTCGGTGCCGATTATGATTACAGCGATGCGCTGACGCTGCGTGCTGGTGTGGCCTATGAAAAGTCACCCGTGCCGGATGCGTGGCGCACTGTGCGCATGCCCGACAATGACCGTTATTGGGTCTCGCTGGGCGGCAGCTACAAGTTTACCGAGCGTGCCACTGCCAGCCTGGCCTATAGCCATGTGTTCATGAAGGATGGTCCGGTTACGCAGGGTGTGACTGCGAAGTTTGACCAGAGCCTTGACATTCTGTCGGCCTCGCTCACCATGGACTGGTAAGCGCAGTTCAGAACTTGAAGCAGCGCCGCCTGGGTCCCCTCAGGCGGCGTTGTCGTTTTCAGGGGCGGAGTGAACAGGCTCGGCCTGAAGCAATTCCTCCACCGGGCGGCGGATGATGACGATGCGCTGGGCCGGATCGGTGGCGGGAGCCGTGACCGGCGTGGGTGCACGGACCGGTTCACGGGCCGGACGGACGTCGGGCGCAATGGCCTCTGCCTCGGCCAGCGCCAGGTCGGCCACGCGCTCGGGCTCCAGCAGGTCATCTCCCAAATCCTGGAATGCACCGGGCAATGCTGCCGCATCATGGACGGCGGGCGCTGCCGCATCGTCCAGAAAGTCGTGCGGATCAGACAGGGCGGCTGGCATGGGTGTGCTGGGCATGTCAGCGGCAGGGGGCTCGGCGCGCTTGATGACCAGACGCGCGCCGCGCGGGGCCGTGGGCTGGGGGGCCGCCACGACCGCAGGCGGGGCGGCCGCCAGCGCCGGGACAGGCGGGTGAGCCGGAAAGGGGGGGGCTGTGTTGCCGGTGGCAAAGAACTGTTCATCATGGCGGAACAGGCGCTTCTGTTCCGGCGACAGGCCGTGCGCGGCCGGCGTCATTCCGGCATCCTGACTGACCGCAGGCTCATGGCCCATGGCAAGGTCAAGCTCGTCGACCAATTGCAGGGCAAGGGCGATGCGCTGGTTCAGCGCCGTGGCTTCGGCGGACGGACCGGCGGTATTGGCTGCGTTAGCCCGCAGGGGGGGGGGGCTGCGGGGGGGGGGGGGGGCGGCGGGGGGGGGGTCCGCCCGGCCGGCGTGGGGCGGCTTTTCACGGGTGGAGGCAATGGCCTGGCGGGCCTGGGTCACACCCGTGTCGGCGCTCAAGCGGGTGTCAAGGGTGGTCTCCAGCTTGTGGATGGCGTTCAACACGGCGGCGGTTTCGGCACGGTGGATGGCGCTGCGGTATTCCTCGAGAAACCAGCGCCCGCGCCGGGTTTCCTGCACGGCGGCAAGGATTTCGCCAAATTCGCCCTGCGGCTCAAAGGGCAGCACTTCAGACATGACGCAACTCCACAAACGCTCGGCCAGCGGGGCGGCGGGCACGGACCCGCCGGACCCACGGGCCCATGGTTAATATCGTGGAAAGTGATGAAGGTTTGGTTTAGAGCCTGCGGTTCACGCCCTTCGAGTTGCTCGCTCTCATGTCGCCCTCTCACTTCCGGTTCCGCATGTCGCTGTGCTACGCCCTGCTGCTGCTGGGGGCCGGCGTGCAGATGCCGTTCTTCCCTCTGTGGCTGAAGTTCAAGGGCTTGCCGGTGGAGCATATCGGCCTGGTGCTGGCGGCCATGACGGCGGTGCGCGTCATCACCGTGCCGCTGGTGGCGCGGCGGGCGGATGCGCGCGGCAACCGTCTCAGCCTGATCAAATTCAGCGCCTTCGTTTCGGTGCTGGCCTATGGCGCGCTCGCCCTGGTTTCCGGTTTCTGGCCCATCCTGCTGGTGTCGCTGGTGGCCGCCGCGCTGTCGGCGCCGGTCTTTCCCCTGATCGAGAGTTTCGCGGTGGATGGCGCTGCCGCCCATGGTCTGGATTATGGGCAAATCCGGCTCTGGGCCTCACTCAGTTTTCTGGCCGGCAATCTCGGTGCGGGTGGGTTGCTCACGGTTCTGCCCATGGCGGCCACGATCCATATCATCATCGCGGCACTGGTGGTGGCGGCGCTGGCCACGCTGCTCCTGCCAGAGGAGGCCGAGGCGCACCGCGCGGCGGTGGCGGCCAGTCCCCCGGGCAGTCTTGCCGCTCTCCTGGCCTTCGGGCTGTTCCCGCTGTTTCTCATCGTCACGGCGGTGGCGCAGACCAGCCACGCGGTGCTCTACGGCTTTGCTTCGGTGCAATGGCAAAATCAGGGTTTCCCGGGTCTGGCAGTGGGCACGCTCTGGGCCATCGGCGTGTTGGCGGAGGTGACCATGTTCGCCGTGGCGGGCCGGGTCATCGCGCGTTTCGGCGTCATTCCCGTGCTGCTGGCGGGCATTGCCGGCGGGGCCTTCCGCTGGACCATGATGGCCCTGGCGCCGCCACTGCTTTGGGCTGCCCCTTTGCAGGTGCTGCATGCGGCCTCCTTCGCCACGGTGCACATCGCCACCATGCATTACATGAGCAGCAAGGTGCCGGCCGCCCTGCGCAATACGGCCCAGGGCCTCAACGCTTCGGTGAACGGTGCCTTCATGACGGCAATGACCTGGATTGCCGGGTCGCTCTTCGGCACCTTGGGGGCGCAAAGCTATCTGGCCATGGCGAGTCTGTCGCTCGTCGCGCTGGCGCTGGGGCTTCGGCTGGCGCGGTTCAGCCCCAGAGCAGCGGCGGCGGCGGATACATGAGACTGCCGTCATAGCGCAGGGGGTGGTCGCGGTCGGCGGCGAGCAGCAGCGGACCATCGAGATCGACAAATTCGGCCAGCGGCGAGAGCAAGCTGGCCGGGGCCATGGCCAGCGACGACCCCACCATGCAGCCTACCATGATCTTGAGACCACGGGCCCGGGCGGCATGGGCCATGGCCAGGGCCGGGGTCAGGCCGCCGGTCTTGTCGAGCTTGATGTTGACGGCGTCATATTTGCCCATGAGGCGGGACAGCGAGTCCGGGCCGTGGGCGCTTTCGTCGGCACAGATCATTACCCGGCGTTCAAGCCCCAGAAGCGCATCATCGGCGGCGGCGGGCAGGGGCTGCTCCACCAGTTCCACCCCCGAAGCCTCACAGGCGGCCAGCATGCGGGGCAGAAGCTCGTCCTGCCAGCCCTCGTTGGCGTCCACGATGAGGCGCGCCTGGGGGCAGGCGCGGCGGATGGCGGCGAGACGCTGGTCGTCATCGGGTCGGCCCAGCTTGAGCTTCAGCAGGGGTCGGCCCGAGGCAGCGGCGGCGCGCGCCATGGCCGCGGGCTCATCGAGGCTGATGGTGTAGGCGGTGATGACCGGGCGCGGTTCCGGCAGACCTGCCAACTGCCAGACACGGCGGCCCTGTTGCTTCGCTTCCAGATCCCACAGGGCGCAGTCGAGTGCATTGCGCGCCGCCATGGGCAGGCCAAGGGTGGGGATGTCGGCGCGGGCGAGGCCCGCTACGGCGAAGGCCTGTTCATCGGCCACCGTTACCAGGGCCTGATCCACGCTTTCGCCATAGCGGGCATAGGGAACCGCCTCGCCCCAGCCGTGGTGCGCACCCTCGCTCAGGCGCACGGTGATGACATGGGCCTCGGTCTTGGAGCCGCGCGAAATGGTGAAGCGTCCCGCGATGGGAAAGACATCAGCCGAGACCGAGAATGAGCGCATGGGGAATGACCGGCGGCGGCTGGAAAACCCCTCCCCGGTCAGCGGGGAGGGGCGGGATCATTGCGGCGGAATGCGGCCCGCGGATTCGGCCAGCATCATGTAGATGAGACCCGATTCCGATGACAGCGAGGCTTCTACCATTTCGGTGCCGCGCGGCACGTCGGCCAGCTGGTCGAGCAGCCGTTCGAACAGGCGGACATAGGCATCGACCCGGCCGCGCAGCAGGCGTTCCTCGTCGTAGCGCGAGGTGATGAGCTTCTGCATCTTCTTGCCCCGACCCTCGAACAGGCGGTGGGTATAGACGCTGCGGTCGCCATCACCGTAACGCTTTTCCAGGTCGCGCGGCAGAGTGCCGTCGATGGCTTCCACGAGATCGCGCGCGGCGGCATGGAGCTTCACGGTCATCTGCTCGATGTCGCGCGCCGGCGCGGCAGCGGGCTCCGCCCGGCGCGTGGCCATGGGCGTGCTCGACCGGGCGAGATCGGCAAAGCTGCGGGCCCGGCGCGGCGACGGTGTGTCATCGTCGCTGGCCAGCCGCTCCGTTGCGGTTTCCTGGGCGCTCACCGTTCCATGATGCGGAGCGGAAAACGGGGCGCCCTCAGATTTTCCCGGGCCACTCCTGCCGCCGGTGAGATAGCCGGGGCCGGAGAAGTCCAGCGAACCGCTCTGGCGTTTCACCACATCGGCCAGCGAGTTGAGCGCGGCGATCTGGTCGGCCACCACGCGGCGCATGGCATCGGCGTTGCTGCGGGTTTCCTCCGGCAGGTCGAGAATGGCGCGCTTCAACTCGGCGCGCGCACCGTCGATGTCCTTCACCACCTGCTGGGCGGTGATGCGCATGTCCTGCGCGGTCTGCTGGAAGTCGGTGGCGGTGGCCGAGAGCATCTCGTTCATGGCGGCCATGGCGCGCTCATGCTGCTCGCGCAACACGCGGCTGGCCTGATTGATCTGGCCACCGGAGGCGGTTTCAAGCTTTTTGATCTCGTCCTCGATGTTGACCAGTGAAGCCTGGGTCTGCTCGGCCACCAGGCGGCTGATCTCGCGCGCCCGGGTGTCGGCGTGGGCCAGGCTTTCCTCGATCATGGTCATGTAATTGGACATGACCTTGTCGACCTCCTCGGCGCGGCGGTTGGCATCGCCGATGAGGCTGTCGAGGGCATCCTTGCGGTTGGCCAGGGCGCGTTCCATCTCGTCGTTGAAGCGGTCGATGGATTTCTCCACCAGACCAGCCACGTCCTCGAGGCGGCTGGAAATGCGGCTGCCGGTCATCTCCAGCTTGCCGGTCAACTGCATGGAAACGCCTTCCAGCCGCTCGTCCATCTCGGCGGCCGAGGTCTGCAACTGGTCAGCCAGATAGGTGTTGGCGGTTTCCACGTGCTTGGCGAACTTGCGGTGGGCTTCGTCGAGGCGGGTGGACGTGACGTTGGCGGTCGAGTCGAAGGCCTGCACCGCCCGGTCGATGCGATCGACCAGAAGGCCGGTCTCCTGCTCGAAGCGGCCGGAGATTTCCATGGTGGTTTGGCCCAGGCCTTCGGAGAAGGCTTCCGAGGCCTTGCCCAGGTCGTTGATCATCTGGCTGGAGGCACCCTCCAGCATTTCGGCGAACTTGGCGCCGGAGCCGGCCAGGCGGCCGGAAATGTCGCCGGTGATCCGCTCCAGCATGGTGGTGGCCACGTCGAAGCGCTGGCCGAGATCGCGGGCCGTGACGTCGAGGCGGGCGAACATGTTGTTGCCCGCGTTTTCAAGCTGGGTCGCCACCGAGGACGAGGTGTTCTGCAGGCGGTCGGTCATGGAGGTGTGGACCTCCTGCATCTGCCGGGTGACGGCAAGGGCCGTGTCGGCAAAGGCATTGGTGACCGCGGTCGAGGAGTCATCCAGCTGCCTGGTCAGCATGGTGGTGTTGGCGCGGAACAGGGCGTTCAGTTCGGTGGTCGCCTGTTCGAGCTGGCTGCCCATGCGGTTTTCGGTGGAGTCGAGCAGGGTCGCCAACTGCCCCGACGACGTGTCGAGCTGGCCGGTCAGCTTCTCGGTCACCTGGGCCACGCGCTCGGTGACATCGCCGGCGGTGAGGTTGATGTGGTCATAGAGCCGGGTGGCGGTGTCGTCCAACTGGCCGGACATGGCCATGGAGGCCTGGTCCATGCGCAGGAAGATGTCCTGCGTGGCGGTTTCGAGCTTGCCGGTCATTTCGCCAGTGACATCGCCCAGCAGGCGGAACAGATCCTCGCGGGCGCGGCCCACCTGGGCCACGAAGTCGCCGGAGACGTTGATCAGGCGTTCGGTGACGCCGCCGGAGGCATTCTCGATGTTCTGGGCGAGCGCGAGACCGGATTCCTCCATCTGGCGGGTGACGATGCCGGTGGTGTCGCGCAGATGACCGGCGATGGTGCCCGCCGTCTGGTCGAGGCGGGTGACGATGCCGGTGGAGACATTGTCCAGCTGCCCGGTGATCATGTCGGTGTTGCTGGTGATTTCCTTGAACAGGCGGGCAGCGGTGTCCTGCATGCGGCCGGCAATGCCCACGCCGGTGCCGTCAA
Organism: uncultured Alphaproteobacteria bacterium; assembly: GCA_937872985.1. Classification (GTDB taxonomy): domain Bacteria; phylum Pseudomonadota; class Alphaproteobacteria; order Rhizobiales; family Aestuariivirgaceae; genus Aestuariivirga. Next base: position 10,795 of record CALMUW010000105.1, read on the forward strand.
GCTGGGTCAGGAACTGGCCGGTGGTCTGGTCAAGCCCCGTGAGCAAGCGGCTGCCGGCCTGATCCACCTGCTCGGCAAGCTTCGCCGTGGCGTTGTCGATGTTGCCGGAGAAATAGGCCGCCGCCTGATTGAGGTAGCTTTCCAGTTCCTGGCGCGACTGGGTGACACGGTTGAGATAGTCGCCGGAGATGGCTTGGAGCCCTTCGCTGATGGCATTGCGGCTTTCCTCGATGCGCTGCACCGTGGCCACGCCCGAGGTTTCGATGAGCCCCGCCACTTCGGAGGAGGTGGCCTTGAGGTGATAGGAGATATTGTCGCCGGTGGCGCCGAGAATCTCGGTCATCTCGGCGGCGGCCTGACGGATCTGGCTGGCCGAGGCACCGGTGGCGCGCTCGATGGTGGAGGTCAGGTCGCGGTTGACGTTGACCAGGGCATCGGCGCTCTGGCGCAGGATGGCAATGACGTTGCCTTCCATGCCCTGCACGTTCTGGCCGAAGGTGGAGGTCTCGCTGGCCAGCTGCGTGGCGGCACCGTTGAGCGAGGTCACCTGATCCTGCAGATGGGTGGAGAAGGTGCGAAGCTCGCTCACCAGCGTGGCCGACATGCGTTCCATGAGGGCGGTCTTGGAGCCGATCTCGTCGCCGGCCTGGGCGGCGCGGGCCGAAACATCGTCGATGGTGCGGGCAAGCTCGATGGTCGAACCCTTCAGCCCGGATTCGAGGCGGCCCAGGATGTCCTGGGCGTTGGAGATCACCTGGTCGAGGTTGATGGTGTTGTTTTCCAGGCGCGACAGCAGGGGTGCCGCCTCGTTGCCGACCAGCAGGCTGGCCTGGTGGAGCGCGGTGCGCTGATTTTCGAGATTGGTCACGAGCGAGCGGATGCGCTCCTCGTTGCCGCCGAAGGCGCGTTCGATGGCGGAGATTTCCTTGTGGACGATGTCTTCCAGGGCGGCGGCGCGCTGCACGGCGTGCTCCACCCCGCCCACCAGCAGGTCAACCTCGTTGCGCACCGACTGGGCAATGGAGGTGATGCCCTCGGCGGCAATGTCCTGCGGCTTGATGAGGCGGAGGGCTGACTGGAGCAGGACTTCCGAGACATGGCGCATCTGCTGGGCGCGCCACAGGAAATAGGCGAGAATCCAGATGCCGAGAATGGGCACGACCAGGACCGCGATGGCCTGCATGAGGTTGGGCAGGTTGGCAGGCTGGCCGGTGAAGAGGGTGGTGGAATAGATGAGGAACCAGCCGAAGATCCAGGCCAGCGACAGGGCGAAGGCAGCGTAATAGGACGTATTGGGAGGGCGGCGATAAAGCCGGTTCATCAGGCCTGCCGCGGTGGGGTCGTTTTCGTTGGCCGGACGCGAGCGCACCGGACCACCTTCCGCCGCCACATCACCCTCTGCCGCCACCGTCCGCCGATCACGGCGGCGAGACTCTACGCTGTTGGCTGCCATAACACTCCGCACCTTTCACCAAAACCGGCATCCCCATGCCGGTCATTCCGCATTACGAACACACCCGCCAACCCAAAGGTGAACGCGTGGGCCTTTGCCCGCAATCCGAGTCCTGGAGTCCCATCATACCGCATGGGGAAGCCCGGATGAACCGCAGAACCGGTCTCGGCTGGGGATAATTAAAATATTGGTTAACACAATGGATCGAATTGAATCGATTCAGGAAATCGTCTGTTCACCGGTTTTGTTCACTGTCTTCCGGTGGATTTGTGGCAGATTTTCGGTAAATGGTGCAAAAGCAGACCGTGGTCAAAATCAGAGTCAAGAAACATCATGAGGGCGGCGGGAAACCGCATGATCCCGCCATTTTCGACCCGGCCCGCCTGGCCCAGTCCACCATGGACGATGCGTCCCTGGGCCGGGAAATTCTCAACCTCTTTCTGGTGCAACTGGCCCAGGCGGAAGTTCAGGTGATGGCGGCGGAGACCGCCCAGGACTGGAAGTTCCTCACCCATACGCTCAAAGGCTCGGCCGCCACCGTGGGCGCCATGGCGCTGGCCAGTCTTGCGCGTCGGCTGGAGGAGCAGGGCCTGCCGCAGAGCCTGGGCCAACGCCAGCAGGCGCAGCAGGCGTTGACGGAAGCGGCCACAGCATTTAGGGGACTGGCCGGGGTGTGACGTTTCCGACCGGTTGCAATTTGCCCGGCCAGCGTTTATTCCAGTAAATTAAATACCTGTTTGGAATGCGGCGCATGGTGAAGATCACTTTTATCCAGCACAATGGCACGGAGCAGACCGTCGAAGGGACGCCCGGCATGACCGTCATGGAAGTGGCGGTGAAAAATCAGGTGCCCGGCATCGACGCCGATTGCGGCGGGGCCTGCGCCTGCGCCACCTGTCACGTTTTCGTTGAGCCGGACTGGCAGGAAAAGACCGGCAAGCGCAATCCCATGGAAGAGGACATGCTGGATTTCGCCTTCGACGTGCGCGACAACAGCCGCCTCTCCTGCCAGATCAAGGTGCGCGATGAATTGGACGGTTTGCGCCTGAAGGTTCCGGCCAAGCAGTTCTGACCTGGAGCTGGCCCGGCGGTGCCGCATGGTGCCGGGGTTGGGCTTGCTCATCATCAATGACGTGCGACGCTGGCCTTGAGGTAATCAAGGACCACGGCGTGCCAGAATGCGGGAGTGTCCGATGAGTGACGTGATCCATACCGACGTGGTGATTGTGGGGGCGGGACCCACCGGCCTGTTCGCGGTGTTTGAACTGGGCCTTCTCGACATCAAGTGTCATCTGGTGGACATTCTCGACCGGCCCGGCGGCCAATGCGCCGAGCTTTACCCGGAAAAGCCCATCTATGACATTCCGGGCTATCCGGTGATCTCGGGCGCCGACCTCACCCGGAACCTGATGGAGCAGATCAAGCCCTTCGGGCCGACCTTCCATTTCGGCCACATGGTGACGGAACTGAAGAAGCACGGCGAGGCCGACTTCGAACTCAAGACCGACGGCGACCTGACCTTCCGCTGCAAGGTGGTGGTGATCGCGGCGGGCGGCGGCTCGTTCCAGCCGAAGAAGCCGCCCATTCCCGGCATCGAGCACTATGAAGAAAAGTCGGTGTTCTATGCGGTGCGCAAGATGGAGGCCTTCCGCGGCAAGGATGTGCTGATCATCGGCGGCGGCGACTCGGCGCTGGACTGGACCAACAATCTCCAGCCCATCGCGCGCTCCATGACGCTGCTGCACCGGCGCGAGGAATTCCGGGCCGCCCCGGACAGCGTCAACAAGATGCGCGAACTGGTGGCCGAGGGCAAAATGCAGTTGAAGTTCGGCCAGGTGACCGGACTGAAGGGCGAGAACGGCGAGCTTGCCGCCGCCGTGGTCAAGGGCAATGACGGCCAGGCCTTCGAGGTCAAGACCAATGCCGTGCTGCCGTTCTTTGGCCTGACCATGAAGCTTGGCCCGATTGCCGACTGGGGCCTCAACCTCCACGAAAACCTGATCCCCGTCGATACCGAGAAGTTCGAGACCAACATTCCGGGCATCTTCGCCATCGGCGACATCAACCACTATCCCGGCAAGCTGAAGCTCATTCTCTCCGGCTTCCACGAGGGTGCGCTGATGGCGCAGCAGGCCTTCCGCACCATCAATCCCGGTGCGCGCCTGATGTTCCAATACACCACTTCGAGCACCAATTTGCAGCGCAAGCTGGGTGTGGCGGAATAATTCAGTCCACGGATATTCAGATCACTGATGAGGGCGGGAAAGAAATTCCCGCCCTTATTTTGTCTGGGGTTTTGCCACGGGGTTGGTCGGCTTGCGGCGCACGGCGCGCTTGCGCAGGGTGGGCTGGCTGGCGCGCTGGGCGCGGCGGTCGGGGCGGCCCAGCATCTTGCGGAAGCCATCGCGGCGCTCGTGGATGGAGGCGATGGCGAGGCCCACCGGCACCCCGGCTTCGACCAGAATGGATTCGCCCAGTTGCAGGCTTGATTCAATGGTCTCGGGCACGGCTTCGCTGGCACCCGAGAGATAGAGGGCCATGGCGTGACGCTCATCACGGGCGCGGGCGATGATCTTGAGGTTCTTGTGCTCGGCCCGGGCGGCCCTGGTCACCTCGTCAACACGGCTCGGCGAATCCATGGTGACGGCAAGGGCGCGGGCGGCATCGAGGCCGCACTTGGCCAGGAAGACCGGGTTGGCGGCGTCGCCGAAATAGACCGGAAATCCACCCTTGCGTTCGCGCGTCACCAGGGCGGGGTCATTGTCCACCGCGATATAGGGAATCTGGTGCTCGTCGAGCATGGAGCCAATGAGGTGTCCAACGCGGCCAAAGCCCGCGATGATGACATGATTGGTGTAGGGGTCGGGCGGCGGTGCGGCCTGGGCGGTGGCGGGAATGGTGCTGGCCATGGGCATGGCCCGGATGAGACGGCGCGCCAGCCGGTAGAGCAGGGGGATCAGCACCATGGTGACGCTGACGACGAGCAGCGCCTTGGCCTGGAGCGAATGGTCGATGATGCCCGCAGCAGCGGCGGCCGAGAGAATGACGAAGGCAAATTCACCGCCCGGCCCGATGACCAGCGCGGTTTCCAGACTGGCCGAGGGGGCGAGGCCAAAGGCGCGCGCCAGACCATAGGTGATGGCGGCCTTGATGGCGATGAGGCCGAGGATGCTGGAGACGACCAGCAGCGGGTAGGTGGTGAGACCCGCGAGATCGAGCCCCATGCCGACGAGCAGGAAGAAAGCCCCGAGCAGCAGGCCCTTGAAGGGTTCGATCACCGCCTCGATGGCGCGGCGATATTCGGTTTCCGCCAGCAGCAGGCCGGCGATGAAGGCGCCGAGCGCCATGGAAAGGCCCGCGAGATTGGCCAGTGCCGCGGTGCCCACCACGATGAGCAAGACCGCGGCGACGAAAAGATCAGAGCTATGGGCCGAGGCGGCGCGGCGCAAGACCGGGCGTAAAAGACGCCGGCCGACGACGTAGATGAAAATGATGGCGAGTGCCGCCTGAGCGAAGCCGGTGACCAGACTTTGCAGCATGGAGCCTTCGGCATTGCGCCCGAGCACCAGCACGGTGAGCATGATGGGGATGACGGCAAGGTCCTGCAGCAGCAGGATGGCGAAGCTGGCGCGGCCAGCGTTGCTGCCCAGCCGCTTGGCGTCGGAGTAGATCTGGATGACGATGGCGGTGGAGGACAGCGCCAGCGCCATGCCCAGCACCACGGCGGCGGCGGGCGCATAGCCGACGAGGACGGCAACCAGAGTGATGACGGCGCCCGAAAGCAGCACCTGCAAGCCGCCGAGGCCGAAGACCAGGCGGCGCATGAGCTTCAGGCGCTCCAGCGACAGCTCCAGCCCGATCAGGAACATGAGGAAAACCACACCCAGTTCCGCCATGGAGCGGATGGATTCGGGATTGGTGATGACCAGCGCCTGGGCAAAGGGCACATGGCCGACGATGCGGCCCAGCACATTGGGGCCGAGGACGAAACCCACCAGGAGGAAGCCGAGCGTGGTGGAAATGCCCAGACGCAGCAGGAAGGGCACGGCCAGGCCCGCCGCGCCAAGAATGATGAGGAATTCCTTGTAATGGGCAATGGCGTCAGGGGCCATGCCTTCGGCCATGGTCATGGGTGATTCGCTTGCTGGTGCTTCATTTCCATGTTCCCGCTTGTTTGCGGCATGGCAAGAAAAATGGCGGGGCACACCGCCATTCGTCCTGTGACATAAGGGGTTTCGCAAAGCTAGTGTCAAGTCGATGCCGCTGGTCTATGGAAGCTCCATGACGACGTCCCGCCAGTGCCTGATCTGGGTGTTGCAGACCGCGCGCGCGGGCGACAATGCCCAGGCGCGCGAACTGGCGGGCCGGCTGGCGGGCCAGCAGGTTCTGAAGCCGCTCGGGTTCAATTCGTGGCATCGCCTGCCCAATGGTTTCACCCGCGCCAGTCTGGTGACTCTGGACAAGGTTACGCGTGCCAGCCTGACGCCGCCCTGGCCCGATCTGGTCATTGCCACCGGCAAGCGCACTGTTCCGGTGGCGCTGTGGATCCGCCAGGCCTCCGGCGGCCGGGTGAAGCTCATTCAGATCGGGCGGCCGCGCGCGCCGCTGCGCCTCTTCGACCTGGTGGTGACGACGCCGCAATATGGCCTGCCCGAGGCCGCGAATGTGGTGCACATGGACCTGCCCTTCACCAGCCGCCGCAGCATCGACGCGGGCGAGATGGCGCGCTGGCGGGTGGTGTGGAATGACCTGCCGCGGCCGTGGATCGTGGGCGTGCTGGGGGCGGCGCGCTATCCCCTGACCATGAGCGTCAGGCAGGCAGGTTCCATGGGCCGGGCGCTTTCCGCCTTTGCCCGGCGGCAGGGCGGCAGCGTCATTCTGATTTCCTCGCCGCGCACCGACAAGACAATGGCGCAGGCTGTGGCGGCAGCGGTGACCACGCCCATCTGGACCGGTGGACCGGCCAGTGCCGAGGGCAATCCCTATGCTGCGGCGCTGGCGCTCGGCGACCGCTTCGCCGTCACCTCGGACAGTGTCTCCATGGTGGCCGATCTTCTCGCCACCGAAAAACCAGTGTCGATCTACCGCCTGCCGCTGGCCCCCCTCCGCCTGCGCTGGCCGGCCAAGACAGGGCTGGCCGCGGCACTGGTCCGCCGGGGCATTCTGCATCCGCCGCGCGATGTCGATGCGCTGGTGCAGGGCCTGCTTGACAAGGGCGTGGTGGCGGAACTGGGCCATGAGGATGAGCCGCATCCCTTCTTTGACCAGAAGGCGGCTGAAGAGGCGGTGGTGGCGCGCATTCAGGCCATGCTGGAGTGCGCCATCTGAATCGCAGGATCAGTGCCGGAGCACGGGCTTCAACCGGCGCAGGATGTCCTGCGGCATGGCGTAGTAGGCGCGGCGCAGCAGCGGGCGCAGCCAATCGATATAGGCCCTGCCATAGGCGCGGCCCCTGGCGGTGAGACCGAGGTAATAGTCCTCCACCGGGGTCACCACCGAACTCCAGGACACCTTGTGCTGGTCATAGGGGACCATGAGGTCAAAGACCTTCTGGCCATCGGCCAGGGCGAGACGCTGCGACTGGTCCATGTGCAGGCGCCCCGGCGACAGGTCGGTCAGCGCATTCACGTGCGAGGTGAGATAGGCATAGTGGCTGCCCTGATGACGGAAGCCCAACTCCCAGGACACGGGCTTTTCCCCGGCGGTGATGGCGGTGAGGATGGTTTCCACCGTGCCGTCCCGGCGCGCCAGAAGATGTTTCAGGAATTCCTTGTGCCGGTTGGAGCCCATGATGCGGTTTTGGCGGCCGCGTTCCTCCAGCCAGGCGTTCTTTTCGGCGATGGCGCGGTCGAGGGCGGCTTCGGCTTGTACCCCGGCTGGCAGGCGGGTGAAGGATACCGGGCCCATGGCATCTTCCAGCCACTTGCGGATCTTCTTGCGGCGCTTGCGCTGCTGGCTGTTGTAGCGCGCCTCATAGGCGGCATCATTGCCATAGGGCGTCAGGTCAAGGCGCGGCGCGCCTTCGTCGAGATGGCCGACACGGCAGCGCTGGTGCAGAAATCCTGTGGCCTGGGCGTCGGCGCGGATGTGGCGCAAATAGACCAGATCGGCGGCGCGGTCCTGGCGCAGGTGATCCAGCGCGGCGGCCAGCCAGTCGCCGACCGGTTGATCCGCGGCGCAGATGACGTCGCCATATTGGGCATAGGGCTCGGAGAACCAGCGCAGCACAGAGATGCCGTGCTGCCGGGTCCTCATCAGGGGCCAGAGGAACACCAGGCGGCCGGCCCCGTCGCGGCCGCAGAGAATGTGGGGTTCGGCACAATTCTCCGGCACCATGACGGTGGTGGCCCAGCTTTCCACCCAGTCGAAACTCTGGAAGATGCTCACCGGGTTGGCGTTTTCCAGCGCCCGCCATTCGGCGGCGAGGGCGGACAGTGCGGGAAGTGTGGTGACGGTGCTGAGTGCCATGCTGGCGCGTGCCATTCCAGAGCGGTCGGCGGAGACCGCCGCCGGTGGCGTTGGCAGTGGCGCAGCAACAGACGAATGCATCAATGGGCCTCTCGCGTCAGCGGGGGGGCCGTCTCCGTCTGTCGCGGGGGGACTATGCGAGAGATATGTCTGCGCCGCAATCACAAGTCTTGGGTAGGATTAAAGCAAAGCGGGAGACACGCCGCCTTGGCGCGCTCCCGCCTGAAGGGACCGGTGGGCAAATCCGGCCCGGAAAGGTCTGGTCAGAGCGGAATGCGCTTTGATTGCATCAATGCGCCCGCTCTAACTTCTTGATGGCGAGCAACTTTTCTGACTTTTGACGGTTCCGTCAAAAGTCAGGTTGCTTTAACAGGTCGTTAATTGACCTGGGGAATGGGCTGGCCCACCGCTGCAGGCGGCGGGGGAATGGTTCCCGGGTCCACCGCAGCCGGGTTGTATTGCGGCTGCATCATGCGGCAGCCGCCCCAGCCCTGCTGCATCATGCGCTGGTGCATCTGCATCATCATTTCGGGATTGCCACCACCGCCCATGCCCATCATCATGCCGGGGCCGCCCATCATGCCGGGACCATTCATCATGCCGTGGCGGGGCATCATGCCGGGGCCGCCCCAGCCCATCTGGCCCTGCTGCTGCCAGCCGCCGTGATGGCCATGGCCCTGCATGTGGCCATGTTTCTTGCCCCGCCTCTGCTGCTGCATGGCCTGACGGTCGTCGCGCGACAGGAAGCCATCGTTGTTGGCATCGCGGTTGGCGACCATGCTGGCCAGCGGGGCCTGATATTCATCGAGCGTCACCTGGCCATCGCCATTCTGGTCGAAGAACTGGAATTCGCGCGTCATTTCGGGGGCGCGCATCCTGGCCCAGAGCGCCTGGAACTCGTCGGTGCCGAGCTTGCCGTCCTTGTTGGCGTCAAACTCGTCATAGGTGGCCTTGCGGTTCTGGGTGATCTCGTCCTGCGAGATCTTGCCGTCCTTGTTGGCGTCATAGCGCTGCATCAGGGCGGGGCCGCCCATCATGCCACCCTTGCCGCCCATGCCGTGGCCCATCCAGCCCTGCTCGGCGCTGGCCACGCCGCCCAAGGTGATCAGCGCGCCCACCGAGGCCACCAGGGCCCATTTGCCGGTTCGTGTCATGGAGAACTCCTTTCGTTCATTTGTGACGGAAAGACGCGCACCCGGCGAAGGTTCCGTCGAGCGGGAAGATGAATTCGCGGTAACACTAAAAGTGAATGCTCAACTATAGATGCCGAGACGCTGCCACTGGATGCGCGGATTGCGGATGACCGGCGTGAGGGAGGTGCGCGGCGCGGCATCCTCCTGCGCCACGGTGATCTGGCGATCGCCCTGGCCCGCCAAGGCCATCAGCCGGTTGATGCGGTCCTGGGTGGCGGGATGGGTGCGGAGCAGCGACGGCTGGGGCAGGCGCGAACCGGGCAGGACCATGCCCTCCCAGCCCTTGTTCTGCTGGGCTTCGAGATCACGCAGGGCCAGCGCCAGTCCTTCCGGGTCACCGGTGAAGCTGGCCCCGTCAAGGTCGGCGTCATATTCGCGGGTGCGCGACAGGGAAAGCTGCAACAGGCTGCCGATGGTGGGGGCGGCGAGCAGCAGCAGCAGGCCGGAAAGCGGCAGGTTCAGCCCGACGCCAAAGACCATGGGCAGGCCGAAGAGACCCATCTGCGACATGAAGCTGGTCGCCCGGTTCAGCACATCGGCCAGACCCATGACCTTGAGATCGCCATTGCGCACATGCGCCGTCTCGTGGGCGAGAATGCCCGCGAGCTGGCGCATGGTCATGGCGCGCAGCAAGCCGTCGGTCACGGCAATGGCGGAGTCTTCCGGGCGGCCCACGGCGAAGGCGTTCAACACCTGGCTCGGCACATAATAGAGTTTCGGCGTGGCGGGCAGACCGGCGCGCTGGGCAAGCTGCCCGATCAGACGATGGAGGTCCGGGACTTCAGTGCTGGCAAGCGGGCGGGCCTTGTAGAGGTTGAGCACCACGGCAGGCGACATCCTGCGCAGGCCCAGCATGCCGATGACGGTGAAGATGGCGGCGGTGACGAGGCCGGTCGTGCCCATGACCGTATAGGCGATGACGCCGACCAGCAGGGCCGAGCCCGCCACCATGATGATGGTGTGGATGAGGTTGCGCAGGTCGTGGTTGCGCCGGATGCCCTGATCAAGGGTTTCGGTTGCGCTCGTTGCCATCCTTGCCCTCCGTTCGGTCACCGAAGGTGACGAGTTCACGCAGCAGACTTGCCAGGGTGTCGCGCGCTTCCGCGACGCGCGGCACCGGGCGGCAGACAGCGCTGGCGGCAATGCCGATGCGCGAGGTGAGAATGCCGTTCACCGCGCCTTCGCCGAAGCGTGCCGACAGGCGGCCCATGAGGCCCTTGCCGACGAGATGCTGAAGCAGATTGTCGGACAGCGCAAGACCGCCGGAAATGGCAAGATGGGCCACCACCAGCCTGGCCAGCCGAAAGGTGGAAAGGGTCGAGGGCCTGCCGCCATAGAGCGTGGCCAGTTCGCGCAGCATGGCGAAGTTCTGCACGCCGACGAAGAGCACATCGAGGGCGGCAATGGGGGTGACCGTGGTGAGAAGGGTGACGCGGCGGGCGCGGCGGGCGATGATGCGGTGGGCCTCGGCGTCGAGGGGATCAATCAGCAGTCTCTCGGCGAGGCGCACCCGGTCCTTCGGATCCATGATGTCGTCGCGGTGGTCGGCCAGCCTGTCGAGGCCCCAGCGCGTGTCGGCGCGGTGGCCATAGAGGACCGTCAGTTCACGGACGGTTTCATCGGCGGGGGGGGCGGGCTCCTGATTGGAGGTGCGGGGGGGCGGAGCCGTTATATGGGCGATTAGGGGCACGGGATGCACGCCCCCG
>CALMUW010000106.1 GCA_937872985.1 uncultured Alphaproteobacteria bacterium
TCCCCAGGCCGGCAACCGGAAACACAGCCTTCTTGATCGGACGCGAAAGGGGAGACGACATGCTTACCTCTTGCCCGTCACGGGTGACGAATGACATCTTCGACGGCCAGTTCCGATCCGGTCTGGATTTCGATGAGGATCAGCGGCGTCCGCCCGCGATTGGCCAGCTCATGCCAGGCGCCGGCGGGCACATAGAGCGACTGGTTGACCGCAATGTGGCGGGTCAGGCCTTTGATGGTGTCTTCGGCCTCGCCCGCCACCCCCACCCAGTGTTCGGCGCGGTGCTGGTGTTTCTGCAGGGCGATGACGCCGCCCGGTGCCACGCTCACGCGCCGCGCCTTGTAGCCCTCACCCTGATCGATGAGATCGGAATGACCCCAGGGCCGGTAATATTCGATGTCGGCATCGGCCTCGGGGTAACCCTGGTCCTTCAGGGTCTGCACCAGGGGCTTGATCTGCTCGGCCTGACCCTTGCGCGACACCAGCACGGCATCGCGGGTGGCCACCACGATGAGGTCGTCAACGCCCACTAGGGCCGTGAGCTGATCTTCCGAATGAACCAGATTGTTCTGGCCGTCGATGATGACGGCGCGGCCCTCGCTGGCATTGCCGCGATCGTCCTGGGGCAGGATGCCCCACACGGTTTCCCAGGACCCGATGTCGCTCCAGTCATAGGTGACGGGATAGACCGCGGCGCGGGCGGTCTTTTCCATGATGGCATAGTCAACCGAGATCCTGGGGGCGCGCTCGAAGGATCCGGCGTCGAGACGGATGAAGCCCTGGTCGGTGGCGGCGGCCTCCATGGCCTCCTGCACCGCCTTGAGCACTGCGGGGGCGAGGGCCTTCACTTCATCGAGGAAGGTCTGGGCGTGAAACATGAAGTTGCCGCTGTTCCACAGGTAGCCTTCGCGCAGGAAGGCACGGGCCTTGGCCTGATCCGGCTTTTCCCGGAAGCTCTCGACCTTGAAGCTGCCGCCTTCGCGCAAGGGGGGGCCGGGCAGGATATAGCCATAGCCGGTGGCGGGGTGGCGCGGGGTGACGCCGAAGGTGATGAAGTAACCGGCCTCGGCATCGGCAAGTGCCGCGCCGACGGCGGCCTGAAAGGCTGCGGTGTCGGGAATGCGGTGATCGGCGGCCAGCGTCAGGACCAGGGCATCGGGGTGGCGCGTCACGGCGCGCAGCGCGCCCGCCACCATGGCGGCACAACTGTCGCGGGCCATGGGTTCCAGCAGGATGTCGGCGGAGAGGTTGAGGGCCTCCAGATCCTTGGCGACCAGAAACCGGTGGGCGGCCGAGCAGACAACGATGGGGCGGTGGTCGAAGAGCCTGCCGGTGCAGCGCCGCAGCGTGTCCTGAAACAGCGAATAATCGCTGCCGAGGGCGAGGAACTGCTTCGGCTTGGTCTGGCGCGACAGGGGCCACAGGCGCGTGCCGGCGCCGCCGCTCAGGAGCAGGGGAATGATGGGAGGGGACGACATAATGACCGACATGCACTGCCCTAGGGCCCGCCGGGAAAGGTGCTAGAATGCGCAATTTGGCGACGGCCCGCAAGTCACCTCGCAACCTTTCGTAAATGGCAGGCCCGGTGGCCTGGGCACTGGACAGGCGGGCGATCTTGCGGGAAAGAGCAGGGCTCATTCACAGGGAGAGGACGACAATGACGATCAAGCGGATTGGCGCGGGCAAGCGCATGAGCGAGGCGGTGGTGCACGGCGGCAAGGTCTATCTCGCCGGTGTGGTGGCCGACAAGGCGGCGGGCCAGTCGGTGAAGGAACAGACCCGCGACATTCTCGCCCAGATTGATGCGACGCTGGCCAAGGCGGGCTCGGACAAGACCAGAATGCTGAAGGTCAATATCTTCCTGTCCGACATCTCCACCTTCGCCCAGATGAACGAGGCCTGGGACGAATGGATCGTGGCGGGTGAGACCCCGGCGCGGGCCACGGTGGAAGCCCGGCTCGCCGCGCCTGAGTGGGCGGTGGAAATCATGGTGGAAGCGGCGGTGTGATCGCCGTCAGCGGGCGTCCTGCCAGCCGAACCACAGATAGGCGCCCTTGAGATAGAGCGGGCGGAAGGCTGACAGGGGGAATTTTGCCAGCCGGTTGGTGATGATGGCGGAGAGGGGCGTCACCGGTCCCAGCCCCGCCATGCGCCGGGCCGCCTCGCGCCCCGCCAGGGTGGCCATGGCCACGCCATTGCCATGCCAGGCCACGGCGGCATGGACGGTGGCCTTCTCGTCCAGCGGCCCGACATAGGGCACGAGGTCGTGGGCGAGGCAGACGAAGCCGCGCCAGAAGTGGCTGATCTCGACATGGCGCCAGGCGGGAAAGAGCGTGTGGAACCGGGCGGTGAGCGCGGCGCGATAGGCGGGGCCAGCCGGGGCCGAGGCATCGGTGCCGCCGCGCCCGCCGAAGAGAAAGCGGCCATCAGGCAACAGCCGAAAATAATGCAGGAGCTTGCGGCTGTCGAAGGCGAGCAGGGTGGAGGTCCAGCCCTGGGCGTCGCGTTCAGCCTCGGTCAGGGGCCTTGTGGTGATGATGTTGGAGAGGGCGGGCATGAGGCGGCCCCGCATCCGACCCATGACATCCTCCGGCGTATAGCCGTTGGTGGCGATGAGCACCTGGCGGGCCGCAAGGGTGCCCTTGTCCGTGTGCAGACGATGGTGCCCGTCAGCTTCCTCCCAGCGCAGGAGACGGGAGCGCGGATGAATGACGGCGCCGGCACGGTGCGCGGCGCGGGCCAGGCCCCGCACATATTTCAACGGATGGAGGCCGAAGCCGTGCGGCATCATGAGGCCGCCGAAGAATGCGCCATGCAGGCCGCGTTCGCGCAACGCGGCCTGCGGCAGCACCTCCTGGTCCTCGCCGAAGTTTGCCTTCATGAAGTCGCGTTCGGCGGCGAAGGCCTGATAGCGTGACGGCAGGTGGGCCAGGGTCACATCGCCGGTCGCGCAGATGTCGGCCGCGATGGCGTGACGGCGGCAGAGGTCGGCCACCAGGTTCACCGCCTCCTTCATGGTGCGGTAATAGCGTCGGCTTTCCTCCAGGCCATGCTTCCGGATCATCGTGCCATAGGCCAGCTTGTGCGAGCCGACACAGGCAAAGCCGCCATTGCGGCCCGAAGCACCCCAGCCCGGCTCCGCCGCTTCCAGCACCCGCACAGCGACACCGTGGGCGGCCAGTTCCAGCGCCGCCGACAGACCGGCGAAGCCGGCGCCGATGATGGCGATGTCGCAGCTGTGTGATCCGTTCAAGGGGGCGAGCGGCAGGTCGAGCGGCGGGGCCGAGGCTTCCCAGTGGCTCGCCACGGGATGATCGAAGTGAAAGGCGTCAGGATGGGTGGTGGAAGGCATGGGCAAAGGAAGCCCGAATTGGTCAAAAAGGCAACGGGAGGCCTGCCTTATTCTCGCCCCATCGATCTTTATGTTGCGCCGCAACAAAAGGATGGATGATGACCAAGCGACTGATCGTTGCCCTTGCGGGCCTGACCCTCATGACCGGTGGCGCGCTCGCCGGCGCCACCACTGGCATGGCCTCCTATTACAAGAGCGGCAAATTCACCGCCAATGGCGAGCACTATAATCCGCATGGGCTGACGGCGGCGCATCGCAGCCTGCCCTTCGGCACCAGGGTCAAGGTCACCAACCTGCACAATGGCCGCTCGGTGGTGGTGCGGATCAACGACCGCGGCCCCTTCATCCGTGGCCGGGTGATGGATCTGTCGCTGGGGGCGGCCAAGCTGGTGGGCCTCACCGCCAGCGGTGTCGCCCGCATTTCCTATACCGTCATGAAATAGCAGCGATTGCCAGTCCGGCCGGGATCTGACAGGTTTCACACCGTCAGATCAGGGGTTGGCCCATGAAGATCGTCTATTCCGAAGACCACCGGCGGCATTTTCCGCAAGGGGAGCTCTATGGCGGCGAGCTGGTCACCCCCTTCGAGCGGCCGTCGCGCATGGAATATATCCTGCGCGAGTTGAAGCAGCGGAAGATGACCGACATCGTCGGTCCACAGCCCCTCAACATGCGCAAGGTGCGCCGGATTCATGGGCCGGGCTTCCTGCGCTTCCTCGAGACCGCCTGGGATGAGTGGCAGAAGGCGGGCTTCCGGGGCGAGGTCATGCCCACGTCCATTCCCAACCGGTCGCTGCGCCAGCGCGAACCCAGGCACATCGATGGCCGGGTGGGCTATTACATCCACTCGCTGGAAACCTGCATCACCGCCGGCACCTGGGAGGCGGCCCAATCCTCGGCGGCCGTGGCGCTCACGGCCCAGGCGCTGATGAGCGCGGGGGCCGTGCCCCATGCCTTCGCGCTGTGCCGCCCGCCGGGCCACCATGCCCACGACGACCTCTATGGCGGCTATTGCTTCCTCAATAATGCGGCCATCGCGGCGCAAGCCTTCCGCGACGGCGGTGCGGCGCGGGTTGCCATCCTCGATGTCGATTTCCACCATGGTAACGGCACGCAGGACATTTTCTACGGGCGTGACGACGTGTTGTTCTGCTCGCTCCATGGCGAACCGCAGAATGCCTATCCCTATTTCCTCGGCTATCGCGACGAGACGGGGGCGGGCCGGGGCGAAGGCTTCAACCACAATTATCCCCTGCCGCCGGGCACGGGTTTCGACCGCTGGGGCAAGGCGCTGGACAATGCCTGCCGCAAAATCGGCGGGTACGGGGCGGGCGGGGGGGGTGGGTGGCCGGGGGGCGACGGCTACAACGGAGCGCCGATTTCTG
>CALMUW010000107.1 GCA_937872985.1 uncultured Alphaproteobacteria bacterium
GGCCAGATCCCCGGCTCTCTCCTCGGCGGCGGCGGTGCTGCGGCGGCCAGCGGGCTTGATATCGGTGCCATCATCCAGCAGTTCGCGGGCGGTGGCGTGGGCGGCGCGGTTCTGATGATCGTCGTCGGCCTGATCAAGAACGCCATGAACAAAGCCTGATTTTTTTATCTCCGAAAACGAAAAGGGCACCCGCGCGGGTGCCCTTTGTGTTTGGCAGTGTCGCAGATTCAGAGATTGTCGGTGCCGAAGGTATCGCAGTCGCGCAGATCCTTGGCGCCCAGGCCGGTCTTGAACCAGCGCACGCGCTGGGCGGATGAACCATGGGTGAAGGTGTCGGGAACGGCATAGCCCTGCGACCGTTTCTGCAGGCGATCATCGCCGATCATCGAGGCGGCGTTGATCCCCTCCTCGATGTCACCCTGTTCCAGAATGTTCTTGGTGGCATCGGCCTGAGCCGCCCAAAGACCGGCGAAGCAGTCGGCCTGCAATTCCATGCGCACCGAAAGTTCGTTGCCTTCCTCCTCGGACACACGCATGCGCGCGGCGCTGACCTTGTCGGCGATGCCGAAGAGGTTCTGCACATGATGGCCGATCTCATGGGCGATGACATAGGCCTGGGCAAAGTCGCCGGGTGCGCCGAGCTTGTTCTTCATGTCCTGATAGAAGGAAAGGTCGATATAGACCTTGTGATCCGGCGGGCAATAGAAGGGGCCCATGGCCGACTGGGCCAGGCCGCAGGCGGACTGCACGAAGCCATTGAACAGCACCACCGTGGGCTTTTCGTATTGGCGGCCCATCTTCTGCATGATGTCGCTCCACACCCGGTCGGTGGAGCCGAGCACGCGGGCGACGAAGTCACGGCCCTGGTCGGTCGATGCCGCAGACGGGTTGCCGCCGCCCTGCATGTCGTCCTGGGCGTTGGTCACGTCGGTCGGCGTCGAGGGCACCTGCATCTGCTCGGTGACATCGCGCGGCAGGGGAATGCCGCCGCCATTGAACATGGAGAGAAGATCGATGCCGAAGAGGAACTTCAGCGCCAGATAGGCCACCACCATGAAAATGATGGTGGACATGGAAAAGCCGCCGGAACCGCCGCCCATGGGAATATTGATGCGGCGGAATCCGCCGCGGCCCGGAAAACCGATGCCGCCACCGGAGCCACGCTCGTCCTGGATGTTGTCACTGGGCCGTTCATCGTCGAGACGCATTGCGTTGCTCCTTTAAGGCGTGGGGCGGGGGTCCGCCGCGATCCGGCTGCGGAATCTGGCGAGATCATAGACCAATTTCAAGACCGGAGTAGGCATGGCGGTGATTTTTCCCATCTCGATGACAGCGCCCAAAAGGGCATCCAGTTCGGTGGGCCGCCCGGCAAGAACGTCTTCCAGCATGGAGGTGCGGTGCGCCCCCACCCTGGCCGCCATGGCCATGCGCTCATCGATGGAAACCGGAAACCGGATGCCCAGCGCCTCGGCCACGGTCTGCGCTTCCGCCATCATGGCGGCGATGACGGCGCGGGAATGGGGGTCGGCGGCCAGTTCCTCGAGCGTGCCCAGGGTGAGAATGCTGACGGGATTGAAGCTCAGGTTGCCCCAGAGTTTCAGCCAGATTTCCGGGCGGAGGTCGGGCTTCACCGGACTCTTGAAGCCCGCTGCCGTGAGCAGGCGGCTTACGGTTTCAACGCGCCCTGACCTTTCGCCGGAGGGTTCCGCCACGGGCAGGCGCTCGCCATAGGAGTGGCGGATGACGCCGGGGGCTTCGAGCACGGCGGCGAACCAGACCACGGCGCCCAGCGCGCGCTCCGGCCCCAGCCGCTCCCACAGCAC
The DNA here is from genome assembly GCA_937872985.1 of uncultured Alphaproteobacteria bacterium. Classification (GTDB taxonomy): domain Bacteria; phylum Pseudomonadota; class Alphaproteobacteria; order Rhizobiales; family Aestuariivirgaceae; genus Aestuariivirga. The sequence goes on from CALMUW010000107.1 coordinate 1,824, forward strand.
ACCACCGGGATCGACACTCTCCAGCCGGTGGCCCGCCAGCGCGCCGTCAATACCGTGGAAATACCACCAGGGCAGGCCGTTCTGGGCAAAGAGAATGGCGGTATCAGGTTTCAGCAGGGGCTGAAGCGGCTCCACCAGCTGGGCCATGTTGTGGGCCTTGGGGGCGAGGATGACATAATCCTGCGGGCCGAGGGCGGCGGGCCGGGCGGGGGCCGCCACGGGGACGGGAAAGTCATCGTCGCCAGCGATCAGGCGCAGGCCCCGCGCCTTGATTGCCGCAAGGTGCGGCCCCCGCGCCACCACCGAGATCTCGCATTGCCCGGCGCGGGCCAGCCGCGCGGCAATCTCGCCGCCGATGGCCCCGGCCCCGAAGACGCACAGCCTGGTCATCCCAGCCCCAGTTTCTGCGCCAGGCCGATGCGCTGCAATTTGCCGGTGGGGCCCTTGGGAATATCTTCGAGCATGATCACGCGCTTTGGCACCTTGAAGGCCGCAAGCCGGGCGCGGGCAAAGTCCTGCACCTCGCGCTCGGTCACCGCCTGACCGGCGCGCGGCACGATGGCTGCCGCCACCTCCTCGCCCAGCGTGTCATGCGGCAGGGCGAAGCACAGGGCCTGGGCCACCGCCGGATGGGCCAGCAGCACGGCATCCACCTCGAGCGGCGAAATCTTTTCGCCGCCGCGATTGATGAGTTCCTTCAGCCGCCCGGTGAGACGCAGGAAGCCATCCTCGCCCATCACGCCCTGATCACCGGTGTGGAACCAGCCATGGGCAAAGGCCGAGGCATTGGCCGCCGGGTTGTTTTCATATCCTTCTGTGACATTGGCACCGCGCGTCACCACCTCGCCCAACTCACCGGCGGGCAGCAGCCGGCCATCCTCCGCCATGATGGCGACTTCCGGTCCCGCGGCGCGGCCCACCATGCCGGGCCTGCGCTGCCCCGGCGGCAGATCGTTCGAGGTCATCTGGTGGGCGTTCTCGGTCATGGCATAGGCCTCGATGACCGGACAGCCGAAGGCCTGCTCCATGGCTTCGAAGACGGGGGCCGGCAGCGAGGCTGAACTGGAGCGGATGAAGCGCAGGGGGTGGGCAGCGATGATGTCGCGGTTGCGGTCGGCGCGGGCCAGGATGGCCTGATGCATGGTGGGAACGCCGGTGAACCAGGTGCTCCCCGACCCGGCGAGCCAGCCAAAGAACTTCAACGCATTGAAGCCCGGCGTGCAGAAGATGGACCCTCCCGCCGCCAGCGGGGCCAGAAGGCCCGCCACCAGGCCATGGATATGGAACAGCGGCATGATGTTCAGCCCGCGATCGGCGGGGGACAGGCGCAGGCTGCGGCGGATATTCTGGGCCGAGGCAAGAAGGTTGGCGGTGGAGAGCAGAACCAGCTTCGGGCGCGCGGTGGTGCCGGAGGTGTGCATGACCAGCGCCGGGCCGGCGGTGTCATTGGTGCGGGCGATGGGACGCTCCGCCGCAATGGTGAAGTCGCCCGCCCGCTTGCCCGGCGTCAGCGTATAGATGGGCAGGCCGAGGGCCGCTGCCGCCCGGCGGGCGGGCGACGGCGCGCCATCGGTGAGCAGCGCATCGGCGCGCAGGTCTTCCAGGTAGAAGCGAAACTCTTCCTCGGTATAGGCGAGGTTCAGGGGCGCGGCGGTGAGCGCATTGGCCACCGCCACAAAGCCTGCGGCCATGTCCGGCCCGTTGGGCAGCACCAGCGCTAGACGATTGCCCGCTCCCAGCCCCGCCGCGCGCAGGGTCTTCATCACCGCCGCGCAGAGGTCGGCCAGTCCGCCATAGGTCATGGCCTCCCGCTCCGGGGCCAGGAGCGCCACCGCCTCCCTGGGCTGGCGGCGCAACAGGTCTGACAGGGTTTCCGTCATGGCAACCTTCTGGGCGGAAAGCGCGGCCCCGTCAATCGCGGGGCATTCAGTTTTGCGGGCCTTTGCTCTATGACCCCTGCCATGACAGAGAGACTCACCATTGCCCTGGCCCAGTTGAACCCCACGGTGGGGGCCATATCCGCCAACCTGGCCAAGGCGCGCGCCGCCGTGGCCCAGGCCAGGGACGCTGATCTGGTGCTCTTCCCGGAATTGTTCATCTGCGGCTATCCGCCGGAGGATCTGGTGTTGCGCCAGTCCTTCGTGGCCGCCTGCCGCGATGCCGTGACCGAATTGGCGCGCGACACGGCCGAGGGGCCGGGCATTCTCATGGGCCTGCCGTGGCGCGAGGGCAAGCATCTCTACAATGCCGTGGCGCTGCTCGACCGCGGGCGCATCGCGGCGCTGCGCTACAAGGCCGACCTGCCGAACTATGGCGTCTTTGACGAAAAGCGCGTGTTCAACGCCGGGCCGCCCCCTGCCCCCATCAACTTCCGGGGGGTGCGTCTCGGTGTGCCCATTTGCGAGGACATCTGGGGCGAGGCCATCACCCGGACGCTGGCCGAGGCCGGGGCGGAAATCATGCTGTCGCCCAATGGCTCGCCCTTCGAGCGCAACAAGGATGACGTGCGGCTTAATCTTGTCGTGGGCCGGGTCACCGAGACGAAGCTGCCGCTGGTCTATCTCAATCAGGTTGGCGGGCAGGATGAACTGGTGTTTGACGGCGCGTCCTTCGTGCTCAACGCCGACCGCACGCTTGCCGTGCAGATGCCCATGTTCGAGGAAGCCGTAGTGCTGACCCGCTGGGTGAAGGAGAAGCACGGCTGGCGCATGGAGAAGGGTGACTTCGCCCGCATCCCCGAGCAGGAGGAGGAAACCTGGCAGGCCTGCGTTCTCGGCCTGCGCGACTATGTGGAGAAGAACCGCTTTCCCGGCGTGGTGCTGGGCCTTTCGGGCGGCATCGACTCGGCGGTGGTCGCGGCCATGGCGGTGGATGCGCTGGGCGCGGCGCGGGTTCATTGCGTCATGCTGCCCTATGAATATACCAGCAAGGACAGTCTGGCGGATGCCGAGGCCTGCGCCCGGGCGCTGGGCGTGCGCTATGACGAGGTGCCCATCAGGGAGCCGGTGGAAGGTTTCCTGTCGGCGCTTCAGCCCCTGTTCAAGCACACGAATGAAGGTGTGACCGAGGAGAACATCCAGTCGCGGGCGCGCGGCGTTGTCCTCATGGCCATTTCCAACAAGTTCGGGTCCATGGTTCTGACCACCGGCAACAAGTCCGAGATGTCGGTGGGCTACGCCACCCTCTATGGCGACATGAACGGCGGCTACAACCCCATCAAGGATGTTTACAAAACCGAGGTCTATCGCCTGGCGCGCTGGCGCAACTCGGTCGGCGCGGTCATCCCCGAACGCATCATCACCAAGGCGCCCACGGCCGAATTGCGCCCCAACCAGACCGACCAGGACACACTGCCGCCCTATGAGGTGCTGGACGACATTCTCATCGGCCTGGTCGAAAACGAGGAGCCGGTGGCGGAGATCGCGGGCCGCGGCCATGACGAGAAACTGGTGCGCCGCATCCAGCACATGCTCTACATCGCCGAATACAAGCGGCGGCAGGCGGCCCCCGGAGTCAAGATCACCCGGCGCAATTTCGGCCGCGACCGGCGCTATCCCATCACCAACGCTTTCCGCGATCCGTCATGACCGTTGTTCGCTTCGCCCCCTCGCCCACCGGCCGCATCCACATCGGCAATGCGCGCACCGCCATTCTCAACTGGCTCTTTGCCCGCAAGACCGGCGGCACCTTCATTCTGCGCTATGACGATACCGACGTGGCGCGCTCCACCCGGGAATTTGCCGACGGGATTGCCGCCGATGTGGCCTGGCTGGGGATTGTGCCGTCACGAGTGGAATGGCAGTCGAAACGCTTTGGCCGCTATGACGAGGTGGCGGCTGGCCTGCGCGCGTCGGGGCGGCTTTATCCCTGCTATGAAACCGCGGAAGAGCTGGATGTGCAGCGCAAGATCAAGCAGAGGCGCGGCCGCCCGCCCGACCCAGAC
>CALMUW010000108.1 GCA_937872985.1 uncultured Alphaproteobacteria bacterium
GTGTGCTCTTCCGATCTGCTTTGATGCGGCGGCTGGAGCCGGAAGCGTGGCAGCCGTTGCGGCAGGCGCAGAAATGGGAGCCGCCAGATCGGGCGGCGGTGCGGCCGTGGTCATGGCTTCGGGCGGCGGCGGAATCTCCAGCGGCACGTCAGGTTCAACCGATGCCACCTCCGGTTCGGGCGCTGGTTCGGCCACGGGTTTCACCGGTGCAAAAGGCGGCGCGGCAATCTGCGGCGGGGGTGCCGCAGGCAGGGCTTGCGTCACTTCGGCGGACGGCTCCGCCAGGGTCACCAGATCCACCGCAATGGCATCAGGACGGGAGAGAGGCAGAGCCTCGCTGCCCGCCCGCGCAAGGCCCAGGGCAAAGGCGGCGGTCAGCGACACATGCAGCAGCAGCGAACCGACAATGGCAAAGGGCGCGCCCAGTTTCTTCAATGTCCCGGACAGGCTGCGCGGGGTGATGTCCGCCGGGGCATGGAGCGGGACATGTTCGATGCCGTTGAGGCGCGCCGTCATGCCGCCCTCCCCGCCAGGTTCAGGGGGGCGAGGAGCGTGCCATCGGCGCTGAAGGCCGCCTCGATGCCGAATGCGGCACGGATGACCTCCGGTGTCAGCACAGTGCGCGGCGCGCCCTCGGCCAAGGGGCCACCCTCCTTCAGCACCAGCACGCGGTCGCACCAGCGCGCCGCAAGCCCCAGGTCATGGAGCGAGACGAGAATGGCACGGCCCCTTTCCGCCAATTGGCGCAGCACCATCATCAGATGGATCTGGTGGGCGGGGTCCAGCCCCGCCGCCGGTTCATCGGCGAGCAGCACAGCCGAACCTTGCGCCACGGCGCGGGCCATGAGCACGCGCGCCTGTTCGCCGCCCGACAGGGCGGTCGCCGGGCGCTGGCGCAGGGGTTCAAGTTCCAGCAGGCGGATGGCTTCGTCCACATGGGCCGTGTCTTCGGCGCTGGGGCGCGCGCCGAGACGCCGCCCGGGCAGGCGGCCCAGCATGACCACATCCGCCACTGCCAGCGGCCAGGAGATGAGGCGCTGCTGCGGCAGATAGGCAAGGCGGCGGGCGCGCGCGGCGGCGGAGAGGGCCTTGAGATCATCGCCACCCAGCGTCACCGTGCCGGCATGAGGCAGAAGTCCGGCCAGGGCGCGCATGAGCGTGGATTTGCCCGCGCCATTGGGGCCGATGAGGCCGACAACCTCGCCCGGCGCCAGCGTGAGCGAGACATCGCGCAGCACGTTGCGGGCCGCGAGACTGACGGAGAGATGGCTGGCGGCAAGCTGCATCAGGCCGTCTCCCATCGTGACCGGAAGACCAGCCAGAAGAAGAAGGGCGCGCCGATGAGGGCCGTCACCACGCCGACATTCAGTTCCACATTGGTCACCAGGAGCCGGGTGAAGATGTCGGCTGCGGTGAGCAGCGCCGCTCCGCCCAGCGCCGAAGGCAGCAACACGGCGGAGGGCAATTGCGTGGTGAAGGGGCGCACCAGATGGGGCACCACGAGGCCGACGAAACCGATCATGCCGGTGACCGCCGTGGCCGCGCCGGTGGCCAGGGCCACGCCCGCAATGACAAGGATACGCAGGCGTTTCATGTCGACGCCGAGGCTGTGGGCTGCTTCCTCGCCCAGCGACAGGGCATCGAGGGCGCGGGCGGACAGGGCCATGGCCAGCCAGCCCGCCAGCATGAGGGGCGCCACCAGCACCACATGGTTCATGCTGCGGTCCTTCAGTGAGCCCAGAAGCCAGAAGGAGATTTCATAGGAGGCGAAGGGATTGCGCGACAGATTAAGCGCCAAAGAGATGAGCGCCCCCGCCAATGACGACAGGGCCACCCCGGCGAGGATGAGGGTGAGGGTGGAATTGCCCCGGCCCGCCACGGCCAGCAGGATCAGGACCGCCAGCGCGCCACCCAGCAGCGCGCCCAGGGGCATGATGATGGCCGAGGCCGCGGCCAGACCGGAATAGAAGGCAAGGACCGCGCCAAGGGAGGCCGTGGCCGAGACGCCGATGAGGCCGGGGTCGGCCAGCGGATTGCGCAGCAGGCCCTGCAAGACCGCGCCCGACAGGCCGAGGCTGGCACCGGTCAGGACGCCAAGGAGCGCGCGCGGCAGGCGGATGTCACGCAGGATGATGGCGGTCGCCTCGCTGCCGCCCGCCATGAAGCCGCGCAGAGTCTCCATGAGGCCAAGGTGGGCCGGACCGACCAGCAGCGAGAGCACGAAGAGCACCAGCACCAGAAGAGCGAGCAGCGGGTTCAGCCCACGTTTCATGGCGCGGCCCCGCAGCGGCTGAGGGTGTCGTGCAAGTGGCGAAGCGCGGCCAGCGCCGCAAGGGCTGAGGCGGAACCGCAGGACAGGGCAGCGGGCGGCAGGACATCGCGGCGGATTTCGGCGTGGAGTGATGCGAAGGCCGGGTGGCGCGTGGTCTGGTCGGCCAGCGCCGGGGCGTCCTCCCGGTAACCGGAGAAAATCACCAGATCGGGCTGCGCCTTGACCAGAACCTCCAGCGGCAAAGGCCCCATGCCCTCTATGCCCTGCTCCGCCGCAAGGTTGCGGAAGCCCGCCAGGCGCAGGGCCGAGTCGGCCAGCGTGCCCGCGCCCAGGGTGACACCGTTCTGCTCATAGATGATGGCGAGCGGCGGGGCGGCGCAGGGGGGCGCGGCGAGGCGCTGCACTGCATCCTCAAAGGCTGTCGCCTGGGCTTCGGCTTCATCCTCGCGGCCCAGCAATTTGCCCATGCGGCGGATGGCGGTGGGCACGGCGGCAATGTTGCTGTCGAAGCCGAACTCCTCCACCGCGAAGCCCAACTGCCGGAGCAGGTCCGTGGTGTTGTGCAGGCTGAAGGAGCCGGTGACCACCAGATCGGGCTTCAGGGTGAACACTTCTTCCGCCGTGCCGCGCGTGGTGGCAAAGCCCGTGGCCTTTCCGGCACTGGCCGAAAGGCGCGGGTCACCGGCAAAGCGCGACAGGGCCGCGATCTGGCCGGGGGCGGCCAGCGCCAGCACCAGTTGGTCGGTGCAGACATTGAGCGAGGCCACGCGCAGGGGCGCGGCCGCAGCCGACAGCGGCAGGGCCAGCGCCAGAAGCGCTGTGACCCCTGCCACTATCCGCCGTGTGGTCATCAGAAGTTCACCGTGAGGCCGCCATAGGCCGAAAGGTCCGGCGTGCCGTAGCCCTTGATCACCTGATAGTCCTGATCGAGCAGGTTCTCGCCGCGCACATAGACCTGCGTGTTGTCCGTGAGCTGATAGGCGACGCGGGCATTGAGCAGGAAATAGTTGTCGAGCTTCATGTTGCCGGTATCGATGGTGTCGTTCACGTAACGCGCCGTGGCCGCGATGGTCCATTTTTCGGCGGGCGTGATGACGGCGGAGAGCGCCAGATCATGCTTCGGCACACGCGGACGGCGCGCGCCATCGGCCTGTTCGGTATGGGTGAAGGTATAGGCCGCGTTGAGGGTCAGCCAGTCATTGGCTTCCCATCCGGCGGAGAGTTCAACGCCGCTGCGTCTGGTGGTGCCGGGCACCTGGACATAGGACCAGGTGGCGAAGCTGTAGTCGATGAGGTTGTCGGTATCGAGACCGAAGACCGTGACATCGAGGGTGAGCCTGCCGTCCATGAGGGTCTGGCCCACACCAGCATCCCAGGAGAAGCTTTTCTCCGGCTTCAGGCCCGGGTTGCCCGCATAGGCATCATAAAGTTCGTAGAGGCTGGGGGCACGGAAGCCGGTGCCCAGTGAGCCATGCAGCTTGGTGCCGGAACTGAACAGATGGGCGGCGGTGGCGCGCCAGGTGGTGTGGCTGCCGAACTGGCTATGGTCGTCGAGGCGGAGCGAGCCGGTGAGGCTGAGACCCTCCAGCGGCGTCACGATGGCTTCGGTCCAGAGGCCGCCGTTTTCGGCGCGGGCGTTGAAGTCGGTGCCGTAGTTGTCGGTGATGGCCGCCGACTGCCATTCATGGTCGGCCCCCGCCAGCAGCTTCACGCTGTCATTGACGGTGAAGGTGAGCTGATCGTCGATCTTCGTGCGCGTGCCGTCGAAGTTGGCGTCATAGGGGCCGAAGATCGAGACGGAATGAATGTCACGGTCGGTGTTGAACACCTGGGCCGAGACGATGTTTTCCACGCGCCCGTCGAGAAGATTGAGTTTTGCCCCAATGCGCGCACCCTGGCGCGCGCCGGAGGTTTCATTGAAGGGATTGTCCCTGGGCGGGGCGCCGTCATCATCATAGTCAGCGGTGGAACTGATGCTGAGGGCCGAACCGAAGAGGGTCAGCACATCGTTCATCTGCTGCTCGCCGGCGAAGGTGAGGCCGAAGTTTTTATAACCGTCGCGTTCGGGATTGCCCGCGTGTTCCTCGGCGGCGGAAATGCCCGCCGTGTTCAGGCCGGAAACGCCCAGCGCCATCTTGCCGCCGTTGCCCGCCGCCGTGACCTTGGCGTGGGAGCGGAAGGTGGAATGGGAGCCGCCCTCAGCCCCGAGTTCGGCGTGCAGCCCGTCCTCCGGTTCACCCAGGGTCGAGATGCCGATGACGCCCGCCACCGCATCCGACCCATAGAGTGTGCCCTGCGAGCCCTTCAGCACCTCGATCGCGCTCACGCCATCGGCCATGAAGTGTTCGATGGAGGGCTGGACCTGGGTGGCGGTGACATCGGAAATGTCGATGCCGTTGAACAGGGTCTTCACGTATTTCTTGTCGGCCCCGCGCACGATGAGGGTGGTTTCCTGACCGACCCCGCCGGGGGCGGAGACGGAAACGCCGGGCAGCGTGGCGAGATAGTCCGCCACGCTGGGCTGGGCGCGGGTCTTGATTTCCTGCTGGCTCACCCGGTTGACGGTGGAGCCGACCTTGGCGTCCGCGGTGGCGCTGCGGTTGGCGATGACCTCGATGGTGCCGAGGTCGATGGGTTCGGCCTGGCCCACGCCCATGATGGCGGCGGCCCCTGCCCCCAAGGCGAGAAGGAAAGAAAAGGTCTTCATAGTGCACTCCCATGGCCCCGTTCGGGGTTCCGTTGCCCTGTGCCGATGGGAGTTTGACCAACACCCGCCAGCGATGATTGCCACCGCTGGGGAAAGACCCAAGCCCCGGACGCTCCCCGCATCCCGGTTGAGGTGACGCTCAAGGCAGGTCTCCTGGCTCGCGGGTCACTGTCCGTTTCGCCTTCCCGCGCCATGGCGCAGTGGCTTCAGGAAACGGACTCGCCGCTGACAGTTGCGGGGGCAGCCACATCCGGATGACGAGACGCCATCCTCCGTGTTCCCTCTTAGCTCCGGGCCTTGGCAGCACCGGAGAACCTTCAGCAGGGGAACCCTAGCCGCCAAGGGGCGGCGGGGTCAATGCCGGGAGCGCCATTCCTCCGTCGGAAAATGGCTGTCCTGCCGCGCCAACTCGGTGGGGGTCAGGATTTCACGCGCAGGTTTTCAGGATCCCACAGGGGCTTGAGGTGGACCGTGGCCTTCACCGCTTCGTTGGCCACCACCAGTTCATAGCTGCCCTGCTCCACATAGGCCGCGTCCACGCCATCGGCATTGCGGATGTAGCCCAGGCCCACGGGGCGGCCCACGCTATAGCCATAGCCGCCGCTCGTCAGGTAGCCCGCGAACTGGCCGTTGCGCAGGATGGTCTCGCGGCCCGCCAGCACCACGTCCTCTCGCTCAGTGACAAAGCCCGCCAGCATTTTGGTCAGCGGTTTGCCCTGCGCCGCCTCCAGTGCGGTGCGGCCAATGAAGTCCTTGGTGCCCTTCAGTTTCACCGCCCAGCCGAGGCCTGCCTGGAAGGGCGTGTCATTGGGCGTGATGTCGGCGGCCCAGGCGCGATAGAATTTTTCCAGGCGCAGCGACTCGATGGCGCGATAACCGGCAGGCGTGATGCCGAAGCGTCCGCCCGCCGCCATGAGGGCATCGAAGACCGCGCCCGCCGCCGCCTTGGCCATGTGCAGCTCCCAGCCCAGTTCGCCCACATAGGTGACGCGCAGCGCCCGCACGGGATGACCGGCGACGGGAATGACCTGCACCGCACCGAAGGGGAAGGCCGCGTTGGACATATCCGCCGTGGTCGCCGCGCCCATGATATCGCGCGCCCTCGGCCCCATGAGCACCAGCGTGGCATAGTCCTCGGTGACATCGGCAAGCCGTGCCTCGGCCCCGGCGGGAATGTGATCGGCGATCCAGGCGAAGTCATGGGTGCGGAAGCCCGTGCCGGTGACGATGTAATAATGGTCCTCGGCAAGGCGGGCCACGGTGAGGTCGCATTCGATGCCGCCCCTGGTGTTCAGCATCTGGGTATAGATGAGGCGGCCCGGCGGCCGCTCCACCTCGTTGGCGCAGATGAGGGAGAGGGCCCTGGCGGCGTCCTTCCCCTTCAGTTCAAACTTGGCGAAGGAGGACTGGTCGAAGAGGCCCGCGGCCTCGCGCACCGCCCGGTGTTCCACACCGACATGGGGGAACCAGTTCTGCCGCCCCATGGAATAGAGGTCACGCGCGGCAACCCCTTCCGGGGCAAACCAGTTGGCGCGCTCCCAGCCCAGCTTGGAGCCGAAGCAGGCGTTGAGGTCGCGCAAGCGGTCATAGAGGGGCGAGACAATGGCGGGACGGCCGCTCTCATATTCCTCGTGCGGGAAGGCCACGGTGTAATGCTTGCCATAGGCTTCCGCCGTGCGTGCCGCCGTCCAGTCGCGGTCGGCGTGGAGGCCCGAGAAGCGGCGGATGTCCACGGTCCAGAGGTCCATGGGCGCTTCATTCCTCGCCACCCAGTCGGCCAGCACCCAGCCCGCGCCGCCACCGGAGGCAATGCCGAAGGCGTTGAAGCCCGCACCGACAAAGAAGTTGGGGCATTCCGGCGCAAGGCCCAGGATAAAATTGCCGTCGGGCGTGAAGCTTTCCGGGCCGTTGATCATCTTCTTGATGCCGACGGTTTCCAACGCGGGCAAGCGCACCAGCGCCTCGGTCATGTGCGGCTCGAAGTGATCGAAGTCATCCTCGAACAGTTGAAACTCGAAATCGCCGGGAATGTCGCCCGTGGTCCAGAGAATGGGGTCCGGCTCATAGCCGCCGAAGACGAGGCCGCCCACCTCTTCCTTGAAATAGGTGCGGCGGTCGGGATCGCGCAGGGTCGCGGCATCGGATGCCAGGCCCGGCACCTTTTCGGTGATGACATATTGGTGGCGCACCGCCTGAAGCGGCACCGAGACGCCCGCCATGGCCCCCAGTTGCCGGGCCCATTGGCCGGCACAGTTCACCACCTTCTCCGTGCTGATCTCGCCCAGGTTGGTGCGCACCGCCGTGATGCGGCCCCTGGCCATGACGAAGCCCTCGACCCGCGCTCCCTCGATGAGCCTCGCGCCATGCATGCGCGCGCCCTTGGCCAGCGACTGGGTGATGTCCGAGGGCGAGGCCTGACCATCGGTCGGCAGCCATGAGGCGCCGACGAGATCCTCGACATGCATGAGCGGCCACATCTTCTTCACCTCGGCGGGCGAGATGAGATGCATCTCCATGCCGAAGGAGCGCGCCGTGGTGGCCAGGCGCCTGAATTCGGTCCAGCGGTCCTCGGTGGTGGCAAGGCGCAGGCAGCCGGTCATTTTCCAGCCGGTTTCCAGCCCGGTTTCCTTGTCGAGGTTGCGGTAGAGGTCGACGGAATATTTCAGCACCTGAGTGATGGAGGCCGACGAGCGCAACTGGCCCACCAGACCCGCCGCATGCCACGTCGACCCTGAAGTGAGGCGGTTCTGCTCCAGCACAACGACCTTCAGCTTATGGTCACGGGCGAGATGATAGGCGGTGGAACAACCGATAATGCCGCCACCGATGACCACCACATCGGCATGGGAGGGAAAAGCGTTCATGGGTCAGGATCCGAATCGTTTCTGATGCTCAGAATAACAGGCTTCGAAGCGGGCGAGGTTTTCTGCCGCGTAGGCGTCGTAATCAACCCCCGGCACGCGCAGGTGAATGCCCGAGACATGGCCCCACAGGGCCTCGCGCAGGGCCGCCGCCGCCTTGGTGGCGGAAAAGGCGCGGGCCAGCGCCCGGTCCGGCGCATGGCCGAAATAGAGGGTGAGCAGGTGGTCTTCGTCTTCCGCCGTAAGGCCGTTGTTGGCGGCGAGGCTTGCCAGATCGAACATGGCCGTGCCGAAGCCGGAGAACTCCCAGTCGATGAGCCAGAGGCGCTGGCCGTCATCGAGGAAATTGGCGGCCAGCAGGTCGTTGTGGGTGAAGACGATGGGGAGCGGAACCTGCTCGTGTTCAAGCTCCCGCGCCACGGCCAGAAGGCGCGGCAGGTCGGCCACCACGGCATGGCCATCCGCGCGCAGCGTCTGGGCATAGTCGCGCAACACATGAAACACCCAGAAGAAGCCGGGCGGGCCGGAGACGGCATGGGCCATGTCGCTGTGGCAGCGGCGAATGAGCTGGGCGCAATCGGCAAGGCGCGCGCGCACGCCCTCCGGCGACAGGGGCCGGGCGTCGAGGTAGCGCAGCACCAAGACCCCGGGCTGCTCGTGGATCAGTTCCGGCGACAGGCCGAGGCTTGCGGCGGCGCGGCTGGCGGTAGCCTCGCGGGCACGGGAGATGTGGTGGACATGGTGATCATCACCGACGCGGGCGACATATCTGCCGCTGTCGGCGGTGACGATGAAGGCAGCATTGCTCATGCCCCCGGCCAGAGGGGAAAGCGTTATGGCACCCTGCCAGCAGGGCAGACTGCGAACCACGTCCTCCGGCGTCATGCCGTTTTCCTCCCTGAGCGGTTCTCGCCGCTCTTGGGTGCCAGCAGAGCCAAAGCCCCGGCGTCTGTCAACGGTGGTGAGGCAAACGTCGCAGCAGCTTGGGCGGAACAATCAGGTTTCCGCTGCGTCAAGCCCATTCGTCGCGCCGTCCACCGCAATTTGTGGCAGGCCTCCGGCAAATCCGCGAGGAAACGCCAGAAAACGGTGGATCATTTGCCCATGACCGGGGACGGGAAGATGCCTTTGCCGCAACAATCAGCCGCCTGGATTTCACACTCCACCCACGAGGACCGACATGACCCTTCCCTCCTTTCCGATTTCCCGCCGCGGCCTGCTGAAGGCTTCCGCCGCCGGCGCGCTGCTTCCGCTCACCGGCCTTGCGCCGCGCCTGGCCCGCGCCGAAGGCCCCATCAAGATGGCCGCCGTCTATACCGTGCCGGTGGAGCAGCAATGGGTGAGCCGCATTCATCAGGCAGCCAACGCGGCCAAGGCGCGCGGCGACATCGAGTATGTCTTCTCGGAGAAGGTGGCCAACACCGACTATGAGCGGGTGATGCGCGAATATTGCGAGGCGGGCCATCAACTCATCGTGGGCGAGGCCTTCGCGGTGGAGGACGCCGCGCGCGCGGTTGCCAAGGATTATCCCGACCGCGCCTTCCTCATCGGCTCGTCCTTCAAGCCGGATGCGGCGCTGGCGAACTTCGCGGTCTTCGACAACTACATTCAGGACGCCTCCTATCTCACCGGCCTGGTGGCCGGAGCCATGACCAAGAGCGGCAACATCGGCATGGTGGGCGGCTATCCCATTCCGGAAGTGAACCGCCTGATGAACGCCTTCATGGCGGGCGTGAGGGAGGTGAAGCCGGACTGCAAGTTCCAGGTGGCCTTCATCGGTTCGTGGTTCGACCCGCCCAAGGCCAAGGAAACGGCGCTGGCCCAGATCGACGCGGGCGCGGACCTGCTCTATGCCGAGCGTTTCGGCGTGTCGGACGCAGCCAAGGACAAGAAGGTCCTGGCGGTGGGCAATGTCATCGACACCCAGAAGGATTACCCCGAAACCGTGGTCGCCTCGGCGCTGTGGCACTTCGAGCCGACGCTCGATGCCGCCATTGCCGCCATCAAGGCCAAGAGCTTCAAGGCCGATGACTATGGCCAATACAGCTTCATGAAGGCGGGCGGCTGTTCAATCGCTCCCTTCGGAACCTTCGACGGCGTGATCCCGGCGGAGGTGAAGGCCAAGGTGGCGGAGAAGGAAGCGGCCATCAAGGCGGGCAGCTTCACCGTCGCCATCGACGACAGCGAGCCCAAGTCGTCGTAGGAATTATGACCGCGTCAACGACAGCGCAGCCGGAGAGTGTTCTCCGGCTGTCGCGCATCACGAAACGTTTTGGCGCGCTCATCGCCAATGACGCGATCTCGCTCGACGTGAAGGAAGGCGAAATCGTGGGCCTGCTGGGCGAGAACGGAGCAGGCAAGACGACGCTGATGAGCATTCTCTTCGGCCATTATCTCGCCGACGAAGGCGAGATCACGGTGCGGGGTGAGGCGCTGCCGCCGGGGTCGCCCCATGCGGCCATCGCGGCGGGCATCGGCATGGTGCACCAGCACTTCACCCTGGCCGACAACCTCCCCGTGCTGGACAATATCATCCTCGGGGCCGAGCCGCTGTGGCAGCTTACGTCCGCGCGCGGCGCGGCGCGGGCGCGCGTGCACAGGCTGGCGCAGGACTTCGGGCTGGAAGTCGACCCGGACGCGGTGGTGGCGGGCCTTACGGTGGGCGAGCGCCAGCGGGTGGAAATCCTGAAGGCGCTTTACCGCGAGGCGCGCATTCTCATCCTCGATGAGCCGACCGCCGTGCTGACGCCGCAGGAGTCAGCCTCGCTCTTTGCCACATTGAAGCGGTTCGTGGCGCATGGGCTTTCGGTCATCTTCATTTCCCACAAGCTCAGTGAAATTCTGGCCGCCTGCGAGCGGGTCTATGTGCTGCGCTCCGGCACGCTGGTGGCGGAACGCGCCGTGGCGGGCACCAGCCGGGCGGAACTCGCGGAACTGATGGTGGGCCGTCCCCTGCCCCAGCCCAAGGTGGAGCCGCGCGCCGCCGGAGAGGTGGTGCTGGAGCTGCATGACATTTCCGCCAATCGCGGGGCGCACTGGCTGCGCAATGTCGGGCTGGAATTGCGCGCCGGAGAAATTCTCGGTGTGGCCGGTGTTTCCGGCAATGGCCAGACGCTGCTGGCGGATGTGATCTCGGGCACGCTGCTGCCCGCAACGGGCACGGTTGTCGTGGCGGGTGCGGCCATTGCCCAGCCGACGCCGCGCCGCATGGTGACCATGGGCGTGGGGCGCATTCCCGAGGATCGCCACAGCGAGGGCCTCATCGGCGACATGAGCATCACCGAGAATGTCATGGCCGAGACCTATGACGCCCCGCCCTTCTCGCGCCGGGGCCTCATTGACTGGCGGGCGGCGCGGGCAGCGGCAGAGCAGGCGGTGGCCGCCTATCAGGTGAAGTGCCAGGGGCTGGACGGCCCGGTGCGCCTGCTTTCCGGCGGCAACATGCAGAAGCTCATTCTTGGCCGGGTGATGGCGCGGAGCCCGCGCGTGGTGCTGGCCAATCAGCCGACGCGCGGTCTTGACGTGGGGGCGGTGGCCTATGTGCATGAACAATTGCTGGCGGCGCGGGCGCGGGGCGCGGGCATTCTCCTGATCTCGGAAGATCTGGAGGAGATGCTGTCGCTGGCCGACCGCATCGCGGTCATCCATCGCGGTCACCTGTCGGCGCCGCTGGCGCGGGCCGGATTGTCCATCGGTGAACTGGGCCTGATGATGGCGGGCCATGGCAGCGGAGGCGACGTCCATGCGGCTTGAACCGCGCGCCGAACGCTCGCTCCTGCTCACCCTCGGGTTTCCGCTGCTGGCGCTCATGGCGGCGGGCCTGTTTGCCGCCGTTCTGGTCATGCTGGCGGGGGCCAATCCCTTCACCGTCTTCGCCCTCATTCTCAAGGGGTCACTGGGGTCGCGTTTCGCGCTGATGGAAACGCTGACGCGGGCCACGCCATTGATCTTCACCGGGCTGGCGGCGGCGGTGGCCTTCCGCGCCAAATTATGGAACATCGGCGGCGAGGCGCAATTCTATGCCGGAGCGGTGATGACCGTGGTGTTCGGCACGGGGCTGTTGCCGCTGCCCGCGCCGCTGCTCATTCCCGTTCTCATGTTCGCCGCCATGCTGGGCGGGGCTGCCATTCTCTATGCGCCGGCCTTCCTCAAGACGCGCTTCGGCGTGGATGAGGTGGTGACGACGCTGCTGTTCAATTTCATCTTCCTGCTGTTCGTCAGTCTGCTGCTGGAAGGGCCGCTGAAGGATCCCATGGGGCTGGGCTGGCCGCAATCGAAGAAGGTCATCGCCGACGCGCAACTGCCGCGCCTGATGAAGGGTCTGCGCCTGCACTGGGGCTTCGTGCTGGCGCTGACGGCGGCTTTCGTCGTGTGGTTCATCGACCGCAGAACGGTGCTGGGCTATGAAATGCGCGCCGTGGGGCATAACGCCAAGGCGGCGCATTTCGCGGGCATTCCGGTGGCCCGCGTCATCGCCAAGACGGCGCTCATCTCCGGCGGCTTGGCGGCGCTTGGCGGCTTTTCCGAAGTGGCGGGCCTCAAGGGCAATCTCACCCTCGATCTGTCGCCGGGCTTTGGCTACACCGGCATCGTGGTCGCCATGCTGGCCCTGCTCAATCCGCTGGGGGTCATTGCGGCGGCCGTTTTCGTCGCGGCGGTCTTTGTCGGCGCCGACGCCATGAGCCGCAGCGCCGGCGTGCCCAGCTACATTGCCCACGTCATGGTGGCGGCCTCCCTGCTCACCATGGTGACGGCGGTGATGTTCACCCGCCACCGGCTGCGCTGGAGGTAGGTCATGGATGTGCTCGCCATTCTCTTCACCACGGCACTATGGGCCGCCGCCATCCGCATTGCCTCGCCCCTGATCTTCGCCACGCTGGGCGAGCTGCTGTGCGAGCGCGCCGGTGTCATCAATCTCGGCATCGAGGGCATCATGACGGTGGGGGCCTTCGCCGGATGGATCACGGTCTATGCCGGTTTCGGCCTGTGGGCGGGCGTGGTGGTGGCGGCACTGGCAGGGGCGGTGTTTGGCTTGCTGCATGCCGTGCTGGTGGTGCCGCTTGGCCTGTCGCAGCATGTGACGGGCATCGGCATCACGCTGCTGGCCTCGTCGCTCGCCTATTATTTCTATCGCCTGGCGCTGCCCGAAGTGACCACCCCGCCCAAGATCGAACCCTTCCAGCCCTGGGCCATTCCCGGCCTGTCGGACCTGCCCTTCGTCGGCGAGGCGCTGTTCCGCCAGACACCGCTCACCTATCTTGCCTTCATCATGGTGGTGCTGGTGGCGTGGCTTCTGGCCCGCACGCCGCTGGGCCTCGCCATCAAGGCGGTGGGCGAAAATCCGGCCGCGGCGGAAGCGCAGGGCATCAATGTGGTGGCGGTGCGCATGGGCGCGGTGGTGGCGGGGTCGGCGCTGATGGGCATGGGCGGCGCCTTCCTGACGCTCTCGGCCTTCAACTCCTTCTTCTTCGACATGATCAACGGGCGCGGCTGGATCTCGGTGGCGCTCGTGGTCTTCGGTTCGTGGCGGCCCGGCAAGGCGCTCATCGGCGCGCTGCTCTTCGGTCTGTTCGACGCCTATCAGTTGCGCTTGCAGCAATGGGCGGGAGCGGTGGTGCCCTATCAGCTCTTCCTCATGCTGCCCTACGTCCTTTCCATCATTGCCCTCATTCTGGTGTCGCGGCGCGCCGCCTATCCGCGCGCCCTCATGGTGCCCTATCGCAAGGGAGAACGCTGATGTTCGATCTCATCATCAAAGGCGGCACGCTGAGCGATGGCCGCGTCGCCGACATCGCGGTGAAGGGCGGACGGATTGCCGACATCGCGCCGAAGATCGATGGCGCGGCGCGGGAAACCGTGGACGCCACGGGCAATCTCGTGTCGCCGCCCTTCGTCGATCCGCATTTTCACATGGATGCCACGCTGTCCTATGGCATTCCGCGCATCAATGCCTCGGGCACGCTGCTGGAAGGCATTGCGCTGTGGGGTGAGTTGAAACCGCTGTTGACCCATGCGGCGGTGGAGGAGCGCGCGCTGGCCTATTGCGACTGGGCGGCGAGCATGGGACTTCTCGCCATCCGCAGCCATGTGGATGTGTGCGATGACCGCTTGCTGGCGGTGGAGGCCCTGCTCTCGGTCAAGAAGAAGGTCGCGCCCTATATCACGCTGCAACTCGTGGCCTTCCCGCAGGATGGCTTCTATCGCAGCCCGACGGCGAAGCAGAACCTGCTACGCGCGCTGGACCTTGGTGTTGACATCGTCGGCGGCATTCCGCATTTCGAACGCACCATGGCCGATGGCCGCCGCTCGGTGACCGAGTTGTGCGAGATCGCCGCCGAGCGCGGCCTGATGGTGGACATGCATTGCGACGAGACGGATGATCCGAACTCGCGCCACATCGAACAACTGGCCTATGAGACGCACCGCCTTGGATTGCAGGGCCGGGTGGCGGGGTCGCATCTCACCTCGATGCATTCCATGGACAACTATTATGTGTCGAAGCTTCTGCCGCTGATGGCGGAGGCGCAGGTGTCGGCCATTCCCAATCCGCTCATCAACATCGTCATCCAGGGGCGGCACGACAGCTATCCCAAGCGGCGCGGCCAGACGCGTGTGCCGGAGATGATCGCGCAGGGCATTCGCGTCGGCTTCGGGCAGGATTGCGTGCTTGACCCGTGGTATCCCTTGGGCACGGCGGACATGCTGGACGTGGCCTTCATGGGCCTGCATGTGGCGCAGATGACCTCCCCGCAGCAGATGCGGCATTGCTTCGACATGGTGACGACCGAAAACGCGGCCATCATGGGGCTTGCGGATTATGGACTCGCCGTGGGCAAGTCGGCTGATCTCGTTGTGCTGGATGCGGGTCACCCCACGGAGGCGCTCAGGCTGCGGGCGGAACGGCTCTGCGTGGTGGCCAAGGGCAAGGTGATTTCTCGCCGCGCCAGGAACCCGGCGAAGCTTGCCATTCCGGGGCGGCCTTCTCATGTGGAAAGGCGTCACACGTGATAACGCGCCGCTTGTCCGAAAACCGCTGAGCGCTTTTCGGGCTGCGCGTGTTTGATGCCACGCCGCTTGTCCAAAAACCGCTGAGCGCTTTTCGGGCTGCGCGTGTTTGATGCCACGCAGCTTGTCCAAAAACCGCTGAGCGCTTTTCGGGCTGCGCGGTGGCCTAGAGCCTGCTGTTTTTTGACGGAATCTGGGATTCCCAAATCAGTGTAGTTCTGATTCAAGCTTCATGCTGGGCAGCGAGG
>CALMUW010000109.1 GCA_937872985.1 uncultured Alphaproteobacteria bacterium
GGGTAGTTTGACTGGGGCGGTCGCCTCCCAAAGAGTAACGGAGGCGCGCGATGGTAAGCTCAGGCTGGTCGGAAATCAGCCCTCGAGTGCAATGGCATAAGCTTGCCTGACTGCGAGACTGACAAGTCGAGCAGAGTCGAAAGACGGCCATAGTGATCCGGTGGTCCCACGTGAGGAGGGCCATCGCTCAACGGATAAAAGGTACGCCGGGGATAACAGGCTGATGATTCCCAAGAGTCCATATCGACGGAATCGTTTGGCACCTCGATGTCGGCTCATCACATCCTGGGGCTGGAGAAGGTCCCAAGGGTTCGGCTGTTCGCCGATTAAAGTGGTACGTGAGCTGGGTTCAAAACGTCGTGAGACAGTTTGGTCCCTATCTGCCGTGATTGTAGGAATTTTGAGAGGATTTGTCCTTAGTACGAGAGGACCGGGATGAACACACCTCCGGTGGACCTGTTGTCGCGCCAGCGGCATAGCAGGGTAGCTATGTGTGGACGGGATAACCGCTGAAGGCATCTAAGCGGGAAACCCACCTCAAAACAAGAATTCCCTTGAGAACCGAGGAAGACGACCTCGTTGATAGGCCAGATGTGGAAGGGCAGTAATGTCCGTAGCTTACTGGTACTAATCGTTCGAACGGCTTGATTGCTCTCATTTACCGATACCCATCGGTCGATGAGATACGACAATGAAATGTGCATCTTCTGTCCTTCGCCGGCCTGGTGGCTATGGCGGGGTGTCCCAACCCGATCCCATCTCGAACTCGGCCGTTAAACGCCCCTGCGCCAATGGTACTTCGTCTTAAGACGCGGAAGAGTAGGTCGCTGCCGGGCCTGCGAAAGACAGAATTTCCCTTCATCACATCACGAAACAAATAACCCGCTGCATGGCCACATGCGGCGGGTTTTGTTTTTGGCGTGGCGCATTCCGGGCGCGCGCAATTCAATGTGCTGAACCGATTTGGATGATTTGCATTTCTGGTCGCTGCCCTGCGGGGGGCCCGCTGCCTTCGGCATCTCCCCCGCGTTCGGACCTGAAAATGCTCCACCGGAGCATTTTCCCGGCTTCGCCGTCGGTCCTCACCCATGCGAAAGACAGAATTCCCCTTCATCACATCACGAAACAAATAACCCGCTGCATGGCAACATGCGGCGGGTTTTGTTTTTGGCGTGGCGCACTCCGGGTGCGCGCAATTCAATGTGCTGAACCGATTTGGATGAGTTGCATTTCTGGTCGCTGCCCTGCGGGGGGCCCGCTGCCTTCGGCATCTCCCCCGCGTTCGGACCTGAAAATGCTCCACCGGAGCATTTTCCCGGCTTCGCCGTCGGTCCTCACCCATGCGAAAGACAGAATTTCCCTTCATCACATCACGAAACAAACAACCCGCTGCATGGCCACATGCGGCGGGTTTTGTTTTTGGCGTGGCGCATTCCGGGCTCGCGCAATTCAATGCGCTGAATCCCTTTGGATGAGTTGCATTTCTGGTCGCTGCCCTGCGGGGGGCCCGCTCCCTTCGGCATCTCCCCCGCGTCCGGATCTGAAAATGCTCCACCGGAGCATTTCCCCGGCTTCGCGGTCGGTCCTCACCCTTCATCGCAGCTCTGACCAAACCCTGCCGCAGGGTTCGATTCCGCCGGTGACGTGGCAATGCTGGGGGCTCGGCCTGGCGCGGCAATCAGCCGCTTGCGGTGAGCCTGCGCCGGGATCACCCTTAGCTCTGCGGGGGCAAGAGGCGTTACTGGAGACAAGGACATGTCGGTTTTCCACATGGACGTGACGGTCGGTGGGCGGATGGGGCACCTGCGGCTGGAGATTGCCTATCTTCAGCCCAAGCAGAGCTGGCAGTGCGACCCGCCCGACATTGTCGGCGCGCACATGGGCGATGTGCGCTGGCAGGGCGAGAAGATCGGCCTCTTTGCCAATGGCGATGGCACGGCAGAACGGCCCTATGCCATTCTGGATGTGCCGGAGAACGGGCTGGATGAAGCGCTGGTTGGCGAAACGGGTGAAATCCGCATCGCATCCTCGGGCGTTGGCCAGTGGGTGTTGCGCGACAAGATCGTGAGGCCCTGACGGCTTGAGGCCCTGACGGCTTGCAGCAGCAAGCTGTCAGAGCGCTTACGGTTCGGCGGGGCGGTTCTTGCGCATGCGGCGGATGAAGCGGTAGGCGATGAAAACCGCGATGAGCGCCAGGGCCAGCGCCAGCCAGGGGGCGATGAGCGACAGGAGCGAGAGCACCACCGCCCCGATGATTTCGCCGGTTGAGAGAATGTGATTGCCGGTGCCGCCGGTGAGCACGGTGGAATGGCCGCGGGCGATGGTGGTGGCACCCTGCGTCAGACTCGCCGCACCGCCGCCTGCGATGATGGCGAGAGTCCACTTCAGCATGGGCGGCATGCCGGTCATGACGGCGGCGGACACCATGACCCCGGCGATGAGGGCGGCGGGGGCGGCCAGAGTGTCCAGCAGATTATCCACGCCGGGGATGTAATAGGCGATGACTTCGGCCACGGCGGCAACGGCGAGCATGATGAGGGCGGGCGTGGTGGCAACCCAGGCAAAACCATCGCTCACCGGCACGAAGCCCCAATGGGCCGAAGCGCCCAGCGCCAGAAGCGGCACGAAGACGCGAAAACCCGCCGCCGCGGCAAGGCTGACCCCCAGAACCACAGGAAGAATGAATTCAGCGCCGGTCATGGGCACCGCCCTCCATTTGAGCCCATAGATGGTGCAATGCCGGGAAATGTCAAATGCTGCGGCTGACACCATGGGGCAGCCCCTTTGGCCCGGTGGCGGCGGGCGGGCTGGCCCTTGCCGGGAAAGGTCTGGCCGCGATAGGGAGGGTGCCACGAGGTTTGCCATGCTGAACGATCCCCGTTCCCACGGGCTGTGGGAGAGAACCGCACCGCCTGCGCCTGTGACCCGGCCGCTTCTGGGCGCTGTCACTGCCGATATGGCGGTGATCGGCGCGGGCTATACCGGCTGTTCGGCGGCGCTGCATCTGGCCCAGGCCGGTGCGCGCGTCGTCGTGCTGGAACGGGCGGAGGTGGGCTTTGGCGCGGCGGGGCGCAACGTGGGTCTGGCCAATGCCGGTCTGTGGGTCATGCCGCAGGACATCATCACGGCGCTGGGCGAGGACCATGGCAACCGCATTCTGAACCTCCTGGGCAATGGACCCGCCGAGGTGTGGGACATCATCACGGCCCATGACATTGCCTGCGAGGCGACGCACAATGGCACGCTGCATCTGGCGGTGGGCAAAGCGGGGCTGAAGGAGCTGGAGGAACGCTGCGCGCAATGGCAGGCGCGGGGTGCGCCCGTGTCTTTGCTTGACAAGGCGGAGACGGAACGGCGCGTGGGCACGCGGGCCTATGAGGGGGCGCTGCTCGACCTGCGGGCGGGCACGGTGCAGCCCCTGGCCTATGTGCGCGGGCTGGCGCGGGCGGCCATGGCTGCCGGTGCCGCAATCCATACGGCCTCGCCGGTGGAGCGCGTGGAGGTGGCGGGCAAGGGCTGGCGCCTGTCCACGCCGCAGGGCCATGTCGATGCCGATTGGGTGATCGTGGCGACCGACGCCTATACCACCCAACCCTTCGCCGAGTTGCGGCTGGAACAGGTGCATCTGCCCTATTTCAATTTTGCCACCGCGCCGCTCTCGGCGGAACAGCGGGCGCGCATCCTGCCGGGGCTGGAGGGCTGCTGGGATACGAAGGAAGTGCTGAACTCCTTCCGCATGGACGCGGCGGGAAGGCTGGTCTTCGGCAGTGTCGGCGCCCTGCGCGGGCCGGGGGCCAGCATTCACCGCAATTATTCCAGGCGCGCTCTGGCCCGGCTCTTCCCCGATCTCAAGGGCATTGCCTTTGAATCCGAATGGTATGGCATGATCGGCATGACCTCCGACAACATTCCGCGCTTTCACAGGCTCGGCCATCGCGTCATCTGCTTTGCCGGATATAATGGCCGGGGCATCGGCACGGGCACGGTCTTTGGCCGGGTGCTGGCGGAACACATTCTGGGCAAGATCGCCGAGGCCGATCTGCCGCTGCCGCTGGCGGCCCCGGCGGCGATCCGCAATCGGCGCTTCAAGGAACTCTATTACGAGACGGGCGCGCAGGCCGCCCATTTTGTCGATCAACGAATTTGAAGGGAACGAACATGAGCTTTTCTGCTGAGGTGAAGAAACTTCTGGCCGACATGGGAGTGGACAAGGCGCGGCTTTCGGCGGGGCCGCTGTCGTGCCGCTCGGCGGTCAATGGCGAAGAGCTGATGACGCTCGCCGACGCGGGCAAGGCGGAGACGGACCGCGCCATTGCCGCCGCGCACGAGGCCTTCACCGCGTGGCGGGTGATGCCCGCGCCCAAGCGCGGCGATCTGGTTCGTCTGTGGGCGGAGGAATTGCGCGTCCACAAGGAGGCGCTGGGCCGCCTCGTCTCCATCGAGGTGGGCAAGATCACCTCCGAGGGTCTGGGCGAAGTGCAGGAGATGATCGACATCTGCGATTTTGCCGTGGGCCTGTCGCGCCAGCTCTATGGTCTCACCATTGCGAGCGAACGTCAGGATCACCGCATGATGGAGACCTGGCATCCGCTCGGCGTGGTCGGCGTCATTTCCGCCTTCAACTTCCCGGTGGCGGTGTGGTCGTGGAACAC
Organism: uncultured Alphaproteobacteria bacterium; assembly: GCA_937872985.1. Lineage (GTDB taxonomy): Bacteria > Pseudomonadota > Alphaproteobacteria > Rhizobiales > Aestuariivirgaceae > Aestuariivirga. The sequence continues at coordinate 4,653 of CALMUW010000109.1, forward strand.
GGCACTCGCCCTGGTGTGCGGCAATGCCGTGGTGTGGAAGCCGTCGGAAAAGGCGGCCCTGTCGGCGCTGGCGGCTCATGCGCTGCTGGAGAAGGCCGTCGTCCGCTTCAACGCTTCGGGCGGCAAGGCGCCGGCGGGCCTGTCCGGCCTGGTGGTGGGCAGCCGCGCAGCGGGCGAGGCACTGGTTGAATCCCCACTTGTGCCGCTGGTTTCGGCCACCGGTTCCACCCGCATGGGGCGCGCGGTGGGGCCGCGCGTGGCCGAACGTTTCGGGCGCTCGCTTCTGGAACTGGGCGGCAACAATGCGGCCATCGTGGCGCCCTCGGCAGACCTTGATCTCACGGTGCGCGGCGTGGCCTTCGCCGCCATGGGCACGGCGGGCCAGCGCTGCACGACGCTCCGCCGTCTGATCGTGCATGAGAGCATTCACGACGCCCTCGTGGCGCGGCTGAAGAAGGCCTATGCCTCGGTCAAGGTCGGAAGCCCGCTGGAGGAGGGCACGCTGGTCGGGCCGCTGGTGGACGGGAAGGCCTTCGAGATGATGCAGAAGGCATTGGCCGAGGCCAAGGCCGAGGGCGGCAGGGTGCAGGGCGGCGAGCGGGTGATGCTGAACGGCTTGCCGGACGGCTTTTATGTGCGGCCGGCACTGGTGGAAATGCCGAAGCAGACCGGGCCGGTGCTGGAAGAAACCTTCGCGCCCATTCTCTATGTGATGAAATACAAGAGTTTCGATGAGGCGCTGGCCCTGCACAACGGGGTGCCGCAGGGCCTGTCGTCGTCCATCTTCACCCTCGACATGCGCGAGGCGGAAACCTTCCTGTCGGCGCGCGGCTCGGACTGCGGCATCGCCAATGTCAACATCGGGCCATCGGGGGCTGAGATCGGCGGGGCCTTCGGCGGTGAAAAGGAGACGGGCGGCGGGCGCGAGTCCGGCTCGGACGCCTGGAAGGCCTATATGCGGCGCGCCACCAACACCATCAATTACGGCACCTCCCTGCCGCTGGCGCAGGGCGTGAAATTCGATGTGGAGTAGGCGTCGGGCTTGACCCGGCACGGCAGTCCACCGGGTGGCGGGGTCATGCCGGCTGGGGCGGCGCGTTATCCCCGCCTGCCCCGATCACGAGGGGGCAAGGCCTATTCTTCCTCCACGATGCGGAAGTCGTGGGTGATCGCGGCGGTCTTGCCCAGCATGATGGAGGCGGAACAGTATTTTTCCGCCGAGAGCTGGATGGCGCGCTCGACATTGGCGGGCTTCACGCCCTTGCCGGTCACCACATAGGTGACCTTGATGTTGGTGAAGACCTTGGGTTCCTCGCCGGCGCGCTCGGCCTCCAGTTCCATGGAGCAGCCCGAGACCTTCTCGCGCATCTTCTGCAGCATCATCACCACGTCGATGCCGGTGCAGCCGCCCATGCCGAGGAGCAGCATTTCCATGGGACGGGGACCAAGGTTGCGCCCGCCGATGTCCGGGGCGGTGTCCATCAAGACGCCATGACCCGAGCCGCTTTCGCCCAGAAAGGTGCGGCCTTCAATCCATTGAACCTTGACCTTCATCGTCTTCTCCCTGTTCGCGGCTGATTAGAGCGGTTTGGCTTTGATGACTCAAGGCCACCGTTCTAACTTCTTGATGGCGAGCAACTTATCTGACTTTTGTTGAGTCCGGCAAAGTCAGGTTGCGCTAGCGCAACGGACGATCAAATCGGAACGATTTGAGAGAGAAAAGTTGCGCCAACATATTGATTTTCGAGCAACTTATCGGCGGCAGTTGATTCCAACTGACCGCCGGTTGCTCTAGCTGTGGAGCCTCAACAGGTTGTCCTCGGATAGTTCGAGGCGACTGATGGGTGTCATTGAGTTTAGGCCGCCGTGTGGGCGATGCCAATTGTATCGATGGGTCCAGAGGGGGAGTTGTTCGGCTCTGGCATCGGATGTGGGATAGCTTCGGG
>CALMUW010000110.1 GCA_937872985.1 uncultured Alphaproteobacteria bacterium
GGGCGGGGGGGCGGGGGGGGGGGGGGGGGCCCCCGAAATTGAGGCCCGATGGGCGGGTGCGCGCCTCCGGAAAGAATTTTCCCGCCGAGAGCGTGCATGTGGTGCCGGCGGCGACGCTGACACCGGGCCAGCCGCTGCGCTTGCCGGGGCAGGCCTTGCGGCTCCATGCCGGGTTCCGCAAGGCCAGGGCCATTCTGGCGGCGGAGAAGCCTTCGGTGGTGGCGGGCTTTGGCCGCTATCCGTCCTTTCCGCCCATTCTGGCGGCGGCGCGGCTGAAGATCCCCAGCCTGGTGCACGAGCAGAATGCGGTGATGGGCCGGGCCAACCGGGCGCTGGCGCGCTTTGCCGGGCGGGTGGCCTCGTCCTTCCCGGAGGTGCGCGGCCTGCCGGAGAAGGCGCGGAAGAAACTGGTGTTCACCGGCAATCCGGTGCGCGCCCTGGCGCTGGCCGAACAGGCGTCGCCCTATCCGCCGCTCACCGCCAGCGAGCCCTTCAAGATTCTGGTTTTCGGCGGCTCGCAGGGGGCGCGTTTCTTCGCCGAGTTCATGCCCAGGGTGCTGAAGGAACTGGCGCCCGCCATGCTGAAGTCCATCGTTATCACCCAGCAGGTGCGGCACGAGGACCACGAGGCGCTGACGGCGCACTACCAGGACATGGGCCTTGCCGCCGCGTTGCAGCCCTTCTTCATGGACATGCCGCGGCGCATTGCCGAGTCCCACCTGGTGATCTGCCGTTCGGGCGCGTCCACCGTGGCCGAACTTGGCGTCATCGGCAGGCCCGCCGTCATGGTGCCGCTGCCCGGATCGCTCGACAGCGACCAGCTTTACAACGCCAGGAGTTTTGCCGAAGCCGGGGCGGGCTGGGTTCGTCCACAGGCCGAACTCGGCGCATCGGATTTTGCGGCATTCCTGACGCATGTGCGCTATGACGAGAAAACCCTGCAGCGGGCTGCGGCGGCGGCCCTTGGCCACGGGCGGCCCGATGCCGCCGAGCGTCTGGCCGATGTGGCCGAGGCACTGGCTCTGAACCCTCTGGTGATTTGACGGATTGATCCATGAAACTTCCCCGCGATATCGGCCCCATTCATTTCATCGGCATCGGCGGCATCGGCATGAGCGGCATCGCCGAGGTCATGACCACGCTGGGCTACAAGGTGCAGGGCTCGGACCTGTCGGACAATTACAACGTGGCGCGGCTGCGGAAGATGGGCATTCCGGTGGCCATCGGCCATGCGGCGGCCAACCTGGGCGAGGCGCAGGTGGTGGTCATGTCCTCGGCGGTGAAGCCCGACAATCCCGAACTGGTGGAGGCGCGGGCGCGCTTCCTGCCGGTGGTGCGCCGGGCGGAGATGCTGGCCGAACTCATGCGCTTCCAGTCCTGCGTGGCGGTGGGCGGCACGCATGGCAAGACCACCACCACCTCCATCGTCTCGGCGCTGCTCGATGCGGGCGGTTATGATCCCACGGTGATCAACGGCGGCATCATCAACGCCTATGGCACCAATGCGCGCCTGGGCAAGGGCGACTGGATGGTGGTGGAGTCGGACGAGTCCGACGGCACCTTCGTGAAACTGCCCGCCGATGTGGTCATCGTCACCAACATCGATCCCGAACACCTCGATCATTACGGCACCTTCGACAAGGCCAAGGAAGCCTTCCGCGCCTTCGTCGAGAACATTCCCTTCTATGGCTTCGCCGTCATGTGCATGGACCATCCGGTGGTGCAGGAATTGATCGGCCAGATCCATGACCGCCGCGTCATCACCTATGGCCGCAGCCCGCAGGCCGACTATCGTCTGGGCGAGATTTCCTATGTCGATGGCCTCACGCAATTCTCGGTGCGCTACACCAACCGCCGCACCGGCGAGATCGAAGATATCAACAATCTGGCCCTGGCCATGCCGGGCGACCACAATGCGCTGAATTCCACCGCCGCCATCGCCGTGGCGCGCGAGTTGGGCATCAAGGCGGAGGCGCTGCGCCGCGGTCTTTCCGGCTTCGAGGGCGTGAAGCGCCGCTTCACCCGAACGGGCGCGCACAATGGCGTCACCGTTTTCGACGATTACGGCCACCATCCGGTGGAGATTGCCGCCGTGCTGGCGGCGGCCCGGCGCGTGACGGCGGGCAAGGTGGTGGCGGTGATGCAGCCGCACCGCTACACCCGGCTCCATGATCTGTTCAACGAATTCTGTTCGGCCTTCAATGATGCCGACGCCGTGGTCGTGGCCCCGGTCTATGCGGCGGGCGAGGCACCCATGGAGGGCGTGTCGCATGCCACCTTGGCCGAGGGCATTCATAACCGGGGCCACCGCGCGGTCCACAAGATTGACGGGCCCGAGCAACTGGCAGCGCTGGTGCGTGGCCTGGTCCAGCCCGGCGATGTCGTGGTCTGCCTGGGGGCGGGCACCATCAGCCAGTGGGCCTATGCGCTGCCCGGACAGCTCGCGGCCTTCGACGGAAGGGCGTGAGCCATGGCGAAGATCGACGGTGAAGCCCTGTTGCAGCGCCTGCCGCCGGTGGCCGGACGGCTCGAAGCCAACGCTGCCCTGGCCGACCTCACCTGGTTTCGGGTGGGGGGACCGGCGGAAGTGCTGTTCACGCCCGCCGACGAGGCGGACCTGGCGCAGTTCCTGAACGCCACGCCGGAGGATATTCCGGTCTATGTCATCGGCGTGGGGTCCAATCTGCTGGTGCGCGACGGCGGCGTGCCCGGCGTGGTCATCCGGCTGGGGCGCGGCTTTGCCGGGCTGGAGGTCGAGGACGAGCATCGCATCCGGGTGGGCACGGCGGTGCCGGACATGCGGCTGGCGCGCTTTGCGGCGGATAATGGTATCGATGGATTAACCTTTCTCAGAGGTATACCGGGCACTATCGGCGGGGCGCTGCGCATGAACGGCGGAGCGCATGGCGGGGAAACCAGGGACGTGCTGGTGGAAGCCCGCGCGGTGGACCGGAAGGGGACGATCACGGTGCTGAACAATGCCGACATGGGCTACAGCTATCGCCATTGCGGCGCGCCGGAAGGGCTGATCTTCACCGCGGCGCTGTTTCAGGGCAGGCCGGGGCGCATCGAGGACATCATCGCGGCCATGGACGACATCACCGCCAAGCGCGAGGCGTCGCAGCCCATCCGCACCAAGACCGGCGGTTCGACCTTCAAGAATCCACCGGGCCAGAAGTCATGGCAGCTGATCGACAAGGCGGGCATGCGCGGTCACATCCTGGGCGGGGCGCGTGTCTCCGACATGCATTGCAATTTCCTCATCAATGAGGGCGGGGCCACGGCGGCCGACATTGAAAACCTGGGTGAGTTGGTGCGCCGGCGAGTCAGGGAAACCTCCGGGGTCGATCTTGAATGGGAGATCAAGCGCATCGGGCTTCCCAGCGAAGGGGGGGCATGATGCTGGTCGGGATCAAGCGGATTCCGCGTGAAACCACGGTGGCCGTTCTCATGGGCGGCTGGTCGGCGGAACGCGAAGTGTCGCTGGCTTCGGGCGAGGCCTGCACCTTCGCGCTCAAGAAGGCGGGCTTCAATGTGGTGCCCATCGACGTGCGCGCCGAAACCATCCACGCGGTGTTGCAGGACCTGAAACCCGATGTGGCCTTCAATGCGCTGCATGGCAAGTGGGGCGAGGACGGCATGGCCTCCGCCCTGCTGGAGACCCTGAAGATCCCCTATACTCATTCCGGTGTGCTGGCTTCGGCTGTGGCCATGCACAAGGAAAAATCCAAGGCCATTTTCCGCGCCGCGGGCATTCCCGTGGCCGACAGCCTGCTGGCCGAGCTTGACGTGGTGGCCAGCCGCCATGTCATGAGCGGTTCCTATGTGGTGAAGCCGGTGGACGAGGGGTCCAGCGTCGGCGTCTATATCGTGGACAGCAACCGCAATTCGCCACCTGCGGAAATTCTCGAAAAGCGCGAACTCTTCGGCGACAAGGCCATGGTGGAGCGCTTCATTCCGGGCAAGGAACTGACCTGCGCGGTCATGGGCGATGTGGCGCTGGGCGTCATCGAAATCATCGCCGATGCGGGCGAGTTCTATGACTACAAGTCGAAATATGCGCCGGGCGGCTCGCGCCATGTGCTGCCCGCGGACATTCCCAGGGAGATCTATCGCAAGTGCCAGCAGTATTCCCTGATGGCGCACCAGGCGCTGGGCTGCCGGGGCGTGTCGCGCACGGACTTCCGGCTTGATGACTCGCCCAACCGCCAGCCCGAACTCATTCTGCTGGAAGTGAATACACAGCCGGGCATGACCGGCACATCGCTGGTGCCGGAGTTGGCGGCCCATGCCGGACACCCCTTTGAGGAACTGGTGACATGGATGGTGAACGACGCATCGCTGAACCGCTGACGCGGCGCAAGGCCGGGCAGCGCGGGGCCCTGGCGCTGGCGCAGTCTCGGGGTTTGCGCACCCTGGCGCGGGCGGGCGCGGTGGCCTTTCTGGCGGCCACGCTGCTGCATGGCCTCGCCCTTGGCGGACATTTTGATTTCGAAGGCAGCCCGGTGGCGAAGTGGCCGGGGAAGCTGGCGGGGCTGATGGGTCTTGCCGCCGACGATATTCGCATCACCGGGCTGGTCCATCAGCAGCCGGAACAGGTTCTGTCGGCCATCGCGGTGAAGCCCGGCGGTTCGCTCATCGGTTTTGACGCGGCCCGCGCCCGCCGCTTGCTGGAGGGGCTGGACTGGGTGGGCAGCGCCAAGGTGCAGCGCCTCTATCCCAACCAGCTTGAAATCGCGGTCACCGAGCGCGCGCCCTTCGCCATCTGGCAGAGGGCGGGGCAATATTACGTCATCGACAGTTCCGGCTTTGCCATGTCGGGGCTGGACCCGCGCCGCCTGCCGGGGCTTCTGCTGATCACCGGCGAGGGCGCGAACATGGCGGCTTCGGCGCTTGTTAACCATCTGGAAGCCACTCCCGATTTAAGGTTGAAGGTCAAGGCCGCAGCCCGCGTGGGTGACCGGCGCTGGACCCTTTACCTCGACAACGGCGTGAAGATTGCGCTGCCCGAGACGGGGGAAGGCGAGGCACTGAAACGGGTGGCGGAGTTGGACCACAGCCAGCATCTTCTCGCCAAGGCGGTCAGTTTGATTGACCTGCGCACACCGGGCGAGATGACAGTGGCGGTGGCCGAGGCTCCGGCGGATGGGGTGGCTCAGGGGGTCAAGCTGAGCCAGACACAGTAAGTTCTGGTGTTGGTGGAGTAGGGCGTATGAGTGTGGTTCCGCTGAATGGCCGGCAGGCAAGCCGTGGCCAGGGTGTGGCGAAGCGCAATGTCGTTGCGGCGCTGGATGTCGGCACCACCAAGATCTCCTGTCTCATTGCTGAAGTGCAGCCGGCGCGGCACCGCGTGGCGGGCGTGGGCGCGGCCCCGCAGGTGAAGGTCCTGGGGCTTGGTCATCAGGCCTCGCGCGGCATCAAGGGTGGCGTCGTGGTCAATGTCGACGAGGCCGAGCGCGTCATCCGGCTGGCGGTGGACGCCGCCGAGCGCATGGCCCAGACTTCGATTTCCGAAGTTCATGTGGCGGTCTCCGGCGGCAAGCCGCAGTCGCGCGCCTTTTCCGCCACGGTGAAAACCCAGACCGGCGTGGTCAGCCCGCGCGACCGCGACACGGTGGTGGCGCTGGCGCTGGCCAAGGCCGATGCCCAGGGCCGCCATGTCATGAAACTGGCCCCCAATTATTACACGCTGGACGGCGGCAGGCTGACCGGCGAGCCGCTCGGCCTGCATGGCGGGGTGCTGGGCGTCGAGGTCGGTCTGGTCACCGTTGATCCGGCCCCGCTGCGCAATCTCGCCATGGCGATCGCGCGCGCCCATCTCGCCATCGCCGGTCAGGTGCTGGCGCCCCATGCGGCGGCGCGCGCCGCACTGGTGGACGACGAGCTGGAACTGGGCACGCTGGTCATTGAAATGGGCGGCGCGGTGACGGGCCTGTCCCTGTTCCATGACGGCAAGCTGGTGGCCGCCGACGTGGTGCCGGTGGGCGGCCTGCACGTGACCCATGACATTGCGCGCGGTCTTTCCACCTCCATCGCCCATGCCGAGCGCATGAAGACGCTGTGGGGTTCGGTCTTTGCCACCGCCGCCGATGACCGCGACCTTTTGAGCGTGCCGCTGCTCGGCGAGCGCGGGGCTGACATGGTCAACAAGGTGCCGCGTTCGGCCCTGTCGGCCATCATCCGGCCCCGGCTGGAGGAAACCTTCGAACTCATCCAGATGAAACTGGCGCTGCCCGCCTTCGCCCGCTTCGGCGGGGTGCGGGTGGTGCTGACCGGTGGGGCCAGCCAGCTCACCGGCCTTCGGGATTTCGCCCAGACCGTGCTGGCCCGGCCGGTGCGGCAGGGCAGTGTGGCGGCCCTGTCCGCCATGCCGGATACAGCGCGGCACCCGGGCTTTGCCGTGGCCTCGGGGCTGGTGCTGCATGCCGCCGCCCCGGAACCGGTCTTTGCCATGCCGCAGGCGGCGGCGACGGCCTTGACCGAGGCGCACATGGGCTATGCCCGCCGGGTGGGGCGCTGGCTGGCCGAGGCGCTGTAACACAGGCCGCCGCCAACTTGACATGAAGAGTCAGAAAATGACTCCATGTAATTGAATTTGCGCGAGATACTAGAAATTTCCGCAAGCCTTGTCTGGTCCGGCGCCGCCACAATGGTTAATTTTCCGCCGCAGCTTGAGTCAATTTGACTCAGGTTTTGCCTCACTTTTCGCGGTTTGGTTAGCGCGCGTTAACCAATTGTTAGAGTTTGGGTAAGAAAACTGAACGCCGGTTAACCTCTTGCCGTGGATCGCGCCATGACCATCAATCTCGCTGTGCCCAATCTTAATGAACTCAAGCCGCGCATCACGGTCTTCGGCGTGGGCGGGGCGGGCGGCAATGCCGTCAACAACATGATCGAAAGCCGCCTCGAAGGGGTGGAGTTCGTGGTGGCCAACACCGACGCCCAGGCGCTGCTGCAATCGGCGGCGCAACGGCGCATCCAGATGGGTTCAGCCCTGACCCAGGGCCTGGGCGCAGGCTCGCATCCGCAGGTGGGCGCTGCCGCCGCCGAGGAGGCCCTGCCGGAAATTCTCGATCATCTGGCCGGCGCGCACATGTGCTTCATCACCGCCGGCATGGGCGGCGGCACCGGCACCGGGGCGGCCCCGGTCATTGCCCGCGCCGCCAAGGAGCAGGGCATCCTGACCGTCGGCGTGGTGACCAAGCCCTTCCACTTCGAAGGCGTGCGCCGCATGGCCACCGCCGAGCGCGGCATCGAACAGCTGGCGCAGTTCGTGGACACGCTCATCGTCATTCCCAACCAGAACCTGTTCCGCGTCGCCAACGAAAAGACCACCTTCGCGGCGGCCTTCGCCATGGCCGACCAGGTGCTCTATTCCGGGGTGGCCTCGATCACCGAACTCATGACCAAGGAAGGCCTCATCAACCTCGACTTCGCCGACGTCCGCGCCATCATGATGGAAATGGGCAAGGCGATGATGGGCACGGGCGAGGCCTCGGGCGAGAAGCGCGCCATCGAGGCCGCCGAAGCCGCCATTTCCAACCCGCTGCTCGATGACGTCTCCATGCGCGGCGCGCGCGGGCTGCTCATCTCCATCGCCGGTGGACCAGACCTCACCCTCTATGAGGTGGACGAAGCGGCCACCCGCATCCGCGAGGAGGTGGACCCCGAAGCCAATATCATCCTCGGCGCCACCTTCGACGATTCACTGGAAGGCACCATGCGCGTGTCGGTGGTCGCCACCGGCTTGATGCTTGACAAGGCCGCGCTGCCCGAGCCGGCGCTGGCAGAGAAGCCCGCCGTGGTGGTGCAGAAGGTGGTGCAGCCGGCGCCCATGGCGGCGCGCGTCGCGCCGCCCGCGCCGGAACCGGTCTATGAAGAAGCCATGGCCGTGGTGCCGCCGCCGGTGGGCGCCCCGCCGCTGCCGCGCCGGCCCCGCGGGTGCAGCCGCGCATGCCCGCCATCGAGGATTTTCCGCCGCTTGCGCAGCAGCAGATTGCCCGCCAGCACGACCGCATCGAGAAGATCGCCGAGACCGCGACCAAGAAGAAGATGGGCCTGTTCGAGCGTCTGGCCCAGGTGGGTCTGGGGCGGCGCGAAGACCCGGTGCTGGCACCGAAGGAACCGACCATCGCGCCACGCAGCGAGGCCAAGGTCATTGCGGCCAAGCCGCGCCAGCCGGAACTGCCGCAGATTCACGATCAGGCGCTGGATGACGACAATCTGGCGATCCCGGCCTTCCTGCGCCGCGCCGCCAACTGACCTCCTGTCACCGCAAGCGTTCAACCCGGCGGCCACACTTCCGCCGGGTTTTTTCTGTCTGTGCAGCAGTCACGCGCGCCATGTCCGCCGGGCTTTCCCCCCGCGCCCGGCTGGGATAGAAGGGGGAGCGTTACAGCAGCGGAAACAGTTTTCATGCAGTCAGGTTCGGTTTTCCATCGCCGTGGTTTTGTGCCTGGCTGGCGTCTTGCGTTGGCGGCGGCGGCCAGCCTGGTTCTCGTCGGCTGTTCCAATCCGCTGAAGGGCATGCTGGATGGCGGCGACAGCGACACCATGGCGGCCTCGGCCGGTGGCGCGCTGTCACCCGACATGAGCGCGGCCAATGATGGCGCGGCGGTGGCGCAGCTATACAATGATGGCCTCGCCCGTCTCAACGACGGGTCCTACAAGCAGGCGGCCAAGAAGTTCTCCGAGGTGGAACGCAAGTATCCCTATTCGCAATGGGCCACCAAGGCGCTGCTGATGCAGGCCTTCGCCAACTATCAGCGCAACGCCTATGACGATGCCATCAACGCCGGGCAGCGCTTCATCTCGCTCCATCCTGGCCACCGCGATACGCCCTATGCCTATTATCTGGTGGCGCTGTCGAACTACGAACAGATCAACGATGTGAAGCGCGACCAGTCGCAGACCCAGAAGGCGCTGGACGCGCTGGACGAGGTGCAGAAGCGCTTCCCGGAATCGCCCTATGCGGCGGATGCGGCCAAGAAGGCGGCGGTGGCGCGCGACCATCTTGCGGGCAAGGAAATGGAAGTGGGCCGCTATTACGTGAAGCGCGGCGACTATCTCGCGGGCATCAACCGTTTCAAGCGCGTGGTCACCGATTATCAGACCACCAGCCACACGCCGGAGGCGCTCTACCGCCTGACCGAGTCCTACACGGCGCTGGGCGTGGCCTCCGAGGCGCAGACGGCGGCGGCGGTGCTGGGCCACAACTATCCCAACAGCCAGTGGTATCAGGACGCCTATAATCTGGTGGCCAATGGTGGCCAGGCCCCGGTCGAGAACGAGGCGTCGTGGATTTCCAAGGCCTTCCGGTCGTTGAACCCATTGGCCAATTGATTGGACGCAACGCATCCCTCAGTGGACCCCGCAGAATCCGCAAGTTCCCCTTTTGTTCAAGAGGCGGGCGGGCTATAAGGTGCCATGCTTTCGGCCCTTTCCATCCGCGATATCGTCCTCATCGAAAAGCTCGACCTGGAGCTTTCCGGCGGCATGACCGTGCTGACCGGCGAGACGGGGGCGGGCAAGTCCATCCTGCTCGATGCGCTGGGTCTGGCGCTGGGGGCGCGCGGCGACTCCTCCCTCGTGCGGGCCGGACAGGCCAAGGGCACGGTGGCGGCGGCCTTCTCTCTGCCCAAGACTCATGCGGTGGTGAAATTGCTGGCGGAGGAGGGGATCGACGCTGCCGAGGAATTGGTGATCCGCCGCATCCAGACGGCGGAGGGGCCTTCGCGCGCCCTCATCAACGACCAGCCGGTGAGCCTGACCCTGCTGCGGCAGGTGGCGGCACTGCTGGCGGAAATCCACGGCCAGCATGCCGACCGGGCGCTGGTCGATGTTTCGGCCCACCGCACGCTGGTCGATGCCTTCGGCGGGCTGGAGGGACGGGCAGCCGAGGTGGCGCGGCGTTACGACGACATGAGCGCGGCCAGGACGGCGCTGGCCGAGCATCGCGCCCTCATGGCCAAGGCCGAGGCCGAGCGCGACTATCTCGAACATGCGGTGGCGGAACTGGCCAAGCTCGATCCGCAGCCCGACGAGGAACGGCATCTGGCCGAATTGCGCCAGGTGATGATGCATGCCGAGCACTATGCGGGCGCGCTCGACGAGGCCGAGGCCGCGCTGGCGGGCGAGGTGGCGCAAGAGGCGCGGCTCAACGCGGCGCTGCGCAAGCTGGAGCGGCGCAGGGACCAGGCGGCGGGCAAGCTCGATGCCGTATGTGCCGCCCTGGACCGGGTGTTGCAGGAAATGGCGGAGGCGGGCCGGGCGCTGGATGAAGCGCGGCGCAGCTTCGCCTTCGATCCCAAGGAGCTGGAGCAGTCGGAGGAGCGGCTGTTTGCGCTGCGGGCGGCGGCGCGCAAGCACCGCAGCACGGTGGATGATCTGGCGCAGGTGCGCACCCGGCTGGAAGCGGAGTTGCAGAGTCTCACTGATGGCGGACAGAAATTGGCTGCGCTGGAGAAGACCGAACGCGCCGCCGCCGAGGCCTATGCCAAGCAGGCGGATGAATTGAGCGCGGCGCGGCGCAAGGTGGCCAAGGCACTGGACAAGGCGGTGCTGGCGGAACTGCCGGCGCTGAAGCTGGAGCGGGCGCGCTTTGAAACGGCGGTGGAAAGCGACGCCGGGCGGCCCGGCGCCACGGGCATCGACCGCATCGAATTCATGGTATCGGCCAATCCGGGCACGCCGCTGGCGCCGCTGATGAAGGTGGCCTCGGGGGGCGAGTTGGCGCGCTTCATGCTGGCGCTCAAGGTGGTGCTGGCGGCCAGGGGTTCCGCGCCGACGCTGATCTTCGACGAGATCGACACGGGTGTGGGGGGCGCGGTGGCCGACGCCATCGGCCAGCGGCTGGCGCGGCTGGCGCAGGGCCTGGAGGGTCTGGCGGGCCCGCACAGCCCCCCGG
>CALMUW010000111.1 GCA_937872985.1 uncultured Alphaproteobacteria bacterium
GGCGCATGGTCGAGATAGGTGATGATGAACTGCAGACGGGCGAAGGCCTGCTCCTGCTTGGCGCGGTCGGCGGAAATGTCGGCCATGCGCCAGAGCACCTTGCCGCGGTGCCTTTCGCCGGAAAGCGGCATCACCGACAGGCGCATCCAGCGCGCCTCCTGTGGCCCCGCCCCCGGCACCGACGACCCCGCCGGCAGGCGGATTTCACGGACCGCGCTTTCGCCCTCACGCGCTGCCTGGGCCAGTTGATAGATCGGCTCGGCACACTCAGGATAACCGGCATAGATGACGTCGAAGCCCGCCAGCCGCCCCACGCCGGCATCGCCGGTCAGTTTCAGATAGGGCGCATTGGCGAAGATGGCGCGACCGCGCGCGTCCACCACCACCGCCGGTTCGCCCAGCGCGTCGGCCACCCCGTCGAACAGGTTGGCGTCATCGTCGGCGCCGCTCAGCCGCACGTAACCTGCGGCAAAACCAACGAGCGCCAGAAGGCCGAGGAAGGCCAGCGCCGCGCCCGCCGCCAGCAGGTAGCGATTGACCGCGCCCTGCAACAGCCAGGCCGCCGCCGTCACCGCCAGGGCCAGCGCCACGGCTGCCGCAAGGGCAGGCAGGCCGGCAAAGCCCTCCGCCCCGAGCCGGTTCACGCCCGCGTCCTTCTCCATGCTTCTGGCCATTCCCGTGCCGCCCCCGAATCACGGCGAGTATAGGCGATTTGCCCCCGGCGGGAATCCCGCCGCACCTCGGCTCTTCGGCCCGGCGCGCGCCTGTGTTATGGTGGTCCGCGCGGCACCAGCGGAGAGGACCCCCATGGACCAGTTCACCACCATCATCATCGTCGCCGTTCTGCTGCTCGCCCTGCTGCTGGCGCTGGTCTTTGCCTTTCGCCGTTCCGGCCAGCGGGTGAAGGCGCGCGCCGGGCAAAGGCTCGGCATCAGCGAATACCATGTGCTGGATAATACCCGGCGTCTGGTTCTGATCCGGCGCGATGATGTGGAACACTTGCTGCTCATCGGCGGCGGGCAGGACGTGGTCATCGAGGGCGGCATCGGCTCCGGCTATTACGCAGGCAAGGTCGAGCGCCCCGCCGCGCCCGCCACCGCCGCGCCAGCGGAGGATGCGCCCCCCGCGCTGGAGACGCCGCGCCCCGCGCCCACGCTGCGGCCCGCCCCTGCCCCCGCGCCCGCCGTGCGGCCCGCGCCCCGGCCCTCGGTCTTCGGCGAACGCCGCCCTCCCGCGCTGCGGCCCATGGAGCCCACCCTGCCCCGCCGCGCGCTCGATGATGATGAGTGATCGCCACGCCTGACCCTGCGGCGCGGGCAATCGCCCCGCGCTCACGCCATCAACTGGCCGCCGTTTACCTCCAGCACCTGGCCGGTGACATAGCCCGAGGCCGCGGCACTGGCGAGGTAGAGAAAGGCCCCGGCGCACTCATCCGCCTGGCCCAGCCGCTGCATGGGGATTTGCTTTGCCGTCGCCGCCCGTTTCTCGGCGCTGGAAAAGCGCTCGTGAAAGGCCGTGTGGATGGTGCCGGGCGACACCGCGTTGACCCGGATGTTCTGGCCCGCCAGCTCCTTGGCGATGGACTTGGTGAAGGCCGAGACGAAGCCCTTGGCCCCGGCATAGATGGCTCCGCCCGCGCTGCCGCCCTGCCGCGCCGCGATGGAGGAGACGTTGATGATGGCCCCTCCCCCCTGCGCCCGCATCAGCGCTGCGCCCAGGCGGCAGCACTGCACCAATTGGCGGCAATTGAGATCGAAGACCTCGTCCATGAAGGCGTCCGTCACCTCGGCCAGCGGCACCCGCGCCACCAGCGACCCGGCATTGTTCACCAGCACATCAACCCGGCCCAGCTTGTCCCGCGCCGCCTGCATCAGGGCTTCCGGGGCCGACCGCTGGCGCAGGTCCAACCGCAGCGTGGCAATGCCCATGGCCTCCACCGCCGCCAGTTCCGGCCCGCCGCCGAAATACTGTGCCAGCACCTTGGCCCCGCACCCGGCAAAGGCCCGCGCCGCCGCCCCGCCAATGCCGGTGACGCCGCCGGTCACCACCACGGCCTTGCCCCTGAGATCATCAAACATGGCCGTTCCTCCCGGTGAATTTGCTGACGCCCTTGGTGCCACGTCCCCCCGCCCCGGCCAAGGCAAAACCAATCGCACCGGCGGGCGATTGCCGCCAAGAGCAGCCTGACGTTTGGAGAAATCGTCCGCAGTCAGGAAAGTTGCTCGCCATCGATAAGTCAGCCATCCACGCCTGTGAATTGCAAAGGCCCGGTGCAACACCGGGCCTTGCCGTGCAGGGATATGAGGGCGTTTACAGGCCGGGGTCGGTGGGGCCGGTCCTGTCCGCCGCGGTCTGGCGCTCGGCCATGAAGCGCTCGAACTCCTCGCGGTCCTTGGCGGCGCGCAGGCGCGCCACGAAGCCCGCGAATTCCTTCTCCTCGTCGTCAAGCCGGGCGCGGGCAGCCTCGATGCGGCGGCGCTCGTCGTCGAGCCGGGCCAGAGCCTCGGCCTTGTAGTCGGCGAAGGCGGCATTGCCGGCGGCGGGCTGCGCCGCGCTGTTCCAGCCCCTGGCGGCGGCCTTGAAGCCATCCACCTTGAGGTCGCGCGCCTTGCCGAGAAGATCGCCGATGGTCATGGTGGACGCGCCCTGCCAGATCTCGCCATTCTTCATCTTCAGGAACAATGCGCCCAGGCCCACGGGCCAGAACACCACGAAGCCACCCACCATGGTGGCCAGTTCCAGCATGGACCAGGGCTTCTTGCCCGCGGCAGCGGGCGCGGCGTGGTCAAGGGGTCCGGTTGCAGTCTGTGTCATGGGGCATGACCCTCCTTCGGTCTGGCCTTCACATGGGGGTTGCGGCCCCGCGTTCAAGTCAAATCCGCCTGACGTTATGTCATGGGTTTACATAACGCTTGGGTTATGTAATTTGATTACATAACGAAGGAATCTCATCATGACCAATCGCCGCCGCCTCATCGCCGCCCTTGCCGCCCTGGCGCTGGCCCTTCCCCTGCCCGCCCGCGCCGGTGATGGCGTCACCGTCTTTGCCGCCGCCAGCCTGAAGACCGCGCTGGACCAGATCAACAGCGACTGGCAGGCCGCCACCGGCAAGAAAGCCGTCGCCTCCTACGCCGGGTCCTCAGCGCTGGCCAAGCAGATCGAACAGGGCGCGCCCGCCGATGTCTTCATCTCCGCCGATCTGGACTGGATGACCTACCTGACCGGGAAGGGACTGGTGAAGGCCGACGCCGCCGTTAACCTGCTGGGCAATGCGCTGGTGCTGGTGGCCCCCGCCGCCACCATGGCCCCCGCCGCAAAGATCGAACCTGGCTTTGACCTCGCCGCCATGCTGGCGGGCGGCAAGCTGGCCATGGCCGATGTCCAGGCCGTGCCCGCCGGCAAATACGGCAAGACCGCGCTGGAGAACCTCAAGGTCTGGGACAAGGTGGAGGCGAGCGTGGCGCAGGCCGAAAACGTGCGCGCCGCCCTGAAGCTGGTGGCCACGGGCGAGGCCGCCTATGGCATCGTCTATCAGTCGGACGCCACGGCCGAACCCGCCGTGCGTCTCGCGGGCGTCTTCCCGGCGGAGAGCCACCCCGCCATCATCTATCCCGCCGCGCCGCTGGCCGCCGCCCAAAGCCCTGACACCGCCGCCTATCTCGATTACCTGAAATCGGCCAAGGCGCGCGCCGTGTTCGCGGCCCAGGGCTTCACGGTCCTCACCCCTGCCCCCTGACCCATGACGGACTGGCTCACCCTCTCGCCTGCCGAGGCCACCGCCGTTGCCTTGAGCCTCAAGGTCGCCCTCTGGGCCATGCTGGCCAGCCTCATGCCCGGCGTGGCCGTGGCGCTGGCCCTGGCGCGCGGGCGCTTCTGGGGCAAGACGCTGCTCAACGGCGTGGTGCATCTGCCGCTGGTCATGCCGCCGGTGGTCACGGGCTATCTGCTGCTGCTGACCCTGGGCCGCAAGGCACCGCTGGGCCAGTTCCTCGCCGACCATCTGGGCCTCGTCTTTTCCTTCCGCTGGACCGGCGCGGCGCTGGCCTGCGCCATCATGGGCTTTCCCCTCATGGTGCGCGCCATCCGGCTCTCCATCGAGGCGGTGGACCGCAGGCTGGAGGCAGCGGCGGGCACGCTGGGGGCAAGCCCCCTCTGGGTCTTCCTCACCGTCACCCTGCCGCTGGCCCTGCCCGGCGTGGTGGCGGGCATGATCCTGTCCTTCGCCAAGGCCATGGGCGAATTCGGCGCCACCATCACCTTCGTCTCCAACATTCCGGGCGAAACCCAGACCCTGCCCTCGGCCATCTATTCGCTCACCCAGGTGCCCGGCGGCGATCTCGGCGCCTTCCGCCTCACGCTGGTTTCCATCGCCATCTCGCTCGCCGCCCTCATGGCCTCCGAGGTGCTGGCGCGGCGCGTGGCGCACGGGGTGGCGGCATGACCATCGAGATCATGGCCCGCCATGACAGCGGCACCTTCACGCTGGATGTGGCCACCGTGACTGATGGCCGGTTGACCGCGCTGTTCGGGCCCTCCGGCTCCGGCAAGACCACCCTCATCAACATCGTGGCGGGGCTGTTGCGGCCCAACGCGGCCCGCGTGGTGGTCAATGGCCGGGTGCTGATGGACAGTGCCCGCAACATCTTCCTGCCGGTGCATCAGCGCCGCATCGGCTACGTCTTTCAGGAGGCGCGCCTTCTGCCCCATCTCACGGTGCGCCAGAACCTTTCCTATGGCCGCTGGTTCACACCCAGGGCAGAGCGCCGCGCCCGCTTCGGTGCGATCGTGGACATGCTGGGCATTGCCCCGCTGCTCGACCACAAACCGGCGCGCCTCTCGGGCGGCGAGAAGCAGTGCGTGGCCATTGGCCGGGCGCTGCTCGCCGATCCCGAAGTTCTGCTGATGGACGAGCCATTGGCCTCCCTCGACGAAGCCCGCAAGGCCGAGATCGCGCCCCACATCGAGCGCCTGCGCGACGAGGCCCGCATTCCCATTCTCTATGTCTCGCATTCGGTGGCCGAAGTCTCGCGCCTTGCCGACGACGTGCTGCTCATGGACCAGGGCCGCGTCACCGCCCAGGGACCGGCGGCCGAGGTCATCCGCCGCCTCGACCTCTTGCCGCTCAACGAGCGCGCCGAGGGCGGCAGCCTCATCGCCATGCAGGTGGATGATTATGATTCAGGCTTCGACCTGACCACCCTCACCGCCGCCGCCGGGGTGGCGCGCGTGCCGGGCCAGTGGGGACCGAAGGGGGCGGCGGTGACGCTGCGCATCAGGGCGCGCGATGTCATCATCGCCACCCGCCAGCCTGATCATCTCTCGGCGCTGAACGTGTTTCAGGGCACGGTCACCAGCCTTGCCCCCTCCGGTGCCGCGGGCCTCACCGTCACCCTCGACTGCGGCGGCACGGCGCTGGTCTCCGCCCTCACCCGCTATTCGGCCCATAACCTCGGCCTGCATGAGGGCCAGGAAGTCCATGCCGTGGTCAAGTCGGTGTCGGTCGCCCCCAACCGGTAAAGCGCGATTGCAGCGGCGGCGATTTTAGGCCAACCTCGCCTTCCCCGCGGCCATCCTCCGCTTGCTTTTGGGCCGCCGGTAACCAAGGAGGATTGACCATGCCTGCCAAGAGCACTTCCAACCGCTATGGCACCGTCGCCATTTTCATCCACTGGCTCACCGTGGTTATGGTTTTTGCCCAGGCCCTGGGCGGCTTCTGGGCCGCCACCACCGCCAACCCCGCAACCCAGGCCGCCATTCTCCGCCTGCACGCGCCCTTCGGCATGGCCATTCTCGTCATCACCCTGTTTCGCATTCTCTGGTGGCTGGCCTTCGACAAGAAGCCGCGCGACATGGCCAGCGTGCCGCCCATCCAGAATGTCGCCGCCAAGGCCGTCCACGGCCTGCTCTATCTGGCCCTGCTGGGCATGGGTCTATCCGGCATCATCCTGATGAACAGCAGCGGCGCGGGCGAGGTCCTGTTCGGCGCGGGCGGCACCCTGCCCAACTTCTGGGACTACACCGCCTTCTACGTTCATGCTGCCATCGCCTGGGGCCTTATCATCCTGATCATCGGCCATATCGGTGCAGCTCTCTATCACCAGTTCATGGTGGGTGACCGGTTGCTGGGCCGCATGGGCCTGGGCCAGCCGCCCAGCACCCCGCAGGGTTAAGGCAGAGACCTTTCCGGCGGCCTGTGGCGCATGCCCCGGCGGCGCATGGGCGGCGCACCGGCGATGAAAAACGTGTGTGCCTGATGATGCTCAGGCGCGGCGGCGCTGGCGCGGCGGTTCCGGCGGCGGCGCGAGGAAGCGGTCGAGGGCGGCCTCCGGCACGGCGGGCGAGAACAGATAACCCTGCCCCTGCTCGCAGCCCCAGTTGCGCAATTGCTTCAGTTGCGCTTCGGTTTCGATGCCCTCGGCAATGCACTCGATGTCGAGGTTGCTGGTCATCTGGATGATCGTCTTCACCACATTGGCCGAGCGCGCATCGCCCATCATCTTGGCGATGAAGCTGCGGTCGATTTTCAAGCGGTCCAGCGGCAGCTCGTTGAGGTGGCTGAAGGACGAATAGCCGGTGCCGAAATCATCCAGCGCCACCATGGCGCCGGCCATGCGCAGGTTGTTCAGCGTGCGCGTGGCCGCATCGATGTCGGCCATGATGGCCGTCTCCGTCACTTCGGCTTCAAACTGGCCGGGGCGCAGCCCATGCGCCGCCAGGGTGGAGAGGATGTTGAGACCGGCGCTGGGCTGGACGAGTTGGGCGGCCGAAAGATTGAACGACAGCACCATGTGGCGCGGCCACTTTGCGGCCGCCGTGGCCGCCAGATGCAGCAGGCAGTCCGAAACCACGCCGATGAGCCCGGCCCGCTCCGCAATGGGGATGAAGTCCGCCGGTGAAATGGGGCCGAGCGTGGGGTGGGTCCAGCGCGCCAGCGCCTCAAAGCCGCGCAGGCTGCTGTTGTCGCCAAGATTATAGATCGGCTGAAAGTGAACCTGAAATTCCTGGCCGATGACGGCCATGCGCAAGCCCTGCTCGATGGCGGCGTTGCGCTGCGCCTCGCGTTCGAACTCCTGGGTGAAAACCACCTTGCCGCCCCGGGCATGGGTCTTGCAGCGGTTCAGCGCGATGTCGGCCTGCTCCACCAGACGATGGGGCTGCCCCTCACCGTTGTAGATGGCAAGACCCGCCGAGGTGCCGACACTGGCGGTCATCTCACCCAGGGCGATGGGCGCCTCCAGCGCCACCACCGCCTCCTCGATCAGACCGGCGGCCTCCTCCGGGCCCTCGATATTTTCCAGCAGGATGGCGAATTCATCGCCCCCCATGCGCGCCACCAGACCATGCTTCCCCACCGACCGGTCGAGGCGCTGGGCCGCCACCTTCAGCAGGCGGTCGCCCGTGGCATGGCCATAGACATCGTTCACCTGCTTGAAGCCGTCGAGATCCAGCATGGCCACGGCAAAGCTGCCGCCCCGGCCGATGCAGGTACGAAAGGCCTCGTCAAATTTGCGCCGGTTGGGCAGACCCGTGAGGGAATCGGTCATCGCCTGCTGGCTGGCCTCCACATGCATGGCCTTGATGGCCGCACGCGACAGCACCATGTCGCGGAAATTGGCGAAGGTGACGCGCAGCAGACTGTTGATGGCATAGGTGATGGCCACGACGGCAGGAATGGTGGCGATCAGCGTCCAGCTGCCGGATTGCGCGTAAACCAGCACCAGCGCCACCGTCGAAGTATAGAGCATGCCGCGCGAGGCCGCCGGCAGGGCCACGAGATAAATGGCGGCCGCCATGGCCGCACCCCAGGCGACCATCATGGTCATGCCTTGCAACTGCACGCTCCAGGCCTTCACCGCGAAAACCCCCACCCCGGAAAAGCCCATGCACAGGGCGATGCCGATGATGCTGGTGCGCACCAGTTCGCGGCGCATCTGCGCGACCGTCAGGTCATAGCCGTGCCGCTGCAGCCGGCGCCAATGCAGCCCGCGCCGGATGGACGTGGCGATGATCACGCCTGCCCACAGAATGATCCAGAGAGGATGCGCCAGCCCCTTGACCGACAGGGCGAAGAAAGTAGTGACCAGGATCAGGATGAAGTAGAGCTGCGGCATATGCCGCACCAATGTGGCAAACTGCTCCGACAGCAGTGCCCGTTCGCTCGCCTGTTCAGCCCGTTCTTCCATAGGCCATTTCCATCCCGTGAAGCTGGCAGCTTCAATACAAACATTGAATAAATCCCTTAATGGCCAAAGGGATAAAGAATATCCTTATACTTGGGTTAACAAGTCAAACGTCAGGTTCATTGGCGCACAATATCGGCCGGCCCCTGTCAGGCTGGCCCCCAGCATGGCGCTGTCGGCTACTGCGCCATCCGGCTCAGGAAATTGCCGGGGAAGGCCAGAAGCCTGCCGGTGGCATCGATGATGAAGGCCCCCGCCGCCACCGGACGCGTCCCCGGCTTGCCGCCGAGATAGCGCGCGATCTGCTGCAACAGCACCGGCGATTCCGCGAAGGTGTTATGATCAAGACTGTCCGCACCCTTGAGGTCGGTGATGTCGATGGCCGTAATGCCGAGCTTCTTGATGGCCACCAGGGTGGCCTGGCTTTCCGGCGTCGCCGCGCCGACGCGCACCACGCCGCCCGCCAGCCGTTGCGCCAGTTGCAAGGCCCGGTCATCGCGCGAAATCAGGATGGCGGTGGGCCGGCCGCGATTGCCGATCACCTCGAGTTGTGCGGCAAAGACATCGCTGTCGATATCGGGGGCGGCAAGGACCAGGGCATTCAGCTTGCCGCCATAGTTCACATCACCCTTCAGCTTGGCCATCTGCAGCGTTTCCATGGTCAGCATGGAGCCCATGGAATGCGCGAAAATGTTAATGGTCTTGACCCGTGGCATGGCAGCGAGTTCGCGCAGGAAATCGTCAAACCGGTTGCGCGTGGCCAAAACGGTTTCGCGGTCGGTGAGATAATCCGTCACCGCCCCGCGCGACGGCCACGAGAACAGGATCGGCGCTGGCACACCCGTGTCGGCCGCAATCTGGGCCAGGCGAAACACGCCCTCCTCATAGAGCGTGTTATAGCCGTGCACGAAGACGAAGACCTCGCCGGAAGGCGGGATCAATGCCGCCAGGGCCGTCTCGAACTGCAGTGCCGTCAGCCGGTCGTTGCGCAGCGCCACGAAGGCTTTTTCCGGCTTCCTGTCATTAGCGCGCTTCCATTCAATCTCACCCGCCTTGTGAGTCGGCGGCAGAGACACGGTCAGCGCCGCAAATGACAGCGTGGTCGCGCGATCGGCGTCGAGATATCCCGTCTTGTCATCCGTCCCGCGCGAGGTCGCCACCACCATGTTCACGGTCCTGGCCTGCGGCACGGTGTAAGTCACAGGCAGCAGCGCCTCCGGCGTCACCCGCGCGGTGCAGGCGGCCAGAATGAGTGTGAGAAGAATGACGGCCAGCCGCCGCATGGAAACTCCGGGACAGGATTCGCGCGCCGGCCATTGTGGCGCCCGTCGCACGGCAAAGGCAAGGGAAGGCCCGGGCCTCTCCACCATCGCTTCGATCACATTTCAGAAGATGGCTTTCGGTAAAATGGTGGGCGATGAAGGACTCGAACCTTCGACCCGCTGATTAAGAGTCAGCTGCTCTACCACCTGAGCTAATCGCCCGCCTTGACGGCGTTTGGACCGCGCTTTCGCCCGGTCCAGTGGGCGGGTCAATACATGGCCCGCCCGTGCTTGTCCAGCCCTTTCGGGCGCCTGTTCAAAGCTCTTCCGCCTTGCGCAGCGTGCGGTTCACCGCCGACAGCACCGCCTTCAGCGAGGCCACCACGATGTTCTTGTCGATGCCCACGCCGAAGCGCGGCTTGCCGTCGGCCGTGGCCAGTTCCACATAGGCGACCGCCGAGGCGTTGGCGCCGTGGCCCATGGCGTGTTCGCGGTAGTCCACGAAATCGAAGGCCAGGCCCGTCTCGCGCCTGATGGCGTCGACAAAGCCGTCGATGGGGCCGTTGCCCTTGCCGGTGATGGTCTTGGGCTTGCCGTCCAGCATCAGCCTGGCGGCCACCTCCTGCTCGGCTGCCACACTCTTCACCTTGTGCTCGACAAAGCGATAGCGCCCGTTGCCGTCGAGATACTCGTTCTCGAAGGCCCCCCACAGGCGGTTGGCCGGAAGCTCCACGCCCTCGCCATCGGCGATCTTCTGCACCACCTTGGAGAATTCGATCTGCAACCGGCGCGGCAGTTCGATGCCGTGCTCGGTCTCCAGCACATAGGCGATGCCGCCCTTGCCCGACTGCGAGTTGATGCGCACCACCGCCTCATAGGACCGGCCCACGTCATGCGGGTCGATGGGCAGATAGGGCACCTCCCACAGCGGCTGGTTCGAGGCCTTCATGGCCTTGAACCCCTTGTTGATGGCGTCCTGATGCGAGCCGGAGAAGGCGGTGAACACCAGCTCGCCCGCGTAGGGGTGGCGCGGATGGACCGGAAGCTGGTTGCAATATTCCGCCATGCGCACCAGATCGTTGATGCGGGAACAATCAAGCTGCGGGTCCACGCCCTGGCTGAACAGGTTCATGGCCATGGTGACGAGGCAGACATTGCCGGTGCGCTCGCCATTGCCGAACAGTGTGCCTTCCACCCGGTCGGCCCCCGCCAGCAGGCCGAGTTCCGCGGCGGCCACCGCCGTGCCCCGGTCATTATGCGGATGCAGCGAAATGGTCAGGCAGTCGCGGTTCTTGATGTTGCGGCAGAACCATTCGATCTGGTCGGCGTGAATGTTGGGGGTGGACATTTCCACCGTGGCGGGCAGGTTGAAGATCAGCTTGTGGTGGCTGCTGGGCTGATAGACATCCATCACCGCCTCGCACACCTCCAGCGCATAGTCGAGTTCGGTGCCGGTGAAGCTTTCCGGTGAATATTCGTGACGGATGACGCCCTCCATGCCGAATTCGCGCTCCAGCTTCTTGATCAGCATGGCACCCTTCACGGCAATGTCCATGATGCCCGCGCGGTCGAGCTTGAACACCACCCGGCGCTGCAACTCGGAGGTGGAGTTGTAGAGGTGGACGATGGCGCTTTTCACGCCCTTGAGGCTTTCGAAGGTGCGGCGGATCAGTTCCTCGCGCGCTTGCGTCAGCACCTGGATGGTGACGCCATCGGGGATGAGCGCGTTGTCGATGAGGTGGCGGACGAAATCGAAGTCGGTCTGCGAGGCGGAGGGAAAGCCCACCTCGATCTCCTTGAAGCCCATGGCCAGCAGCGCCTGGAACATGCGCAGCTTGCGCTCCGGCCCCATGGGTTCGATCAGCGACTGGTTGCCGTCGCGCAGGTCCACCGAACACCAGATGGGCGCATGGCTGAGGCTGCGGCCGGGCCATTGCCGGTCGGGCAGGCGCACGGGCTTGTAGGCGTGATACTTTTCGCGGGGGGAAATCATCATGGCAGGAGATTCTCTGGCTTGGTTGGCTTGGGTCTAAGGCGTCATCCCCGGAGAGCCAGGGCAATGCCCGGCCGGCCCTCAGGGGCAGCTAAGCAGCAGAAGCCGGGAAAGACGCAAGTGAGCCATGGCCCAGGCTTGTAACGGAATTGCCTCATCCCTGCAACCGCTGGATTGGGCCCGGTGCCGGAGGCGGGAAATCCCCTCTCTTTTGCTAAAGTTTTACCATCGCCGTTAGAACGGATTTTACAAAACCTGCCTAATCTCCGCCAACCAGCGAATGAATGCGGGAAGACAGTCCAATGTGCCTTCGTGACTGGCGTGGCGGTTTCCGTGCCGACACCCGCGCCAATGTTTCCATCCTCTTCGGTGTATCCGGCGTCGCCCTCATGCTGGTGGCGGGCGCGGCCATCAACCTGGTCGAGCACAACAGCGCCCAGGTCCGTCTTCAGGCGGCCAGCGATGCGGCGGCCCTGGCGCTGGCCTCCGGCAATGTCCAGTCTGCCGTGGGTCAGGCAGCGGATAGCTTCATCACCTCGAACGTCGCCGACCTGAATTACGTCAGAGACATCGCCACCACCGCCAGCTTCGATCATGCCAGCAAGCGCTGGACCGTCACCGCCAGCGGCCAGGTAAACTACGCCCTCCCCGGCTTTTTCCAGAATGACGGCGTGCACGCCACGTCCATTGCCACCGCTTCTGAGCCCACCGTCCTGAGCGCCATCAAGT
>CALMUW010000112.1 GCA_937872985.1 uncultured Alphaproteobacteria bacterium
AGCACCTGCGGCCCAGCCCGGCGCTCGATCTTGCCGCGGTGCTGCGGCAGGCGGCGGACCTGCGGGCGCATGAGGCGCAGAGGGCGGCGACGCCCTTGAACCTGCACCTTGCCACGCCGCTCCGGGTGAAGGGCGAGCGCGAAGAACTGGTGCAGGTGTTTTACAATCTCATCGAGAACGCCCTGAAATATGGGGCGGGCGCGCGCGGCATCGACATCGTTGCCGCCCGCGACAGGGATCAGGGGATTGTTTCCGTCACCGACCATGGGCCGGGCATTGCCGAAATCCACCTGCCCCGCCTGACCGAGCGCTTCTATCGCGTCAGCGTACAGGACAGCCGGTCGCGCGGCGGCACGGGCCTGGGACTGGCCATCGTGAAGCACATCCTCAATCGCCACGGCGCGCGCCTGACCATCACCTCCACGCCCGGCGAAGGCTCCACGTTTCGCGCCCTGTTTCCCGCCTCGGAATAATTTCCAAACAATCTCAACGGTTTGAGCCGTCATAAACATGTGATGCAAGCGTCGCATGACTCTCATCATCGGTTTTTAGCTTGCCCCTGTCACAACGGAGACAGACGACATGAAACGCATGATGATCGGGCTTGGCGCATTGGCGCTTGCCGCTTCCCCGGCCTTCGCGGGCCGGGACCAGATCAGGATCGTGGGTTCCTCCACGGTCTATCCCTTCACCACCGCCGTGGCCGAGGCCTTCGGCAAGTCCTCCGGCATGAAAACGCCGGTGGTGGAATCAACCGGCACGGGCGGCGGCATGAAGCTGTTCTGCGCCGGAGCGGGCGAGGACACGCCCGATTTCACCAACGCCTCACGCCCCATGAAGAAGAGCGAGTTCGAGACCTGCGCCAAGAATGGCGTGACCGAAGTAGTGGAGATCAAGGTGGGCTTCGACGGCCTGTCGGTCGCCCATGCCAAGGCGGCCAAGCCCTTCGGCCTGACGAAGGCGCAACTCTTCCTCGCGCTGGCCAAGGAAATTCCCGACAAGGATGGCAAGCTCATCGCCAATCCCAACAAGACCTGGGCAGATGTCGATCCGGCCCTGCCCGCCACCAGGATCGAAGTTCTGGGACCGCCGCCCACCTCGGGCACGCGTGACAGCTTCGCCGAACTGGTGATGGAGCCCGGCGCCCTCAAGATCGAGAGCCTGGCCAAGCTGAAGGAAGCGGACGCCAAGGCCTTCGACGCCGTGTGGAAGACCATGCGCGAAGACGGGGCCTATGTGGAGGCGGGCGAGAACGACAACCTCATCGTCCAGAAACTTCAGGCCAACCCGGATGCGCTCGGCATCTTCGGCTACTCCTTCCTGGAGCAGAACGAAGCGACCTTGACGGACATTGCCATCGATGGCGTGGAGGCCTCCTATGAGACCATCGCCAGCGGCAGCTACAAGGTGGCCCGGCCGCTGTTCATCTATGCCAAGAAGGCCCATGTCGGAACCGTGCCTGGCATGAAGGAATTCATCGCCGAATATGTGTCGGCCAAGGCCCTGGGCGAGGATGGTTATCTTGCCGACAAGGGGCTGGTGACGCTGCCTGCCGGTCAGGCGGAAGCGACGCGCAAGACGGCAGAAACTCTCACGCCGCTTTCGGGCGATGCCCTGAAGTGAGCGAGGGCGGGCGGAGTGGACCGCGGATGAACCGGCCTTCCGAACGTTCTTCCATGATTTGAGTCGAGACATGACCACGGCGACACGGACAGGATTTGCGGCGAGCACGCGCAGCACCGCGGGGCGGCGACGCTTCGAGGGCGTGGTGCGGATCATCCTGCTTGCCTGTTCCGGTGTTGCCGTGGCCACCACGCTGGGCATTCTCGCCTCGGTGCTGTTTGAAAGCGTGGTTTTCTTTCGCGAGGTGTCGCCGCTCGCCTTTCTCTTCGGCACGCAATGGTCCCCCACCGGCAGCCCGCCCGCCTTTGGCCTTGTGCCGCTGCTGGCGGGCACGCTGCTCATCACCCTGATCGCCCTGGCCACGGCCACACCGCTTGGGTTGTTCTCGGCCATCTATCTCTCTGAATATGCCTCGCCGCGCTTGCGCCGGGTGTTGAAGCCGGTGCTGGAAATGCTGGCGGGCGTGCCCACGGTGGTGCTGGGCTTCTTTGCGGCGCTGACGGTCGCGCCCTTCATTCGCCAAGCCGGCACGGCAATCGGTCTTGATGTCGCCTCGGAGTCGGCTCTGGCCGCCGGGCTTGTCATGGGCATGATGATTGTGCCGCTCATCTCATCGCTTTCCGACGACATCATCAATGCCGTGCCGCAATCACTGCGCGATGGTTCCCTGGCCATGGGGGCCACGCCATCGGAAACCGTGAAGCGCGTGGTTCTGCCCGCGGCCCTTCCCGGCATAGCCTCGGCCATCATACTGGCCATTTCGCGCGCCATCGGCGAAACCATGATCGTGGTCATGGCGGCGGGGCTTGCCGCCAATCTGACGTTCAATCCGCTGGCTGCGGTATCCACCATCACGGTGCAGATCGCCACCCTGCTGGTGGGTGACCAGGAATTCGACTCCGCCAAGACGCTCGCGGCCTTTGCGCTGGGTCTGGTGCTGTTCTTCTTCACCCTGGCGCTCAACATCGCGGCCCTGCGCCTCGTCCGCAAATACCGGCAGCATTATGACTGATCTCTCCGCCCGAAATTCCCTGTTGGCCAGGCGGCGCGCCGCCGAGGCCCGGTTCCGCCGCTATGGTGCGGCCGCGCTGGCGCTGACCACGCTGTTTTTGGCCTTCCTTTTATGGGATGTCGCGGCCAAGGGCTGGCCTGCCTTCCTTGAACATCGGGTGGCCCTGCCGGTCGCCATCGATCCCGCGCGGGCTGCGGCGGGCGATTTCGACGGCCTGGTGAAGGACGCCATTCTCGCCCAGTTCCCGGAGGCGCAGTCGCGCAGCCAGCGCAAGGCCGTGCTGGCGCTCTTCTCCCGCGATGGCGAGACCCAGGTGGCGCGGCAACTGGCGGCAGACCCTGGCCTTTCCGGCAAGACCATCACCGCCGACCTGCTGCTGTCCGATACGGCGGACCTGCACCTGAAGGGCATTGCCCCTCTGGCCGATGCCACGGCGATCACCGCGCTGACCGAAAAATTGCCGGTCACGCGCGCCTTTGCCTGGCGCTTCTTCAGCAATGGCGACTCGCGCGAGGCCGAACAGGCAGGCCTCAGGGGCGCGCTCATCGGTTCGCTTCTCACGGTGGCGGTGGCGCTTGGCCTCGGCCTTGTCTTCGGTGTGGCGGCGGCGGTTTATCTTGAGGAATTTGCCCCCAAGAACCGCTTCACCGATTTCATCGAGGTGAACATCAACAATCTCGCCGCGGTGCCCTCCATCATCTTCGGACTGCTCGGTCTGGCCATGTTTCTCAATGTCTTCGGCCTGCCCCGGTCCTCGCCTCTCGTTGGCGGGCTCGTGCTGTCCCTCCTGGTCTTGCCCACCATCATCATTGCGGCGCGGGCCGCGCTGAAGGCCGTGCCGCCCTCCATCAAGGAAGCGGCCCTGGGCGTTGGCGCCTCCGAACAGCAGGCGGTGTTTCACCATGTGCTACCCCTGGCTCTGCCCGGCATCCTGACCGGGGCCATTCTCGGTATGGCGCGGGCCTTCGGCGAGACGGCACCGCTTTTGATGATCGGCATGGTGGCCTTCATCGCGGATGTCCCCCGGGGCATCACCGAGGCCGCCACCGTGCTGCCGGTGCAAATCTATCTCTGGTCCGATCTGCCGGAGCTGGCGTTCCGGTCAAAGACGGCGGCGGCCATCCTGGTGCTCATCGCCGTGCTGTTCGCCGCCAATGCCTTGGCCATTTATCTGCGCAACCGCTTCGAGCGGCGGTGGTAGGAGTTGTGATGAACCAGATTTCTTCCGTTCAGCCCGCGCCCGCGCCGGTGCGCATTCTGGCGGAGCGCCCGGAGAAGATGGCGGCGCGCGGCGTCAACATCCACTACGGCGACAAGCATGCCATCAAGGATCTGTCGATCACCATTCCCGACCGTGCGGTTTCCTCCTTCATCGGGCCTTCGGGCTGTGGCAAGTCCACCTTCCTGCGCGCGCTGAACCGGATGAACGACACCATTCCGTCCTGCCGCATGACCGGCGACATCACGCTCGATGGCCGCAACATCAACGGCCGCGACGTGGACCCGGTGCAATTGCGCAGCCATGTGGGCATGGTGTTCCAGAAGCCCAATCCCTTCCCCAAGTCCATCTTCGAGAATGTGGCCTATGGCCCGCGCATTCACGGCCTCACCGCCAGCACGACCGACCTTGAAGAGCGCGTGGTGGAAAGCCTGAAGAAGGCCGGGCTGTTCGAAGAGGTGAAGGACCGGTTGCACCAGCCGGGCACTGGATTGTCCGGCGGCCAGCAGCAACGCCTGTGCATCGCGCGGGCCATTGCGGTGAACCCGGAAGTGATCCTGATGGATGAGCCGTGCTCGGCGCTGGATCCCATTGCGACCGCGAAGATCGAGGAGTTGATTGACGAATTGCGCCAGAACTATTGCATCGTCATCGTGACCCACTCCATGCAGCAGGCGGCGCGCGTGTCGCAGTTGACGGCGTTTTTCCACCTGGGCACGCTGGTGGAATTCGGTGATACGGATAAGATCTTCACCGCCCCGCGCGACCCGCGCACCCAGGACTACATCACCGGCCGCTTCGGATAGGACACAGCATGACCGACCATACATACAAAGCCTATGACGAGGATCTTGGTGCGCTGAAGACCCTGCTGGCGCGCATGGGCGGGCTGGCCGAGGAGCAGCTGGCGCGGGCCACTGACGCCCTGTCGCGGCGCGACGGCAAGCTTGCCGATCAGGTCATTGCCGATGACGAGAAGATTGATGCGCTGGAGCGCGAGGTGGAGGAGAAGGCCATTCTCACCATCGCCAAGCGCCAGCCCATGGCGCGTGACCTGCGCGAGATCATCGTGGCGATCCGCATTGCCTCGGACCTCGAGCGCATCGGCGACCTGGCCAAGAATACGGCGAAGCGCACGCATGCCGTGTCGGAAGCCCTGCCGCGCAAGCTGATGACCGGACTGGCGCGCATGGGCCGTCTGGCACAGGACCAATTGCAGGCGGTGCTCGACGCCTATGCCGCCGGCGATGCCGGCCGGGCGCTGGCGGTGTGGCACGCCGATGAGGAACTCGACGCGCTCTACACCTCGATCTTCCGCGAACTTCTGACCTACATGATGGAGGACCCACGCCTCATCGGCATGTGCACGCACCTGCTGTTTGGCGCGAAAAACATGGAGCGCATCGGCGATCATACGACCAACATCGCCGAGAACATCCACTACCTCGTGCATGGCAGCGTGCTGACGGGCGAACGCCCCAAGAAGGACACGACCAGCCTGACGCCGGTGTAAGGAGCATTGCATGAGCGCCTCGCTGCTCATCGTCGAAGACGAAGAACCGCTGCAAATCCTCTTGTCCTATAATTTCTCGGCAGAGGGTTTCCGGGTGCGCCAGACGGCGCAGGGCGAGGATGTGGCCCGTCTGGTTCAGGAGGAACGGCCCGACCTCATCATCCTCGACTGGATGCTGCCGGGCATTTCCGGCATCGAAGTGTGCCGCCTGTTACGCGCCAGGCCCGAAACGCGTGGCATTCCCGTCATCATGCTGACGGCGCGCGGCGAGGAGGCGGAGAAGATCCGCGGCCTTGCCATGGGTGCCGACGACTATGTGGTGAAGCCCTTCTCGGTGCCGGAGCTTCTGGCGCGGGCGCGCACCGTGCTGCGCCGGGTGAATCCGGATGCCGTGGCTGATGTGCTGACGATCGGTGACATTGCGCTCGACCGGGTGGCGCGGCGCGTCTCGCGCAACCGGCGCGATGTCAATCTGTCGCCGACCGAGTTTCGCCTGCTGGAACACCTGATGCAGACGCCGGGCCGGGTCTATTCGCGGGCGCAATTGCTCGATGCCGTGTGGGGACGCGACATCTACGTGGATGAGCGCACGGTGGATGTGCATGTGGGGCGCCTGCGCAAGTCGCTGCAGCGCGGGCGCGAGTCGGATCCCATCCGCACGGTCCGGGGCATGGGCTATGCCTTCGACGAACGCTTCGGCAAAGCGCCGGTGCGCGTCTGACTCATGCCGCACGGGCCGTGGCGGTCACGCCTTGATCAATCCGCCCATGCCTATTGCGCCGGCTTTGCGGTCAGCGCCTTGATGGCGGCACGGATGGGGCCGAAGGGACCGAACTTGTGCTGCTCCGGTGGCAGGGTATCGGCATAGGGGCCATAGGGCGCGTCCACCGGCTTCTGGGTGAGTGTGGGGTAATCCTTGTCCAGACCGGGCTTCGCCGGCCGATCATGACTGATGACGTAAGCCGCCACGTCATAGGCGTCCTCGTCGGACAGGACCGAGTTTTCCCAGGTGGTGCCAAGGGGCATGTTGGCCTTGATGAAGGCCGCCGCCGTCAGCAACCGCCCGGTGCCCGCGCCATTGTTGAAACTGTCCGGGCCCCAGAGCGGCGGATAAAGATAGCCCTTGGCGTCACCCTTTTCGCCATTGCGCTGGCCCTGGCCATCGGCCTGGTGGCAGACCACGCAATTGGCGGCAAAGATGTCTGCGCCACGTTTGGGGTCAGCGGCGCGGTCCGGTTCCCTGATGGCCAGCGTGCCCGCGCCAGTGAGCCTGGCACCTACGGGCACCGCCTGCGACATGAACTTGATGTAGGCCATGATGGCAATCATCTCGCGCGAGGCGAGCGGCAGGGCCTTGCCGTTCATGGAGCGTTCCATACAACCGTTGATGCGGTCTTCCATGGTCGAGACCCGGCCCTCGCGCCCGCGGTATTGCGGAAACTGCCCCCAGATGCCGGCGAAGGGCATGGCATAGGGCTGACTGGCAGCGTTCACATGGAAGCTCTGGCAGGAAAGATTATTGCCGGCATAACGCATGACGGGGTCAGACACTTCCGGGCCAATGACGGCAAAGGTCTCGGTGATGAGCCGATGGCCATAGCGGATCATGTCGCCATCGGGCGTGGCGGGTGCGGCGCTGATATCCGGGGCGGTGAGGGTTTTCACATCAACGGCGGGGACTGAAGGTCCCTCGGCCAGCGCCGGGGAAATGCCGAGGAGGGCCGCAGCGGCCAAAAGGGAAATTTGGCGCAACATAACATCACCTCCCATGGGTAAAATTTGGCTTCTAATAAACCGGATAGGCCAATAACGTGGCGCTGGGCTCCGAGTTCCCTTGGCCAAAGGTTTGCAGGCCCTTTCGCTTGCGCGCCCATGCATAATCGCTCATATTCGCCGCAACGAATAATCAGCCAATGGCTGGGAGGAACAATGGCACAGGTGATCCGCGATCGCGGCGGGATGGAGCTTGCCGCATGAGTGCTGAACCGGTTGTTGCGCGTTCGCCCAAGACCTGGGACGAGATCAAGACCACCACCTGCTACATGTGCGCCTGCCGCTGTGGCATCAAGGTCTATCTGAAGGATGGCCGCGTCACCTATATCGAGGGCAACCGCGAACACCCGGTGAACAAGGGTGTGATCTGCGGCAAGGGTTCCTCCGGCATCAAGCAGCATTACTCCCCGGCGCGGCTGGCCAAGCCGCTGTTGCGCGTGGGCGAGCGCGGCAAGGGTGAGTTCAAGGAAATCGAATGGGACGAGGCGCTGGCGCTGGCCACGACGTGGCTGTCCGACGTGCGGGCGAAGGACCCCAAAAAGCTGGCCTTCTTCACGGGCCGCGACCAGAGCCAGGGGGTCACGGGCTGGTGGGCGACGCAATTCGGCACGCCCAACTATGCGGCCCATGGCGGCTTCTGTTCGGTGAACATGGCGGCGGCGGGTCTTTACACCTTTGGCGGCGCCTTCTGGGAATTCGGTGAGCCGGACTGGAAGCACACGAAATATTTCATGCTCTTCGGCGTGGCCGAGGATCATGGCTCCAACCCCATCAAGATGGGGCTGGGCAAGCTCAAGGGCCGGGGGGCCAAGTTCGTCTCGGTCAACCCCATCCGCACCGGCTATTCGGCCATCGCCGATGAGTGGGTGGGAATTCGTCCGGGCACGGACGGATTGTTCGTGGGCGCGCTGATCCACGAACTCCTGGCGGCACAGAAGATCGACGGCGAATATCTGACGCGCTTCACCAATGCGCCCTGGCTGGTCATCGAAAACCCCGGCAAAGCCGATCACGGCTTGCTGGCGCGCGACAAGGCGGGTGAGGCGCTGGTGTGGGACGCGGCGAAGAAGGCCACGGCAAGCCCCATGGACGCCAGGGCGGAGCCGGCGCTGATGGGCCGCTTCAAGCTGAAGGATGGCCGCAAGGTCGTGACTTCCTTCACGCTGCTGGCGGAACGCTTCCTCGCTGACGACTGGAAGCCGGAGGCGGTGGCCGAGCGTTGCGGGGTTGCCGCCGCCGATATCAAGCGCATTGCCGCCGAGCTGGCGCGCGTGGCCTTTGACGAGGCCATAACGCTTGATGTGCCGTGGACGGACCATCTGGGGCGCAAGCATGACAAGATGGTGGGCCGGCCCGTGTCCATGCACGGCATGCGCGGCATCTCGGCCCACTCCAATGGCTTTCACACCTGCCGGATGATCCACATCCTGCAAATCCTTTTGGGCACCATCGATGTGCCGGGCGGCTACCGCTACAAGTCGCCCTATCCCAAGCCCATTCCGCCGCATCTCAAGCCCACGGGCAAACCCGGCCAGGTGAAGCCCAACACGGCGCTGCCGGGTCCGCCTCTGGGCTTCGTCACGGCCCCGGAAGACCTGCTGATCGACGACAAGGGCACGCCGCAGCGGCTGGACAAGGCCTATTCCTGGGATGCGCCCATGGCGGCCCATGGCCTCATGCATATGGTCATCACCAATGCGGGCCAGCGCGACCCCTACGGCATCGACGTGCTGTTCATGTACATGGCCAACATGAGCTGGAACTCGGCCATGAATGTGCCGGACACGCTCAAGTATCTCACCGCCAGGGACGAGAAGACGGGGGACTATGTGATCCCCAAGATCATCTATGCCGACAGCTATCAGTCGGAGATGGTCTATTATGCCGACCTGGTTCTGCCCGATACCACCTATCTGGAACGCTGGGACTGCATTTCGCTTCTGGACCGGCCCATTTCCGAGCCGGACGGACCGGCGGATTCCATCCGCCAGCCGGTGGTGGAGCCGGACCGCGACGTGCGCCCCTTCCAGACCGTTCTGCTGGACCTGGGCGCGCGGCTCGGCCTTAACGGCATGGTGAAGGAAGACGGGTCGCCGCGTTATCCCGGCGGCTATGCCGACTACATCGTGAACCACGAGCGCGCGCCGGGGGTGGGGCCATTGGCCGGCTGGCGCGGTGCCGACGGCACGGCCGCAGGCAAGGGTGCGCCCAATCCCGACCAGCTCAAGCGCTACATCGAGCACGGCTGCCACTGGTTCCAGGAATTCCCCGAGCACATGAAATACTACAAGCATGTGAACCGGGATTATCTGGACTGGGCCGTGGGCTTCGGGTTCCTGGGCAAGGCCGAACCCATCATCTTCCAGCTTTACAGCGAGCCTTTCCAGAAGTTCCGGCTGGCGGCGGAAGGGCATGGGAAAATCGTTCCGCCCACGGAGCATCGCGAGCGCATTCACGCCCATTTCGATCCCCTGCCCTTCTGGTATGCGCCCTTCGAGGGCGAGATGGTGAAGGCGGAAGACTTCCCGCTGCATGCGGTGACGCAGCGGCCCATGGCCATGTATCACTCCTGGGGTTCGCAGAACGACTGGCTCCGGCAAATCCTGGGGCGCAACTGGCTGTACATGGCGCGCGAGACCGCCGCCGCGCGCGGCATCGCCGATGGCGACTGGGTGACGGTGACCTCACATCACGGCCAGATCCGGGCGCAGGCCAGGCTGATGGACGGGGTGGAGCCGGGAACGGTCTGGACCTGGAATGCCATTGGCAAGCGTTCCGGCGCCTGGGCGCTGGACCCTGACGCGCCGGAAGCCAAGCAGGGTTTCCTGCTCAATCACCTCATCTCGGAACTGCTGCCGGAGCGCGGCGGCGGCTATCGCTATTCCAACAGCGATCCCGTCACCGGGCAGGCGGCCTGGTATGACCTGAAGGTGCAGGTGGCGCGGGCCGAGGATCAGAGCGAGAGCAGCCATCCGCAATTCCACACCCTGACCGGCATCGGGAGGACGGCATGACCACTCTGCCTGACACCACACGGCCCGGCCAGAAGAAGCTGGGTCTGGTCATCGACCTCGACACCTGCGTGGGCTGTCAGGCCTGCGCCACCTCCTGCAAGGAGTGGAACACCCAAGGCTATTCCGCGCCACTGAACGATTGGGACACGCGGGGGGCGGACCATTCCGGCTCCTGGCTGAACCGCATTCACGGCTATGAGGTGAAGGAGAAGGGGCAGGCGCAGTCGCGCATCGTGCATTTCCCGCGCTCGTGCCTGCATTGCGAGACGCCGGCCTGCGTCACCGTCTGCCCCACGGGGGCCTCCTACAAGCGGGCCGAGGACGGCATTGTGCTGGTCAACCCGGACATGTGCATCGGCTGCAAACTCTGTTCCTGGGCCTGCCCCTATGGCGCGCGCGAATATGACGAGGTGCAGGGGGTGATGAAGAAATGCACCCTGTGCGTCGATCGCATCTATAACCAGAACTTCCTGCCCGAGGACCGCATTCCGGCCTGTGTGCGCGCCTGCCCGGCAGGGGCGCGGCACTTCGGCGATCTCGGTGATCCGCAGTCTGCCGTGTCGCAACTGGTGGCGGCGCGCGGCGGTTTCCCGCTGTTGCCGGAGATGGACTACAAGCCGGTGAACCGCTACCTGCCGCCGCGGGCGCGGCGCGATGGCACGACGCTGGCACCGGAGGTGCTGCCGCAGGGCGACGGCTCGGCCATGGACCGCCTGTTCCAATGGGCGGACGGTTTGCTGTCGGGCAAGGTCGCGGCCACAAAACCAAAGGCAACCCTGCCGACGCGCGGTGTTGCAGCGGTGAAGCGCGGCGTGAAGAAGACCGTGGCCGCAGTGAAAAGCAAAAGCAGGGGCAAGAGATAATGCATCCCGCCTATTCGGTCATTCTGTTCACCACGGCCTCCGGCGCGGGCTATGGGCTTCTGGCGCTGCTGGGCCTGGCGGCGGCGCGCCATGGCCAGGCGTCGTCGCTGGCCTTCGGGCTGACGGCCATGGTGGTGGCCCTCGGCCTCATCACCGTCGGTCTCTTGTCGTCGACCTTTCATCTCGGTCGTCCGGAGCGGGCCTGGCGCGCCTTCTCGCAGTGGCGCTCGTCGTGGCTGTCGCGCGAGGGCGTGGCGGCGGTATTGACCTTCCTGCCGGCGCTGGCCTTCGGCGCGGTATGGTCCGGCCTCTACGAGGCTCCGCAGTGGATTGCGCCGCTGGGCATCATCACCGCTGTCATGTGCGCGATCACGGTCTATTGCACGGCGCAGATCTACGCCAGCCTGAAGACCATCCGCGCCTGGCATCAGAGCCTCACCGCGCCGGTCTATCTGGCGCTGGGGCTGGCCACGGGGGCTGCGGTGCTGACGGCGCTGGCGGCGGTCTTTGGACGGTTTCAGCCGTTTCAGGTGTGGCTGGCGGTGGCGGCGCTGGGTGTGGCGGCGCTGCTCAAGGCGCTCTACTGGCGGGCGATTGATGCCGCCCCGCGCAAGCACACCATCGAGGCCGCCACGGGCCTGGGCCGCATCGGCCAGGTGTCGCAATGGGAGGTGCCGCACACCGCCATCAACTTCGTGCAGAAGGAAATGGGCTATGCGGTGGCGCGCAAACATGGCGCGGGCCTGCGCTTCATGGCCATTGCGCTGCTCATCGCCGCCATCCTGCTGCTGCTGCTCAGCCTGAAGGCCCCGCTTGTTTCACTGGCGGCGGCGGCGGTGGCGCTGGCGGCCACCATGGTCGAGCGCTGGCTGTTCTTCGCGGAAGCCCAGCACGTCTCCACCCTGTATTACGGCGCCAAGGCGGCCTGAGCTAAGTCATGGCGCCAAGAGTGGTTTTGGCTTTGATGGCTCAAAGCCACCACTCTGTCTTCTTGATGGCGAGCAACTTATCTGACTTTTGCTGGTCCCAGCAAAAGTCAGGTTGCTTAATTTCTTGATGGCGAGCAACTTATCTGACTTTTGCTGAGTCCAGCAAAAGTCAGG
>CALMUW010000113.1 GCA_937872985.1 uncultured Alphaproteobacteria bacterium
CCGTTCCAGTCGCGTGAATGCTGCTGGTGGTTGGCGGGCGTCATCAGGAAGCGCAACGGCACCTCGAAGACCTCGTCCACTTCGCCGCCGTGGGGCGACAGGGTGAAGCCTTCACGCACCAGCGCCACCACGGGGGTGACGAAATAATTCGTCACCGTGTGATAGGCATCGAGAAAGCCAAGCGTCTCCACGAAGGTGCGCGCCAGCCCGGTCTCCTCCTCCGCCTCGCGCAATGCCGCCATCACCGCCGTCTCCCCCGCATCCAGCCGGCCGCCGGGAAAGGCCACCTGTCCGGCATGTCTGGCCATCTGGGCCGTGCGCCGGGTCAGGAGCACCGTCAGCTCCGGCCGCCGCAGAATGAGCGGCACCAGCACGGCGGCGGGCCTGGGCGTCTCGCCCGGCGCGATCATCCGCGCCGCCGGGTTGAGATCATCGTCGGAAAAGCCTGTCACATCGGGCGGCGTGGGCCTGAGCCGCCCCGCCCGCGCCCGCACCTCCGCCTCGGTGAACAAAGCCTCAGCCATCCAGGCCAATCTCGCTTGCCCGCTGCATGGCAAAGAAGCGGCCCGATGACCACACGCCGAACCAGCCGTCCACCACACAGCCCAGTTGCACCAGCTCGTAATAGAGGCTGCGCGTCACCAGCGCCTCCAGCCCAGCCCGCACCATCACATAGGGCTTCAGCCCCTCCCCCGACGGGGCAAAGCGCAGGGGGTGGTCCGCTCCCGCCGTCACCGCGTCATCCACATTGGTTTCAAAGGTGAGGCTCTGGTCCTCGCCCGCGCCCGCCACCCGCAGCCTGATCGCCATGAAGGCGGCATCCTCCACCCGGATGCCCACCTTCTCCACCGGGGTCACCAGAAAATATTTGTCTCCCTCGCGCCTGAGCACCGCGGCGAACAATTTCACCAGCGGCGCCCGGCCAATGGGCGAGCCGCAGTAGAACCATGTGCCGTCACCCGCGATCCGCATGTCGATGTCGCCGCAGAAGGGGGGATTCCACTGCTCGGGCGTGGCCCGTGCGCCGGGTTTCATGCCCTTGAGCAATCCCGCCGCGTCGCCGCCCTTTTGCGCCTTCACCATCTTGCTCCACCGCGCTTGTGCGATGCCTCTTTTAGGCCATTCTCATTGCCGATGAACGGCCTATAAGCAGCACGCCGCCAGAGATAGGGCAGAATTGAGTTGAACACCATGTCCGCAGACACCGCCAGCCTCGTCATCAACCGCATGGAACGCGCCGCCGGGCAACTGGCCAGGGCCCGCGCCAACATCGGCCAGATCATCTTCGGTCAGGAACAGGTCATCGATGAGGCGCTGATCGCCCTGCTGGCGGGCGGCCATGCCCTGCTGGTGGGGGCACCGGGTCTCGCCAAGACCAAGCTGGTGGCCAGTCTCGGCACCGTGCTCGGCCTCGACGAGAAGCGCATCCAGTTCACCCCGGATCTCATGCCCGCCGACATCACCGGCAGCGAGATCCTCGACGAGGACGTCAGGGGCAGCCGCGCCTTCCGCTTCGTGCCGGGTCCGGTGTTCTGCCAGTTGCTCATGGCGGACGAGATCAACCGCGCCTCGCCCCGCACCCAGTCGGCCCTGTTGCAGGCCATGCAGGAACACCACATCACCGTGGCGGGCCAGCGCCACGACCTGCCCCGGCCCTTCCATGTGCTGGCCACCCAGAACCCCATCGAGCAGGAGGGCACCTATCCCCTGCCCGAGGCCCAGCTCGACCGCTTCCTGCTGGAAATCCAGGTGCCCTATCCCTCCAAGGATGCCGAACGCCGCCTGATGATCGAAACCACCAGCGCCGCCGAAGCGCCCGCCGCCGCCGCCCTCACCGCCGCCGATCTTGAAGCCGCGCAGGGGCTGGTGCGCCAGATGCCGGTGGGCGAGCAGGTGGTGGAGGCCATCCTGCGCGTGGTGCGCAGCCCCCGCCCCGGTCCCGACGCCACCTCCGAGGTGAACCGCCTCGTCGCCTGGGGTCCGTCGCCGCGCGCCGCCCAGGCCCTGATGCTGGGCGCCCGTGCCCGCGCCCTGCTGCAGGGCCGGCTGTCGCCCTCGCTCGATGATGTGGCGGCCCTACTCGCCCCGGTGCTGCGTCACCGCATGGCGCTGACCTTCGCCGCCCGCGCCGATGGCAAGACCGTGGCCGATGTCATCGCCGGACTGGCCGCCGCCCTCGCCTGATCCCCCATGCGCGCCACGGCCCACAGCCTTCATCAGGCCCGCGCCGCCGAACAGGCGGCGGGCGACCTGCCCGCCCTGCTGGTGGCGGCGGAGCGGCTGGCCCAGGCCATCATGCTGGGCCAGCATGGCCGCCGCCGCGCCGGGCCGGGCGATGCCTTCTGGCAGTTCCGCCCCTATGGCTTCGGCGATTCCACCCAGCGCATCGACTGGCGGCGCAGTGCCAGGGCCGCGCGCCTCTTCATCCGCGAGAACGAGTGGGAGGCCGCCAACACGCTCTGGCTCTGGCCCGCCTCGTCGCCGCGCATGGACTATGCCTCGCACCTCGCCCGCGACAGCAAGCGCCAGCGCGCCCTGCTGCTGTCCCTTGCCGCCGGTTTCCTGGCGCTGGAGGGCCATGAACGACTGGGCCTGCTCGGCGGCGAGGGGCCGGTTATCTCCCGCGCCGGCTTGCCGCGCGTGGCCAGTGCGATGCTGGCCGCGCCGCCCGCGCCCCTGCCGCCGCAGGCCCGGCTGTCCCGCGCTTCGGCCCTGCTCATCGCCGCCGATTTTCTCGATCCCCTGCCCGCCATCGAAGCGGCCCTGACGCCGCTTGCCGCGCAAGGGGTGAAGGGCCATCTGCTCCAGATCACCGACCCGGCGGAGGAAACCCTGCCCTTTGACGGGCGCACGGAATTCCTGGGCCTGGACACGCCGCAGCGCCTGCTGGCGGGCCGGGCCGAAGCCCTGCGCGCGGCCTATGTGGCGAAGTTTGCCGAACAGCGCGACGCGGTGCGCGCTCTCGCCCGCCGCCTCGGCTTCAGCTTCACCCTGCACCACACCGACCGTGCCCCCGCCGTAACACTGCTGGCGCTGCACGGCCTCATCGGCCAGCGCCTGCCCGCCGCCGGAGTGCCCGCATGAGCGCCCTCACCTTCCTCAATCCGCTCGCTCTTCTGGCGCTCTTCGCCCTGCCGGTGCTGTGGTGGCTCCTGCGCTTCACCCCGCCCAAACCCAAGACCGTCCGCTTTCCGCCGCTGCGCCTTCTCCTTGAACTGGTGAACCGCGAGGAAACCCCGGACAAGACCCCGTGGTGGCTGCTGCTCTTGCGCCTGGCGCTGGCCGCCGCCGTCATCCTTGCCGTCGCCACGCCGGTCATGGCCCCAAAGACCGGCGAGGAGACATCCGCCCTGCCCATGCTCATCGTGGTCGATGACGGCTGGGCCGCCGCCGCCACCTGGGATCAGACGGAAGCAAAACTGCTCACGCTCATCAGCGCCGCCGATGATCAGGCGCGCACCGTGATGCTGGCGACGACCGCCCCCGGCCCGGCCCAGAACCTGGCGGCGCTGGCCGCGCCCGCCGCCGCCGCCCGCGCCCGCACTTTGGTCCCCCGCGCCCTCGCCACCGACCGGCCCGCCCTGCTCGATCAGCTCAAATCCGTCAGCACATCCGCCCAGGATATCATCTGGCTCAGCGATGGCCGCGACAGCGGCAGCGCCACGGCCTTCGCCGCGGGCCTGCTTGCGCTCCACCCCGGCAATCGCCTTGCGGTCGGCCAGCCCGGCCGCTCGCCGCTGGCCCTCGCTTCGCCCAGACTGACCGACGCCGGTGTGTCCTTCACCATCCTGCGCGACCCCGCCGCCGGTTCCGCCACCGCGCGCCTCATCGCCCGGTCCGCCAAGGGCCTGCCGCTCGGCGAAGCCAGCGCTGTCTTCGCCCCCGGCGCGGCCAGCGCCCCCGCCAGCCTCGACCTGCCGCTGGAACTGCGCAACACCCTGCGCTCCGCCTCACTCTCCGGTGAAAATCACGCCGCTGCCCGCCACCTCTTCGACGACCGCACGAAGCGCCGCACCGTGGCCCTCCTCTCCTCCGCCACGCAGGAACAGTCCCAGCCCCTGCTCTCGCCCCTGCATTACGTTTCCGCCGCGCTGGAGCCCTTTGCCGAACTCAGCCGGCCCAAGGCCGCCGGGGATCTCCGGGGCCAGTTGACCAGCGGCCTCTCCATGCTGGTGCTGGCCGATGTCGGGGTGCTGCCGGAGGAGGTTCAGGGCGCGGTCGGCGACTGGGTGGAAAAGGGCGGTCTGCTGCTGCGCTTCGCCGGTCCCCGCCTTGCCGCCGCCAGCGATTCTCTGGTGCCCGTGGTGCTGCGTCAGGGCGGCCGCGCCCTCGGCTCCAGCCTCAGCTGGGAACAGCCCCAGGCGCTCCAGCCCTTTGCCGAATCCAGCCCCTTCGCCGGTCTGGCACCCGATCCCAAGGTCAGCGTGCGCCAGCAGGTTCTGGCCGAACCCACCAATGACCTCGCCCACCATACCTGGGCCAGCCTCGCCGATGGCACGCCGCTCATCACCGCCGCCCCGCGCGGCAAGGGCCTCATCGTTCTGGTTCACACCACGCCCAATGCCGACTGGTCGAACCTGCCGCTCTCCGGCCTCTTTGTGGACATGATGCAGAAGCTCGTCGACATGGCCCCGGCGGCGGGCAGCGGCGACACGGTGTCCGGCCCCGCCAGCGCCGCGAGCTTCACCCCCGCCAGCCTGATGAACGGCTTCGGCGATCTCGTGCCGCCCGATCCCGCCATCGCCCCCATTGCCCTGGCCGACTTCGACCGCGCCACGGCGTCGCCCCGGACCCCGCCCGGCCTTTACGCGCGCGGGGCCGAGGAGCGCGCCATCAATCTCGCCCCCGCCGCCGCCGATCTCGCGCCCATGGCGGGGCTTCCTGCCGGGGTGAAGACGCTCTCCTATGCCGAAGCGCCGCGCCGCTCCTTCGCCCCCGCCCTGTTCATCGCCGCCTTCCTCGTTTTTCTCGCCGACATGCTGGCGAGCCTCTGGCTCGGCGGGGCGCTCCATCGTCGCGGCGCCGGGGCGGCCATCATCCTGCTGCTGCTCTGGCTGCCCGCGCCACCCATAAATGCTCAGACCACGGATGATTTCGCCCGTCAGGCCAGTCTGGAAACCCGCCTGGCCTATGTCGCGACCGGCGATGCCGCCGCCGATGCTGCCAGCAAGGCGGGCCTCACCGGTCTCGGTTTCATCCTGCGCGACCGCACCTCGGTCAATCTGGCGGAACCCATGGCGGTCGATGTCGAGCGCGACGACCTCGCCTTCTTTCCCCTGCTCTATTGGCCCATCACCGCCGCGACCCAAGCCCCCTCCGCCGCCGCCACGGCCCGCCTTGCCGCCTATATGAAGCAGGGCGGCACCATCTTCTTCGACCTGCGCGATGACGGCCTCACCGACCAGCTCGGCGGCCAGACAGCGGCAGGAGTGGCGCTCCGCGGCATCACCGCCGGCCTTGACCTGCCGCCCGTGCAGCCCGTGCCCGCCGCCCATGTCCTCACCCGCAGCTTCTATTTGCTGAAGGCCTTTCCGGGCCGCAGCGCCGCGGGCCAGCTCTGGGTGGAGCAGCAGGACACCGATGCCAATGCCGCCGCACCGGCGGGCGATGGCGTCAGCCCCGTGCTCATCGGCAGCAACGACTATGCCGCCGCCTGGGCGCTGGACGATCAGGGCAACAGCCCCTATGCCGTCAGCCCCGGCGGCGACGAGCAGCGCGAGATGGCCTGGCGCAGCGGCGTCAACATCGTCATGTATGCCCTGACCGGCAACTACAAGGCCGATCAGGTTCACCTCGACACCATCCTGCAGAGGCTCGGCCAATGAGCGGCTGGAGCCTGAAATTCGCGCCCTTCCTGCCGCCGCCCGCCCTTGCCCTTCTGGCGCTGGCGGGCCTGGCGCTGCTCGCCCTCATGATCTGGCATCGGCGGCGTGGCTGGGGCCTGCGCGCCCTGACGCTGGCCCTGCTCTTTGCCGCGCTGCTGAACCCCGGCCTCCGCCAGGAGGAGCGTCAG
This sequence comes from uncultured Alphaproteobacteria bacterium, assembly GCA_937872985.1. Lineage (GTDB taxonomy): Bacteria > Pseudomonadota > Alphaproteobacteria > Rhizobiales > Aestuariivirgaceae > Aestuariivirga. The sequence goes on from CALMUW010000113.1 coordinate 6,014, forward strand.
CCCATTCCTGACATCGTGGTGGCCGTGGTCGATGACAGCCAGAGCCAGCAGGCGGGCCTGCGCCCGGCCCAGAGCAAAGCAGCGCTGGCCGCCCTCACCAGTCAGGTGAAGGCCCTGGGCAATACGGAATTGCGCACCATCACCGTGCGCTCGGGCCCCGACGCGGCCCAGAGCGGCACCCGCCTCATCGCCGGGCTGGAGCGGGTGCTGGCCGACATCCCGCCGGAACGCTTCGCCGGGGCCGTCTTCATCACCGATGGCGCGGTCCATGACGTGCCGGGTGACGTGAAGCCGCTGGCGGCGCATGGGCCGCTGCACACAATCCTCACCGGCAGCCGCGCCGAGATTGACCGCCGCGTGGTGGTCGATGAAGCCCCGCGCTTTGCCATCACCGGCAAGGAACAGCACCTGCGCTTCCATGTCGATGACGGCGCGGGGGCAGCAAGCCAGCCCGTCACCGTCACCCTGCGCCGCGACGGCGGCACGCCCGAGACGCTCACCGTGGCGCCGGGCCAGAGCGTCGACCATGCCTTCACCCTCGACCACGCCGGGGAAACCATCATCGAGATCGAGGCGCCCCCCCTCGCCCATGAACTCACCACCGCCAACAACCGCGCCATCCTCGCGGTGCAGGGGGTGCGCGACCGGCTGAAGGTATTGCTGGTCTCCGGCCAGCCCCACGCGGGCGAACGCGTCTGGCGCAGCCTGCTCAAGTCCGACACCGCCGTCGACCTCATCCACTTCACCATCCTGCGCTCCAGCGACGGGCTTGACCCCACCCCCAGTTCCGAACTCGCCCTCATTCCCTTTCCCACTGGCGAGTTGTTCGGCGACAAGCTGAAGGACTTCGACCTCGTCATCTTCGACCGTTACCGCATGCGCGATGTCCTGCCCGATCTCTACCTCATGAATGTCGCCGACTATGTGAAACAGGGCGGCACCCTGCTGGTGGCCTCGGGGCCGGAAGTGGAAACCCCGGAGAGCCTCTATAACTCACCGCTGGCCGATGTGCTGGCCACCGCCGCCACCGGCAGCGTCACCGAGGAAGCCTTCCGCCCCGGCCTGACCGCGGCGGGCCAGCGCCATCCCGTGACCCAGGGCCTGCCCGGCAGTGAAAGCGATCCGCCCGCCTGGGGCCGCTGGTTCCGCAGCGTCGATGTCGCCCCCGCCGCGCCCGGTGCCCAGGTGCTCATGCATGGCCTGGGCGATCGCCCCCTGCTGGTGCTGTCGCGCCACGGCAAGGGCCGCGTGGCCGAACTGCTCTCCGACCACGGCTGGCTGTGGAGCCGGGGCTATGACGGCGGCGGCCCGCAGATGGAATTGCTGCGCCGCCTCGCCCACTGGCTGATGCAGGAGCCGGATCTGGAAGAGGAAAAACTCTCGGCCCGGCAGCAGGGCCGGAACCTCGTGATCGAGCGCCGCACCATGGCCGATACGGCCGCCGACGTGACCGTGACCCTGCCCTCCGGCAAGACCGAGACCGTGAAACTCGCACCCGCCGGACCCGGCCGCTTCACCGCCGTGCTGGCGGTCTCGGAAAGCGGCATGGCGCGCCTGTCCGATGGCACGCTCACCGCCGCCGCCGGACTGGGCAGTGGCGATACGCGCGAGGCCATGGACCTGCGCGCCACCGCCGCCCTCATGAAGCCGCTGGTGGACGCCTCGGGCGGCGGCCTGTTCTGGCTCGAGGACGGCATGCCGCGCGCGCTGACACAGGCGAAGGGCCGCCCCATGGCCGGGCCCCATTGGCTGGGCCTGCGCGCCAATGGCCTGACCCGCACGCTCTCGGTCAAGGAACTGCCGCTGGTCTCAACCCTGCTGGCTCTGGCCGTGCTGCTGCTGGCTTTGGCTGCCCTGTGGCAGCGCGAGGGCCGTTAGAGCAACCTGACTTTTGGCGGAATCGGCGAAAGTCAAATAAGTTGCTCCAGGATCTGGGTGTAACGCCACGGCGGCAGCATCAGGCCCGCCACGCCAGCCAGCGCCCCCGGTTGCAGTTCCAGATAAAGAAACCGCGTCCGGTCCAATGGCCCCGGCATCAGGATCGCCTCATGCGGCAGGCGCTGAAATCCCGCCCGCGCGTAATAGGGCAAGTCCCCCACCAGCACCACGAGGCCATGGCCCTTCGCCTTCGCCAGGGCCAGGCCATGACGCATCAAACCCAGGCCCAGGCCCTTGCCCTGAAAGCCCTTGGCCACCGCCAGGGGCCCCAGCAGCAGCGCGTCGTGGCCCGCAAGCCCGATCTTCACCGGCCAGAAACTGATGCAGCCCAGAAGGTCGGCCCCATCCCGCACCACCAGCGACAGGCCGGGGGCCGCCGCGCCTCCCTCGCGCAAGCGATAGGAGGCCTTGGTCCGGCGCGACAGGCCGAAGCTCTGGTCCAGCAGGGCGTCAATGGCGGGCCGGTCAGCCGCCGTTTCAGGCAGGGGAGAAAAGGAGGGGCTCATGTCATCACGGAGAAAGGAAGGGGGCGGAAGGTCCGCCAGCCGCAAGACGATGCGCGGAAACGGACCGGTTACACGGGCAGGGAAAACTGCCGTGCGCCTCGTCGCGCTGCCATGGTCCGGGCGAAAGTCATGGCCCGCGCATAGACCGCGCCGCGCCCTGGGTCAAGCCTTCACCAGCGCTCCGCCGCCGGCAGCCCCTTGCGTATTTCATCGAGGCGCCGCACCGTGCCGGCGCTCGCCCCCTCCGGCAGGGCCGTCACCGGGAAAAACCGGGCCTCGCGGATTTCCGCCGTGGGCTGCCACGCCTGTCGGCTGAATGCCCGCACCACAAGGACCGCCACGTGGTCGCCGCGAAACTGCGCATCGTTCAGGAACACGCCGTGCAACGCCATGTCACCCTCGGGCACAATCCCCGCCTCCTCGCGCACCTCGCGCCGCGCCGCTTCGGCGATGGCCTCGCCACGCTCCACCCCGCCGCCCGGAAAAATCCAGCCCGGCGCATAGGAATGGCGCACCAGCAGCACCGCGCCGTCCTCCGGCTCCAGCACCACCACCCGGACGCCGAGGGTCATGCCGCGCACCTGCCGGTAGAAGGGATGCAGCAGCGTCACCGATGCCGCCCGGAACAGCGCCCGTTTCAACCCCCTGCCCTGTGCCATTCCCGCCTCACTTGAGTTCGCGCCGCCAAACCTTTATGCATCGCCCGGCACCACGCGCCCTTTAACATCAGGCTCCTTTCTGCCCAGCATGCGGCAAGTTCTCAAGATTTTCTTCACGGCGGAAGGCACCCGGCCCTGGCTGGTGCTGCTGGGCTTGTTCCTGGCCAGCCTGGCCGAAGCGCTTGGCATCACGACCCTTCTGCCGGCGGCCGCCGCCATCCTGGATCCGAATTCCGGCAGCAGCGGCGTGGGTGCGATGATCCGCGCCGGCATGGCGCGTTTCGGCATCACGCCCACCGTGGGCTCCATGCTTGCCGTCATTGTCTTTCTCATGGTGGCGCGGGCCCTGTTGTCCTTCGCCGCCATGGTCTATGCCGGGGTGACGGCAGCCCGCGTCTCCATCAACCTGCGCAAACGCCTCATCGCCGCGGTGTTCAATGCGCGCTGGCGTTTTTACAGCGGCGAGCGCAGCGGTCGGCTTGCCAATGCCATCAGCAATGATGCCACGCGCGCCGGCGATGCCTATAATCTTGCCGCAGCCCTGGCAGCCAACGGCTTTCAGCTTATAGCCTATGCCACGATCGCCATTCTGGTTGATTGGCGGGTGGCGCTGGCGGGCATGGCGGCGGGCCTGGTCGTCACTCTCGCCACCGGCTGGCTGGTGCGCCTGTCCAAGCGTTCCAGCTACAAGCAATCCGACCGGCAATCGGAACTCACCGGTTCCATGGTCGACATGATCAACAACATCAAGGCCCTCAAATCCATGGACCGTTACCGGCTTATGCTGGATGGTCTTGGCAATCAATTGCGCCGTCTGCGCCGGACTCTGGTGACGCTGCAATTGGCCAAGCACGGCGTCGCCTATGGTTCGGATGCGCTGGTGGCCGCCATGGTCGCCGCGGGTGCCTGGTTCATGCACGTCCATTGGCACAAGAGCCTGCCGGAAATGCTGGTGATCGGCATCGCCTTCATCCAGGTTGTCGCCAATGTATCGAAATTTCAAAAGCAGTTGACCAACGCCATCCAGATGGAGGGGCCCTACATCAGGGTCCAGGAAATGATCGCGCGCGCGGAATCGGAAAAGGAAGTGCTGACCGGGAGCGTTGAACCGCATCTGGCCTCCGGCGCGCGCTTCGTCGACGTCAGCTTCGGCCATGGCGCGGAACCCGTGGTGCGTCATGTCAATTTTGCCATCCCCAGTGGCGAGATCACCGTCCTGCAGGGACCGTCGGGGGCGGGCAAGACCACCCTCATCGACCTCCTCATCGGCCTGCATCTGCCGCAGGCGGGCCAGATCTTCATCGGCGACAATCCCATCGATGCCATCGACATCAAGGCCTGGCGTCACCGCATCGGCTATGTGCCGCAGGAACTGGTGCTGTTCCACGACACCATCCGCGCCAACATCACGCTGGCCGATCCCGCCATCACCGAAGACGCCATCCGCAACGCGCTGGAACAGGCCGGGGCCACGGGCTTCATCGCCTCCCTGCCCCATGGCCTCGACACGGTGGTGGGCGAAATGGGCGGCAAATTGTCGGGCGGCCAGAGGCAGCGCATCTCGCTTGCCCGCGCCCTGGTGCACCAGCCGGTCCTGCTCATCCTCGATGAGGTCACGAGCGCCCTCGACCCCGAAGTCGAAGCCGAGATCGTCGCCAATATCTCGCGCCTGCGCGGCCGTTACACCATTGTCGCCATCACCCACCGTCCGGCCTGGACCGCCATCGCCGACCGGCTCTACCTGGTGCAGGGCGGCAAGGTCAGTGTGGCGGCGCGGAGCCATGTCAAGTCTGCGGCCAAACCCGCCAGAACCCCCGCCCGGCGGAGGAGCGTGTCGTGACCCTCACCATCCGCCCCGTCGTCAGCAAGGCCGACAAGCTCGCCTTCCTCAAGGTGCCCTTTCCCCTCTATCACGACGATCCCCACTGGGTGCCCCAGCTTTTCATCGAACGTCTGGAGCACCTCAGCGCCAGGAAGAACCCCTACTTCGAGCACGCCGAAGCCCAGCTCTTCCTTGCCGAGCGCGATGGCCGTGCCGTGGGCCGCATCTCGGCCCAGATCGACCGGCTCCATCTCGAGCGCTACACCGACGCCACCGGCCAGTTCGGTTTTCTCGAAGCCGAAGACGACGCGGAAATCTTCGCCGCCCTCTTCGCCGCCGCCGAGGACTGGCTTAAAGAGCGCGGCATGAAACGGGTGCAGGGCCCCTTCAGCTTCTCCATCAACGACGAAACCGGCCTGCTCATCGCCGGTTTCGACGCCCCGCCCAGCGTGATGATGGGCCACGCCCGGCCCTATTATCAGCGCCGGGTAGAGGAACAGGGCTACACCAAGGCCAAGGATGTCATCGCCTACAGCTATGATGCGCGCGGCCCCCTGCCGCCGCTGCTCGACAAGGTCTATCGCCGCGCCATGGCCTCGCCCGACATCACGGTGCGCCCCATCGACATGAAGCACCTGAAGCGCGACCTTGCCATCATCATGGACATCTTCAACGATGCCTGGTCGCAGAACTGGAACTTCGTGCCCTTCACCCCGCGCGAGATCGAAGTGCTGGGCAACAACATCAAGCTGCTGGTCAAGCCCGGCTATGTCGCCATTGCCGACTACAAGGGCGAACCCGCCGCCATGGCCGTCACCCTGCCCAACCTGAATGAATGGATCGCGGGCATGAACGGCAGGCTCCTGCCCTTCAACTGGCTGAAGCTGGCGCGTGCGGTGATCCGCAAGCGCCCGCGCACCGGCCGCATGCCGCTGATGGGCGTGAAAAAGAAATTCCAGGACGGTCTCATTGGTTCGTCGCTGGCGCTGGCCGTCATCGAAACCACCCGCCAGCACCACAAGGGGCGCGGCGCCGAGGGCGGCGAACTGTCGTGGATTCTCGAAGACAATACCCGCATCCGCAACATCATCGAAACTCTGGGCGGCGTCCCCTACAAGACCTACCGGGTTTTCGAAAAGGCCCTGTGATGGCGGCGCGCAGCCCATGGCATGCCGTGGTTCTGGCCGCCGGGCGCGGTCCCGATGATCCCATGGCCCGGGCCTATGGCATCACCCACAAGGCAGGCCTGATGCTGGCGGGCAAGCCCATGCTGCTGCGCGTGGTCGAAGCCCTGCGCCAGAGCCCCGGCATTGCCAGCATCACCGTGGTGCTGGAAAACGAAAAGCTGCTCGCCGACATTCTTGGCGATGAGCGGCGCGAGGCAGGCTTCGCCCCGGCCCAGGCCTCGGCCCCCGCCTCGGCCATGGCCGCCATCCGCCGCCTGCCCTATCCCGTTCTGGTCACCACCGGCGACCATGCGCTGCTCACGCCCGCCATGGTGGAATATGTGCTGGACCAGGCCGAGCGCAACGAGGCCGACGCGGGCGTGGCCCTGGCCACCGCCGAAACCATCACTGCCCAATGGCCGGAAACCCGGCGCACCTATTTCGTCCTGGGCCCCGACCGCGTCTCCGGCTGCAACCTCTTTGCCATCCGCACCGCGCGCGGCCTGAAGCTGCTCGACCGCTGGCAATACCTCGAAGCCGTGCGCAAGAAGCCCTGGCGGCTGGTGGCGGCCTTCGGCCTGAAGCCGCTGTGGCTGTTCCTCACCGGCGGCCTCAACCTCGATCGCGCCTTCCGGCTGGTGTCGCAACGCCTCGGCCTCACCGTGCGGCCCATTCTCATGCCCTTTGCCGAGGCCGCCATGGATGTCGACAAGCCCTCCGACAAGGAACTGGCGGAAACCATCCTTCTGGCTCGCGCCGCCGCCCTGGCCACATCAGCCGAAAAGGAAGCGTGAGAGCCTTGGCCCACGCCGGGCAACGGGCTAGAACCACTTCCTGACGCGCCATCACATTTCCCCGGTTTTCGTGATCTTCACCCTCGCCCATCTCTCCGACATTCATCTCGGCCCCCTGCCCCGGGGGGCGGTGTGGCGCGACTTTGCCCTGAAGCGCATCGTCGGCGGAGCCTCCTGGCGCTTCCGCCGCCAGCACCTGCACAGTCCGGCCATCGCCGAGTGCCTGCGCGCCGACATCATGGCCGCCCGGCCCGACCACATCGCGCTTACCGGCGATTTCGTGAACCTTGCCGCGCCAGCCGAGTTTCCCCGGGCCGCGGCATGGCTCAAGGCCTTTGCCGCGCCCGCCGACCTGTCCTTCGTGCCGGGCAATCACGACGCCTATGTGCCGGTCTATTGGGAACGCGGCCTCAAGGCCCTGGAACCCTGGATGAAGGGCGACATGACGGTGGCCAATCCGGTCAATTCGCCCCTGCTGGCCACGCCCTTCCCCTATGTCCGCCTGCGCCGCAACGTGGCCTTGATCGGTCTTACCACCGCCGTGCCCCAGTCGCTGCGCAAGGCGGGCGGCACCCTGGGCGCGGGCCAGCTCGCCGCCCTTGCCGCCGTCCTCGGCCAATTGCGCGAGCGCGGCTATTACCGCGTGATCATGATCCACCATCCGCCCCTGCCCGGACAGAACAGCCCGCGCAAGGCCCTGACCGATGCCAGCGCCCTTTCCGAAATACTGGTGAGCGAGGGGGCCGAACTGGTGCTGCACGGGCACAATCACCGCGCCATGCACAGCACGGTTGAAAGCCGTCATGGTCCGGTTGCCGTTGTGGGCGTGCCCTCCGCCTCCATGGTGGATGACGGCACGCACGAGGCCGCCGCCTGGTATGCCTACGCCATCGAGCGCCGCGACGGCCGCTGGCACACCACCGTCGCGGTCCGGCGCTGGAACAGCGCGCTCGGGGCCTTCGTGGACGGCGCCAGCTTCCAGCTTTGATCTGGCGTGCTGCCGGGCTAAACAAGGCACCATGAACCCCACCCTGACGAAGTTCGGCTATCCCCAGACCATGCTCTTGGAAACGGAGCATTGGGCCGTGCTGCGGCGGCCGGCCCAGGCGACCCTCGGTGCCCTCATCCTCGGCGCGAAATCGGACGTCACAAGCTTCGCCGCCCTGCCCGCCGGTGCCCATGCCGATCTGGCCCGCGCCACCCGCCGCATCGAGGCCGCGCTCCGCCGCTTCCGGCCCTTCGACCGCATTAATTACCTGATGCTGATGATGGTCGATCCCGAGGTTCACTTTCACGTCCTGCCGCGCTATGCCATGGCCCAGAACTTCGGCGGCGTGGAATTTCCCGATTCCGGCTGGCCCGGCGTTCCCGACCTTAAATCCGCCCCGGTCCTGACCGATGGCGAGGCCCACGACCTTCACCGCGCCCTGGCGCACGCCTTCACTCAAACCGCCGAAGCCTGATCCGTGCTGAAGACCCTTGACCGCTACATCCTGCGACAGGTGGCCACGCCGCTTCTGGCGGCCCTGTCCATCGGCCTGTCCATGATGCTGGCCGAGCGCCTGGTGCGGCTTCTCGATGTGACGCTGGGCAAGAACAATTCCTTCGGCGTGGTCTTCGAGATGCTGGGCTACCTGGTGCCCCACTATCTCGCCACCGCCATTCCCGCCGCGCTTTTTCTGGGCCTGCTTCTCGGTTTCAACCGCCTGTCGAAGAACAGCGAGATCAATGCCGCGCTGGCCGCTGGCGTTGGCCTGCACCGCCTGGCCCGTCCGGCGATTTTGCTGGCGGCGGTCTTCCTTCTCCTGTCGCTCGCGGTCTTCGGCTGGCTGAAACCCATTTCCTACTATGCCTATCGCTCGGTCCTCTACAACGTGAAGAATGTCGAGGTCTTTTATCTGGCCGAAGAAGGCGTCTTCATGCAGTCGGGCAGCCGCACCTTCATCCTCGACAAGCTCGACCGCGCCACCAACACCTTCGAACACATCTTCCTGTTTGACTACAAGGGTCCCGGCGGCTCGGAAACCCTCACCGCCACCAAGGGCCAGCTCATTCCCGTGCCGGGCGAGCAGCGCCCGGTGCTGCGCCTGGAAAACGGCCACCGCCTGGTCATCAATCGCTGGCCCACGCTCGACGCCGACGCGCCGCCGCCCATGGCCGAGGCGGGCGAATTCCGTCAGATTGATACGCCCTTGGGCAAGCTCGATCTCAAGGCCTTCCGCCCGCGCGGCCAGGACGAGCGTGAACTGACCCTGCCGGAACTATACCGGCAGCTGGACCAGCCGCCGCCCGACGCCAATGTGGCCTCCATGCATGCCGAATTTCACAAGCGCCTGGTCAGCATCATGTCGATGCTGATCCTGCCCTTTCTCGCCATTCCCTTCGCCATCGGCAACAACCGCAGCCCGCGCAGCTACCGCATCGGCATCGCCCTCATTCTCATCATCGCCTACCATGAGGTGATCGAACAGGGCGCACTGGCCATCAAGGTGTCGGCGGCGTCACCCTTCCTGGCCGTCTGGCTGCCCTTCATCCTGCTCGCCGCCTTTGCCCTGTGGCGCTTTCACGAGGCGAGCTTCCACCTCGGCACTGGCAAGCTTGACGCCATGCTCGACGCCGTCAACAGCCGCATTGCCCCGCATTGGCGCGCCTTCCGCCGCCGCATCGGCTGGGAGGAGGCCGAGGAGTCATGAAAATTCTCGCCTGGATGCTCACGCGCATGGTTCTGGTGCGCTTCTTCGCCATCCTTCTGGGCATCAGCCTGTTTGTGCTCACGCTGGAAATCGTTGCCTATGCCAAGGAAATCATGGCGGTGGGCCACGGCTCCTTTGGCTTCCTCTTCCACTATGCCGTCATGCGCGCGCCCGCCATGCTGGCGGTCTTCCTGCCCATGAGCCTGCTGCTCGCCATGCTGCTCACCATCACCGAGATGTCCTATCGTAATGAGTTGACCGCCATCTGGGGGGCGGGCGTGTCGCCCTTGCGCATCGTCACCATGTTGCTGCCGGTGGCGATCATCACCGGCGGGCTGCTCTTCCTGCTCAACAATTACGCCGCCCCCGCCGCAGCACCAACGCTGCGCGCCTGGGGCATTGCCGATTACGCCGACAAGAAGGTGCAACTGGGTGAAAACGACCCCATATGGATGCGGGCCGGCAACGACATCCTGCGCGCCGCCGGGGCCAATGCCGACGCCACCCTGCTCGAAGACCTGGTGATCTTCCGGCGCGATGACAATGGCATCCTGCACGAACAGATCTTCGCCAAGACCGCGCGCCTGGAGGGCGACCGCTGGAACCTCGCCGCGGTCACCATCTATACCCGCGACAATCTTCCACCCAACCGTCTCGCCGCCATGATCTATTCCGGCGCCATGAAGCCCGCTGCGGCGGGTGCGCGCGCCGGTGATCCCGAGGAGATGACGCTGAGCGATCTCTCCTATTTCATCAGCAACTCCGGTTTCGGGGTGCGTCCCGTCTGGGTCTATCAGACCTGGTGGCACAAGCGGCTGACCGCCTTCCTCACCACCATCGCCATGATCGCGCTCTGCATTCCGCTGGCCTCGCATTTCCGCCGCGGCGGCGGCATCGGCGTGCTCTTTGCCGTGGGCGTCGGTCTCGGCTTCATCTACTTCGTCATCGACGGCATCGCCCTGTCGGTGGGCGAATTGGGCTTTGTCAGCCCCTGGCTCGCGGCCTGGATGCCCACCCTTGTCTTCGCCCTCCTGGCGGTGGCCATGTCGCTGCGGGCCGAACGGGTTTAACGCCATGGACAAGACCGTGAAGCCGAACCAGAAAAAAACTGCCGCGCCCGCCGCAAGGTCCGTGTCCGAAGAGCCGGCAGTCCGCAATGACGAGACCCCCGGGACCGATGCGCCGCGCCCGCCGCTGACCGGCTTTTCGCCGGTCCTGTGCCTCTTGGGGGAAAGTGCTGTGCGCCTTTTTGGCCGCAGCCTGCCGGAACGGCTGAAGCTGCAATTCGCCCGCGAAGGCATCACCGAAGTCAAGACGCTGGCTGAAGCGCGCGAGCACAATGGCCCGATTATCGTGGTGCGCGCCGACTGTGTGCTCGATCCGCCGCTCATCCAGGCCGTCACCAAACGTCCGCAATTCCTGCTGCTGGCCAGCGACGACAGCGCCGCGCCCCTGGCCGCCCATGTCCGCAAGGACTCGCTGGACCGGGCGGTGGCCGCCCTCGAAGGCAAGGGCCTGCCCGCGGGGCTCCTCGCCCGCAAGCCCGCCGACCTCGATGCCCAGTTCTGGAAGGCGCTGCGCAAGCGCGAGGTGCCCTATGCGCTCGCCGTCACGCCGGACACTGTGACGGCCGTGGGCTGGCGCATGTTCATGGGCACCTACAAGGGGGCGACTGACCTCATCACCAAGCACCTCTGGCCGCGGCCCGCCTATCACGTCACCGCGTGGCTGGCAGAGCGCGGCGTCACCCCCAACATGGTGACCACCGTCGGGGCCATCGCCACGGTTCTCGCCTTCATCCTGTTCTGGCGCGGCGACTATGCCCTGGGCCTCATCGCCGCCTGGGCCATGACCTTCCTCGACACGGTGGACGGCAAGCTCGCCCGCACCACCCTCACCTCGTCGAAGTGGGGCGATGTATTCGACCACGGCATCGACCTCATCCACCCGCCCTTCTGGTATGTGGCCTGGGGTCTCGGCCTTGCCGCCTGGGGCATCATCTGGCCATCGGCCACCTTCTGGTGGGTCATTGGCATCATCCTCGGCGGCTATGTGCTGCAACGGATCATGGAGGGCATCGCCATCAAGTGGCTCGGCCTCGAAATCCACATCTGGCGGCCCATCGACACCCTGTTCCGCCAGATCACCGCGCGGCGCAATCCCAATCTCATTATTCTCACCCTGTCGCTTCTCGCCCGCCGTCCCGACTGGGGCCTCATCGCCGTTGCCGCCTGGACGCTCATCTGCCTCGTGCTGCACGGCCTGCAACTGGCCCAGGCGCTGGCCGCCAAAAGAAAGCAGGGCGGCGGCCCGCTCATCTCCTGGATGACGCGGCCATGACGCGCCCCGGCCTGCTGGTCAATCCGCGCGCCGCACAAGGGAAAAGCAAAGGCCCGGCACTGATCGAACGGCTCAATGCCGAAGCCGGTGTCAGCATGGCGCGGCTCGATGAATTTTCGCAGTTGGAAGGCCACCTCCACCGCTTTGCGGCAGATGGCGTCACCCACCTGTTCATCAGTTCCGGCGACGGCACCATTCAGGCCATCCAGACCCTGTTGGCGGAAAAGACGATTTTCCCGGCCCCGCCGCTGCTCGGCCTTCTGCCCCACGGCACCACCAACATGACCGCCGCCGACCTCGGCTTCAAAAGCCGCGACCTCGACACCCAGGCCCACTTCATCCGTTCACTGAACGTTACCCGCACCCACGCCCGTCCCACCCTGCGCATCGTCAATCCCGCCGATGGCCAGCCGCGCCATGGCATGTTCATGGGCACCGGTGCGGTGTCCGAAGCCACGCTCTATTGCCAGCGGGTGTTCAACGCGCGCGGCATCACCGGCCACTGGGCCACCTTTGCCACGCTGGCGGGGGCGGCGGGCAAGGCCGCCTTCGCCAGGCCCAACCCGCACGATCCCACCCGCTTCGACCGGCCCTATGACCTCGCCCTCACGGCCGATGGCGCGCCCGTGGCGCGGGGACAACACCTCATGGTCATTGCCACCACGCTGGAAAAACTGATCCTCAACGCCCGGCCCTTCTGGGCGGGCGGCGGCGAAGGCGCCATTCGCGCCAGCCTGTTTCCCTATCCGGTGCCCAACGTCTTCCGCTGGCTGCTGCCCATGATGTATGGCGGCGAACAGCGCCGCATGCCCGAGGGCGCGCAGTCCATCCGCGCCAGCCGCCTGGCCATTTCCTCACGCGTTTCCTTCGTGGTCGATGGTGAATTTTTCATGGCGCCGGAACGCGAGGCCTTGCGCGTGGAAACCGGGCCGGAATTCACCTATATGCTGGGCTGATGGACCCGCTCGCCGCCTTCGCCGACCGCCAGCTGCAGCGCGCCCTGCCGCCGGAGACGCTGGCCATGGCCGAGGCCATCCGCGCCCGGCACAGCGGGGTCAGCGCCGTGCTGGCCTATGGCTCCACCCTGCGCGGGGTGGCCACCGCCGATACGCTCATGGACCTTTATGTGCTGACGGCGGAACTGGCTGATGTCTCGCCCAATGTCTTCGCCCGCGCCGGGGCGGCCCTGGTGCCGCCCAATGTGCATTATGCCGAATGCTCGGTGAACGGAGAAATATACCGCGCGAAATATGCCGTCCTGCCGCTGGCGTCCTTTGCCCGCAGGATGACGGCGGCCAACCCCTACTTCTGGGCCCGCTTTGCCCAGCCCGCGGCCCTCATCTTCAGCGCCGACAATGCAGCACGCCGCGCTGTCGCCGCCGCCGTGGCCCAGGCGCTGCGCACCGCCTGGGGCCATGCCCTGGCCCTCCGCCCGGACGGCCCGGCCGCCGCCCGATGGGCCGCCGTCTTCAGCGAAACCTACCGCACGGAGTTGCGCCCCGAGGGCGGCAACCGCCCCGCCAGCATCGTCGCCGCCTGGCCCGATTATTATGACGACGCAGCCGGCCTCATGGCCGATGTCACGCCGCGCCCCGCCCATTGGCCCCTGCGCCGCCTGCACGGCAAGCTCCTCACCCTCGCCCGCCTTGCCAAGGCGGCCTTCACCTTCGCGGGCGGTGCCGACTACATCGTCTGGAAAATCGAGCGCCATTCCGGCGCTAAGATCACCCTCTCGGACTGGCAGCGCCGTCATCCGCTCGTCGCGGGCCTCCTGCTGCTGCCGTCGCTGCTGAAACGCGGGGCAATTCGTTAGAGCAACCGGCGGTCAGTTGGAATCAACTGCCGCCGACAAGTTGCTCGCCAGCAATAAGTCAGAGCGGTGGCTTTGATGCAGTCAAAGCGCAAACCACTCTAGGCTTTCCCCGCCACCACCCTGCCAAAGGTAGCGATGATCTGGTCGATCTCGGCCTCCGTGTGCGCCGCCGACACCGAGCAGCGCAGCAGGCACAGCTTGTTGGGCGTGCCCGGCGGCAGGGCGATGTTCACATAGACGCCGCTCTTGAGCAGTTCATTCCACATCATGATGGTGGTGGGCTCATCGGGACACTTCACCGCCACCACAGGACTGACCGCGCCGCTGCCCAGTTCCAGTCCCAGCCCCTTGAAGCCGTGGTAGAGCCGCGCCGAATTGGCCGCGAGGCGCGCCCGCCGCTCCGGTTCCGCCGCCAGCTTCCTCACCGCCGCCAGCGAGGTGGCAATGGAGGCGGGCGACGACGAGGCCGTGAACATATAGGGCCGCATGGCATAGCGCAGGGTCTCGAACAGCGGATGATTGCCCGCGCCGAAGCCGCCGATGGCACCCACGCTCTTGGAAAAGGTGCCGCCCACGAAGTCGATGTCGTCCTCCAGCCCCGCCTCGTCCGCCAGCCCGCGGCCATTGGGGCCGAGCACGCCGAAGGAATGGGCCTCGTCGGCCAGAAGCTGGAAGCCATGCTTCTTCTTCACTTCCACGAAGTCGGCCAGGGGGGCCCGGTCGCCGAGCATGGAATAGATGCCCTCCACCACCACGAGCTTGCCGCCCGCGCCCTCGGAACGCGCCAGCCGCTTGTCGAGATCGGTGGCGTCATTGTGCCGGAAGCGCACCAGCTTCGCGCCCGACAGCGTGCAGCCGTCGTAGATGGAGGAATGCGAATCCGCATCGAGATAGATCGTGTCGTTGGGCCCCGCCAGACCCGACAACATGCCGAGGTTGGCCTGATAGCCGGTGGTGAAGACGATGCAGTGCTTGCGTTTGAGGAAGGTCGCCAGTTCCGCTTCCAGTTCCTTGTGCATGGCATAGGAACCGTTGGCGATGCGCGAGCCGGTGGTGCCGGTGCCGAATTCGGCCATGGCCTTCTGCCCCGCCGCGATGCAATCGGGATCGAAGGTGATGCCCATGTAATTATTGGTGCCCGCCAAAATCGTCTCGCGGCCCTGGATGACGCCGCGCGTCGGCGACAGGATGCGGTCGTTCACCAGATTCACCGCATTGACGCCCAGTTCCATCATGCGCTGGTGGCGCTCGGCAATGCCGCGATGCTTGTCCAACAGGTCAACCATGGTTCACGCCTTCCTGCGCTTGGCCACCACCAGGGCTAGATCGCCGATGGTCCGGGTTTCCGACACGACATTGAGCGGAATCTCGATGTCGTAGTGATCCTCCACCTCCATCACGAAATCCATGATGTCCACCGAGTCGATGTTGAGTTCGGCGGGAATGTCGGTGTCGGCCGAAAGCGTCACACCGCCCTTGTTATAGGGCTGCAGCAGAGTGACGATCTGGGCCACGATGTCGGCGGGAGCGTTCATAATTCTTCCGTTCACTGAGGTTTTGCCGGCGGCAGCCAGCCGTGCGCCCGGTACCAGGCGAAGGTTTCTGCCATCCCCTCCTCCAGCCGGATGGCGTCGGCGCGCGGCCAGCCGTCGCCGCGCACCACCCAGTCGCCGGAAAAGTAAAGCTCGTTTATCTTGCCGCGATTGATCATGGAAGGGCTTTGCCGGTGCCGCGCCCAGGCCTCGGCCGCCACCGCCACCATCGCCGGCACGGCCTTGGGCAGGTGGACGAGACGCCGCGGCACGCCATGGATCTTGCGCGCCGCCGCCGCCAGGTCATTCCAGTCATGGCCGCCGCGCGTGGTGTCGCCCACCTCGCGCAGGCCCACCACATCGGAGGCCGCCGCGCGGGCCACCACGCGGGCAAAATCCGCCCCATGGATCAGGGAAAAACGCTGGCCCCGGCGCCCCGGCACCACGGCCACCGGCCGGGTCAATTCCTTGAACAGCGGCAGGGTGGCCCTGTCGCCCGGTCCGTAAATGGCGGCAGGCCGCAGGATGAACAGGCCCTCCACCGGCATCAGATCGAGCACAACACTTTCCGAGGCGCGCTTGCTGGCGGCATAGGGCGACAGTTCCGGCTGGCGCGCCGCCAGTGACGAGATATGGACCAGACGCCGCACGCCTTCGGCCAGCGCCGCTTCGGCCACGGCGCGCGTGCCGTCACGGTTCACCCGGAAATAATCTTCCGCCGACAGACCGCTGATGGCACCCGCCACATGGATCACAACGTCGGCTCTCTGGCACAATTCGCGCAGCGCCCTGCCATCGGCAAGGTCTCCCGGCACCAGTTGAATGCCCTCGGCCACCTGCGCCCGCGCCGGATTGCGCACCAGGGCTGACACCTGATGGCCCTGCGCCACCAGTTCCGACAGGATGAAACGCCCGGCAAAGCCGGTGCCGCCGGTCACTGCAACCTTCAGCGTCATGACAATCCGTTACTGCGCCGCCACCATGGCCGGAAGCGGCATCTCGGCAATTTCGCCATCGAGATACTTCTGGCGCGCCCCTGCACGCGACAGTTTGCCGGACGACGTGAAGGGCAGGCTCTTGGGCGGCACCAGCACGATCTGGCACTGCACACCCGCACTCTCATGCACCACCGCACCCACCTCGCGGCGCAGCGCCTCACGCGCTGCCGCGTCGCCAAGGCGGCATTCCACCAGCACCACCACCTCGTCCTCGCCGCTTGCTGCTTCCACCGCGAAGGCCGCCACATCGCCGGAGCGCACCCCGTCGACGCGTTCGGCGGCCCATTCGATGTCCTGCGGCCAGATGTTGCGGCCATTGTGCAGGATGAGATCCTTGGCCCGCCCGGTGATGACGATCTCGCCCTTGAGCATGTAGCCCATGTCGCCGGTGTCGAGGAAACCATCCTCGCCCAGCACCGCCGCCGTGGCCTCAGGCTTCTGGTAATAGCCCGCCATGAGACTGGGGCCGGAAACGAAAATGCGGCCGATGCGGCGCTCCGGCAGAGCCTTGCCGTCCTCGCCGCGCACCACCAGTTCATGGCCCGGCAGCGGCTTGCCGCAGACCACGAAGCTGCGCAGCTCGCCCTCGGCCTGGCCGGGCCGCGCCGGCACCGCATGGTGGAAGGTCTTCATGGCGGCACGGTCAATGCGGTCCACCTTCAAGTCCGACCCGACATCAACGAAGGACACGGCCAGCGTCGATTCCGCCATGCCATAGCTCGGCATGAAGGCCGTGGCCTTGAAGCCCGCGGCCGCCATGGTCTGCGAAAATTCCGCCAGCACGTCGGCGCGCACCATGTCGCCGCCGATGCCCGCCACCCGCCAGGCCGACAGATCAAGCGACCCGGCATCGCCGTTGACGCGCCGCGCCGCCAGCTCGTAGCCGAAGGTGGGCGAGAAGGCACAGGTGGTGCGGTTGTCGCTCATCAGTTTCAGCCACAGGGCCGGGCGGCGCGCAAAGGCCGTGGTGGCCATGTAGTCCACCGTCACCTGGCCCATCAGCGGCGACAGGCAGAAGCCGACCAGGCCCATGTCGTGATAGAGCGGCAGCCAGGAGAAGGCGCGGTCCGCCGGCGTCACCTTCAGGCCATGCCGGAGAATGCCGGCGCAATTGGTGGTAATGGATTTCTGCGTGACCAGCACACCCTTGGGATCGGAGGTCGATCCCGACGAATACTGGATATAGGCCACATCATCGGCAGCAAAGCCCTCAAGCCGCATCATGCTTTCCGGCTGGGCCTGCAATGCCCCATGGGTCATGACGCGCGAAACCCCCGCCAGCGCCGCGCCGGCGCCGATCTGCTCGGCCAGTTCCTCGCTGGTGATCACCGCATTGGCGCGCGCCGCCTTCAGCATCCCGGCCACGCGCTCCACATAGGCATCGCGTCCGCCGATATACATGGAATAGGGCATGGGGCACGGCACCATGCCGGCATATTGGCAGCCGAAGAACACCGCCATGAAATCAGGCCCGGTTTCCGCCACCACGGCCACGCGTTCGCCGCGCTTCACCCCGGCGGAGAGCAGCTTGCGCGCCGTGGCCAGCGCCCGCTGACGCAGGTCGGCATAGGGCAGCACGGTCTGCAAGACGCCACGCCCGGAATAGAAGTTGAACCCGGTGACACCCTGTGCCGCATAGTCCAGGGCCTCGGCAATGGTGGCAAAGCCGCCAAGCTTCTGGGCCAGGTCGCGATTGGCCCGGGGCGTGCGCTGCATCACTGCCTCAGCCGCCGTCACATCCTTCACCATGGTCGCCGTCATCAAACCAGTCCCGACACGATTGGAGCCCAGGGGGCCGCCGGAGGCATTCCGGCGAGCCTTGAGGTAAACCTCCGGCGGCGTCAGTTGAAATCAATTGGTGTTTCGGATTGTAACACCCGGCGAGGCCTAAAAACGCAGTTTTGCCAAGAGGATAGCAGCAATACCCAGAAGGATGAGCGCAAGCGCGAATCCGCTCACCCAGGCATAGACCAGGGCCGCGGCGGAATAGCCGCCCCGGAGGCTTGAGTCCTCTCGCTCCCGGGCCGGAATGCCGCCTGCCGCCGGGGCCGTTGCCCGGGTCCGGTCCATGGCCGCCGCCAGGCGCTCGCGCGCCACCATGCGGTGGGCCATGTGGCGCAGCACGAAGCCTGCCATTTCACCGCGATCGGCACTTGCAAACAGCAGGGCCGCTTCGCCCCGCCCTTCCTCGATGAGTTGGAAGGTGCGGCCATCCTCCGCCAGACGCACATGCGAGATGAGATCGACCCACAGGCGTGGCGGCTCGCCCGGCGCCACCGAAAGGTCCAGCAGCCCCGCCGCCAGCGGCTGATCGACCAGCGCCTCCTCCACATCCTCCTGCAGCACCCGGAGCCGCAGGGCCTCAACGTCAGCCAGACTGAGCAGCGCCTCGCGATGGGCCGCCGCGGCCAGCCGCGCCTGTTTCAGCGCCGGAGCAAGCCGGTCGTCTTTCTCGGCCAAGGGGCTCTCCTGTTCAGCAACTGTGCCGGGCTGGGCCACCCGGCGGGTTTGACCCAGCTTGCCCAAGCTGCCCATGCAGGGCCAGTGCCAATTCGGTGGGGTCAGCCGCAACTGGCGGGCAATGCCGCCGTGCCCAGCCACAGTTCGAAGGTATTGGGCCTGACCTTGGCCGCCATGGCCTCATCGGCGGACACATCCTTCACCGTCACCGCCAGCCCGACATTGCCGAAGATCTTGCCGATCTCCTCGGCCCGCACCCCATCGGTGGCGCGGAAGAACCGGATTTCATGTTCGGCCCCGGCCCAGGTGGCCCGCGAATAGCCCGGCACCACAATGGAACTGCGCGCGCTGGCATCGGCCTTGTTCAGCAGTTGCCGCACGCAGGCGCGCTGCGCCTCGTCCATGGCATAGACGAAGACCCGGCTGGGCATGCGCTCCAGCGCCAGCCGGTATGTCTCGGCCACCTTGGCATTCTCCACCGAGGCCTTGAGCAGCGCCTGTTCCATCAGCGGCAGCAGCTCCCGGTCCGAGGAGGAATTGGCATAGGCCAGTTGCGCCGCCACGAATTCCACCGGCACCTTGTCGTTCTTCAGCAGATACTCGAACATGGCCACGCCGTATTTGCGCTTCTCGGCGTTCTGGTCCGACACCAGATCGATCATGGTCTTGAGGTCGTTCAGGTTCTGCTGCCAGCGCGTGTAGTAAAGGCCGGTGCCCGCCACCGTCACGGGGATCATCACCGTGGCCAGAACCTGCACCAGAGTCTCGCGCCAGGGCTTGTAGGAGGTGGACATGCTGTCTCCCGCGATTCGCCGGGGCAAGTTAGCATGAGCCGGTCACGGCGCTGAATGGCCCCGCGCCGCCAGCAGCCGGTCCGCAAACTCCACGAAGCCCGCCCCGCCCTCGGCCAAGGTCACAAAGCGCGGCAGGCTTTTCAGGCGATCAGCGAAATTCCGCACATTGGCCACGCCGACACTGTTCGCGAAAGCCGCAAACATCGGCTCATCATTCAGACTGTCCCCGATATAGGCGATGCGGTCATTGTCGCGCGCCACATCCAGGCCGAACTGCCGCGTCAGAAGATCGCGTGTCATGGTGAGCTTGTCGAAGTCGCCGATCCAGGCGTTGACATGGCTGCCGCTCATGCTCGCCGAAACGCCATGGTCGCGGAAGGCCTGCACCATGGCCATGGCTTCGTCGAGGGGCAGCGGCCCCACATCCTCGCTGTAGTCGATGGCATAGTCGATCAGCCGATAGGGTTGGTCGCTGGCAGGCCTCGCCCCGGGAAAGTGCCGCAAGATCTCCGCCGCCACAGCGGCAAGGCGTTGGGCATTCGCCACGCGCTCCGCCGCCGTGTGGAAAAAGCGCTTCACCATGCGCGCCTCCGGCCCATGGCAGGAGAACCAGAAGGCCCCGCCCTCGCCCACCACGCCGGCCAGCGGCCATTGCCGCGCGAAGTGATCGCACCAGCCCGCCGAACGTCCCGTCACCGCCACCACCTCAACCCCCGCCTGCCGCAGCGCCGCCAGGGTCGGCACCACCGGCGGCCACAGCAGGCCCTGCGCGGTCAGCGTGCCGTCGACATCGGTCAGCACCAGGTCGATCCGCGCCAGCCTCTCCGGCGTCATGTCGGCAAGAGGCTGCACGCGGTTCAGCCCATCAGCAGCCGGTCGAGCGGGAAGGGATCGAGAAGCGGCTCGCGCTTGCCCGCCAGCAGTTCATCGGCGCAGACCTTGCCGATGATCGGCGCCATGGTGCCCCCGCCATGGCTCATGGCCACATAAAGTCCCTGCCGCCCCAGCGGCCTGCCGACGGCGGGAAAACCGTCGCCCGGCACCGGCTTGGCGCTCACGGTATAGAAATCCATGGCGATGGCGTCCCCCCCGGTCACCAGATCCTGCAGCCGCCGGAACAGCGCCCGTGCCGTGCCGGTGGGATCATCGCCGGGATTGCCCCCGGCAAAGTCGACGCCCGCCGTCAGCCTGCCCTCCGCCGTCTGGCGCGCATGCACGCCGGGCGCCATGACCAGCCCGTTCAACACCCGGTGCGCCGGCAACGAGTGCACCAGCAGCCCCTTGGGAAAGGAGAACTTGAGGCCGATGCCGATGGTCTGGAGAATGCCGGGCATGCCCGCCCCCGCCGCCAGCACGATCTCGTCCGCCGCCAGCGTCCCGGCGTCGGTGATCACCGCGTTCACCCGGTCGCCGGCCTGCTCCAGCCACTTCACATGCACATTGTGAATGACTCTGGCGCCCATGTCCCGGGCGGCGTTCATGAGCGTATGCGCCGCCGCCAGGCTCTCCACCATGCCCTCCTCCGCCACATGCACCGCCGTCTCCGGCGGCAGGCGCAGGCCGGGCTCCAGCCGGATCACTTCAGCCCGGTTGACCAGCCGCGTGCCATAGCCCCAGCGGCCATAGGTCTCAGCAAACTCCAGGAGTTTCTCCGGCGGCAGGTCATACATCAGCCCGCCGCACCAATCGACCACCAGATCGGGAACGTCGCGATCGAGTTCGCGCCATAGCCCCATGGAGGCATGGCGCAGATGGAAATAGGGTTCGGGATTGCCCCAGTTGGCGTTGAGCCAACCCCAGGACCCGGTGGTGGCGTTGCCGCCCTCCTCGGTGTCCAGCACCGTGACCTCGGCACCGGCGCGGGTGAGGTAATAGGCCAGCGCCGCGCCGATGATGCCCGCCCCGGCAATGACCACGCTCTTAGCCATGATTGTGCATGATCCGGGTCTGCCCCGCGCCCTTCAGGGCCAGCATGGCGCGCGCCTCTTCCGCCGTGGCAATGGGCAGCGACAATTCCTCCAGGATATGGCGCATCTTCGCCACCAGCGCCGCATTGGACGGAGCCAGTTGGCCCTTGCCCATGAACAGGTTGTCTTCCAGTCCCACCCGCACATGGCCGCCCATCACCGCCGCCATGGTGCAATAGGGAATCTCGTGCCGGCCCGCCGGCAGGACCGACCAGTGATACTGGTCGCCGAACAGCCGCTCGGCGGTTTCGCGCATCATGAAGACCGCCTGGGTTTCCGCGCCGATGCCGCCCAGGATGCCGAAGATGCTCTGCACGAAGAGCGGCGGCGTCACCAGTTTGCGGTCGAGGAAATGCGCCAGCGTGTAGAGATGGCCCACATCGTAGCACTCGAACTCGAAGCGCGTGCCATGGCCCTTGCCCAGGCGCTCGAGGATCTTCTCGATGTCGCCCGGCGTGTTGCGGAAAATGAAATCGCGCGAGTTTTCCAGGTGCGCCCGCTCCCACGGATGGGTGAAGCTCTGGTAGCGTTCGAGCATGGGATAGAGCGCGAAATTCATCGACCCCATGTTGAGCGAGCACATCTCCGGCGAAAAGCGCTCCGCCGCCAACAGACGTTCGTCGACGCTCATGCCCTGGCCGCCGCCCGTGGTGATGTTGATGACCGCATCACTGGCCGCCGCGATCTCCGGCAGGAAGGCGGCAAAATGCTCGGGATCCGGCGACGGCCTGCCGTCCGCCGGATGGCGCGCGTGAAGGTGGAGAATGGCCGCTCCGGCGCGGGCAGCCGCAATGGCCTGAGCCGCGATATCACCGGGGCTAACGGGCAGGTGGGGCGACATGGACGGGGTATGGATCGACCCCGTGATGGCGCAGGTGATGATCGTTTTGGTCTTCTTGAGCACGCTCACGCTCCAGAAAGTGGGGAACACTAAGCGCGAAACCGATGATTTGTCACCATCGGACCGCACCAAAGCACTGGACGCTGTGTCACAGGGGGCGCGGGATTATGTGAGGAATTCCTCACTCAATCTACGCGCGAGCATGCTGCCCCGGACTGCTTGCGCCACCCTTGCAAGACAAAACCCCACAGCCGGGCTGTGGGGTTTTGAAAAGTGGTAGCGGGAGAGGGAGTTGAACCCCCGACCCCAGGATTATGATTCCCGTGCTCTAACCAACTGAGCTACCCCGCCGAGGTGGTTGCGATATAGAAAGCTTCCGCGGCCCAAGTCAAGCGGGCACAGCATGACGCTTCGTCAGGCCTCTTCCTCATGGTCAACGCCAGTGAAGGTGCGCCACAGGGAAATGGCGGCGAAATAGAGCGAGGCCCCGCCCCAGAGCCACAATTGCACCGCATAGACGGTATCCGTCGGGCCCTTGTCCTTGGACGAAATGACCAGCGACAGCGTCATGGCCGCCCACAGCACGGTCATCGGGATGGTGACTTCGCGCCAGCGCGTCACGCGCAGGGGGTGAACGAATTTCACCGGAATGAAGGTCAGCACCGCCAGGACCAGAATGGTGATGAGATTGATCAGCCACCCGGTTTCAAGAAGGTAGAAAAACAGCACCACCACGTTCCAGATGGCGGGGAAGCCGACGAAATAATAGTCCGATGACTTCATGCCGAGATTGGCGAAGGTGTAGCATGACACCGCCATGATGATGACCGCGGCAATCAGGCTCCAGGTCTGCCCGGTGAACCAGAAGGGCGCGGGCACCATGTTGAACCAGTAGATCATCAGCGCCGGCACGGCCACATAGGTGAAATAGTCGATCACCAGGTCAAGCGCCGAGCCGTCGAAATTGGGCGTGAATTCGCGCACCCTGGCCTTGCGCGCCAGCGAACCGTCGACGCCGTCCACGAACAGCGCCACGCCCAGCCAGATGAAGGCCGCCACCGCATCGTTCTTCAGCACCGCCACCAGCGCCAGGAAGCCAGCGATGATGCCGCAGACCGTGAAGGCATGCACCGCCCAGGCGATGCCCTTCTTGATGTCCCGGTCCAGTTCAGGATCGATATGAAGCTTGGCCACGTCTCGCGTCCGTTATTTGGGGCAGACTATAGGCAAGGCTGGCGGTGAGCGCAATTGACCGCGCCTCATTCGGCCTTGCGGAAGTCCAGCATGGTGAAGAAGCCGAAGGGTCTGGCGGGGGTGGCCGAGACGAGGTGCAGCTTGTCGCTCACCATCACCGTGTGCAGGGGAAACTCCGGCCGCCAGCCCAGCCTGGTGGCATGCCTGGAAAAGCCCTTTTCGATCATGGCGCGCAAGCCCCGGTCAACGCTGAAGTGATTGACCAGCAGCACCGTTCCGCCGGGCCGGGTCACCCGCGCCAGCTCGTGCATCACCCGCGCCGGATCCGGCACCACGGTCAAGACGAACATGGCCATCACCACGTCAAAATGATGGTCCGGGAAGTCGAGATGGCCCGCGTCCATCTCATGCAGGCGCACAGTCCTGCCCACCCTGTGGGCCCGCTCCTGCGCCCGCGCCAGCATGTCCGGCGACAGATCGACCCCCGTCACCTCGAACTGCGGCCCATAGTGCGGCAGGGCAAGACCCGTGCCCACGCCCACTTCCAGCAGCCGCCCCGACAGGCGGTTCACATGGGCTGCCGCCTGCCGGACGCCGGCCTCCACGATTCTTCCGAAGGTGTGGTCATAGACCGGAGCCCAGCGCCGATAGGCGCGGCGCACATCATGGTGATCCATTTTTGCCAGTCTGGCCCGGTGCGGCATGGGGCGACCTCCTGAAAGAGTCGCAAAATGATCATGAAGCGTCGCAATTTCAAGATGAAATTTGACCTGCGGCCATCAAACCCGGATGAATCCGCCCCCCAGCAGCCGGGCCCCGGCCCCGGCTCCGTCATAAAATACACAGGCCTGACCGGGGGACACCCCCTCCTCGCCTCCCGCCAGGTCCACCACCGTCCCGGCACCCGCCCGGCACACCGTGGCCGCCACCGGCGCGCGGGTGGAGCGGATGCGCGCCATGACGGGCCGAGGGGTTTCATCCAGCGGCACATCGCCCAGCCAGTTCACCTCGCCCAGCGTCAGCACATGTCGGCGCAGCGCGGCGCGCGGCCCCACCACCACGCGCGCCCTCTCCGGCTCCAGCGCAATGACATAGAGCGGCTCGGCCTGCTCGATGCCCTGATCAACGCCAAGCCCCCGACGCTGGCCGATGGTGTAATGAATGACGCCCGCATGGCGCCCGACGACGCGCCCATCCACATGCACGATCTCGCCTTCCTGTGCCGCCTCGGGCCGAAGCTTCAGCACCAGATCGGCATAGCGCCCCTCCGGCACGAAGCAGATATCCTGGCTGTCGGGCTTCTCCGCCACGGCCAGCCCCATGGCCACCGCCAGTGCCCGGGTTTGCGCCTTGGCGATCGACCCCAGCGGAAACCGCAGAAAGTCAGCCTGATCCTGCGTGGTCGCAAAAAGGAAATAGCTCTGGTCACGCGCCACATCGGCGGGAACGTAAAGTCCGCGCCGCCCCCCCGCCAGCGCCCGGCTCTCGATATAGTGACCAGTAACCAGAGCCGAAGCCCCGAGGTCACGGGCGCGGGCCAGAAGGTCGGCGAACTTGACCGTCTGGTTGCAGCGGATGCAGGGCACCGGTGTTTCGCCGCGCAGGTAGCTGTCGGCAAAATCGTCGATCACCGTTTCCCGGAAGCGGTCCTCGAAATCGAGCACATAGTGCGGAATGCCAAGGTCAGATGCGACCCGGCGGGCATCGTGGATATCCTGCCCGGCGCAACAGGCCCCGCGCTTCGCCACCGCCGCGCCATGATCATAAAGCTGAAGCGTAATCCCCACCGTGTCAAAGCCTGCCGCCTTGACCAGGCCCGCCGCCACCGAGGAGTCGACGCCCCCCGACATGGCCACCACCACGCGGGTCTGTTCCACAGGCCCGGCGAGGCCGAGGCTGGCCCGGACGTCAGAGATCATGCCGGATGTTACGGTCATGGCAAGTAGATGGGCGTTTTCCACGCAAAACGCAATGCGATGGCCGCAATCTGTGCCGGATTGAACCATCGCGGGCCGGGAATTTGCCATTTGTTCATTTCCATTTCAGTCAATCTTAAGCGACGTGCCGTAGCGTGGCTCCATAGTGAGTGCCTGCGTTCTAGGTAAGTGAGTTGAGTATGTCTGGTCAGTTGCGTCCTCGCGTGAACTACGTCATCGGCCCCGATGGCAGCCCCCTCACCATCGCCGACCTGCCGCCCCCGGGTGCGCATCGGTGGGTGATCCGCCGCAAGGCGGAAGTGGTGGCGGCGGTCCGCGGCGGTCTTCTGAGCCTCGAAGAAGCCTGCGAAAGATACACTCTCACGGTTGAGGAATATCTTGGCTGGCAGCGGTCCATCGACCGTCACGGCCTTGCCGGACTGCGCACCACGCGCATCCAGCAATACCGTCATTGAGGTTCGGACGCTGGTTCAGCGATCCCCTGCGTAGAAAAGGCCGGTGCGCTCGCACCGGCCTTTTCGTTATCCATTATCAAGACAGGGCGCCGCGGTTTTCGGACACGATGAAGATGATGGGGGGAAAACCCATCATCTCCAAAACCAAAAGGCCCCGGAAACCGGGGCCCAGGCATTCGTCATGAATGGAACGGTCAGCGGATCATGGCGCCGGTCATCACCGGCGAGGTCACCGGGGCTGGCGGATTGAGCGCGCCGCCCTCCTTCTCCACCAGCAGTTCGACCTTGCGCAGCTCGCGCTCCTGGTCCTCAAGCTGTGATTGCGCCAGCGCCTGCTGGTCCTTCAGGTCGCCGATGGACTTGAGCAGATTGTCGCGGCGCACCCGCGTGGCCTTGGCGGCCATGGAATAATTGACATTCGTGGGATCGCTGATGCCGTTCCGCCCCTCTTCGTATTTCACATGGGCGTCCAGTTCATCGTATTTGCGCATCAGATCGGCCACCATCATCTCGATGTCGGCCACCTGGCGGCGGCATTCTTCCGTCCGGAAACGGTGGAGCCTCAACAGGCCGTGGCGGTCACGCATACTCTTCCTCACCATACTCAAACTCACCGAAAAAGTCCGTCTCCGGACTCTATTCATGATTCGCCGAATCAACTACGCAAGGATTCGGAGGCATCACCGGTCATGATGAACCAGCAGGCTTAAGACGGGGTAAAGAGAGCGATGCATCGATTCACTCTGTTTGCGCCCCGGCTGCACCCCATGATGACCACCATATCTGGTGTCACTTTTGCAGGTGCCACTAAATATAGCGGTCGGTTGAGTCATCATATATCCGGGGCGGATTAGGTTTTGTTAACCTTTATCCGCCTATCTTAACCATCACAGTTAATGGTTCGTTGCGTCGCCAGGGCCACACGCGTCGGCTCGGCACCAACCAACAGGCTCCGGTCCGCACGGGGCGACGGCATAGGGGATTCGGATGAGAGTACTGCTGATCGAAGACGATACCGCAACCGCCCAAAGCATCGAATTGATGCTGAAATCCGAGGGGTTCAACGTCTATACCACCGACCTCGGGGAAGAGGGTGTCGATCTCGGCAAGCTCTATGATTATGACATCATCCTGCTCGACCTGAACCTGCCCGACATGTCGGGCTATGAAGTTCTGAAGTCGCTGCGCGTCGCCAAGGTCGGAACCCCCATCCTCATCCTCTCCGGCCTCGCGGGCATTGAAGACAAGGTCAAGGGCCTGGGCTTCGGTGCCGACGACTATATGACCAAGCCCTTCCACAAGGACGAGCTGGTGGCCCGCATTCACGCCGTGGTGCGCCGATCCAAGGGCCATGCCCAGTCGGTCATCGTCACCGGCGACCTGCTCGTCAACCTTGACACCAAGACGGTGGAAGTGGGTGGCCAGCGGGTTCACCTGACCGGCAAGGAATATCAGATGCTGGAGCTGCTCTCGCTCCGCAAGGGCACCACCCTGACCAAGGAAATGTTCCTGAACCACCTCTATGGCGGCATGGACGAACCGGAACTGAAGATCATCGACGTCTTCATCTGCAAGCTGCGCAAGAAGCTCGCCGCCGCCGCCGAAGGCAAGAATTACATCGAAACCGTCTGGGGCCGCGGCTATGTGCTGCGCGAGGGCGCGCCCCCCATGCACGACGACGAGGACATGCGCGTCTCCGCCTGATCCTGCCTCAGAACCTTGAAAAAGCCCGGCCTGGTGGCCGGGCTTTTTGTTTGCCGGAAATGTCAGTTCACGCAGGCCGCGTGCAGAGTGCCGTTGCGCTCCGGCGTGGCCTTGATGCCGGTGGTGCTGGCGGTTTCATGCACCCGCGCCAGCGTGTGATGATCAAAATAGACCAGCGTCACGGCATTGTTCTTCACCGTGGTCATTTCATAGCAGCCCTTCACCTCGCGCAGATAAAGGGGCTGCAAGCCCTCGGCCCGCGCCTGTGCAAAGGCGGAAAGACGGGGCGCGGTGGCGGAAGTGGCGGCAGCGGCCGCACAGGCATGCAGCGGAACGCCCACCACCAGACCAAGAAATATCAGCTGCATGACCGCGATCGGCTTCATGATCAAACCTCCATGATTGAATTCATGGCCGGTGATCTAACCTGCAGCGCCTGACAGCAGGCGCACAGCTTCCGTCAGAAAGATGTCAGGCTGCCGGAGCCGCCGCGGCGTCTCTGGGCCTGGCCGTCACCAGCACATCCTCGCCATCCATGGCCATGGCCAGCTCCAGCCCTGCCGCATCGGCGAGAATGCGCGCGTAATAGGGCTGCACCAGCCGGGCATCCAGACTTTCCAGTGCCGCCCGGCCCGCCAGCACCTCGGCCATGGGTTCCGGCACCCGGGCACGATCGCCCTTGGCTCGCACCGTGAAAGCGTCCCCCTCGACACTCACCGTCACCAGCCCGCCGCGCGGCACCCCGGCCATGGCCATGAGCAGCATGTTCAGAATGAGCTTCACCTGCTGCTTGGGGCGGTTTTCGCGCGGCGCCTGCCAGTCAAGCTTGGCCTTCTCGTCATGCATGAAGGCCTTGGCCGTCTCGCCCGCCTCGGACAGATCGATATGGGCCCCCGCCGAACCCGCCGCGCCAAAGGCGATGCGACAGAACTTCAGCCGCGCAGTCGCCGTGCGCGCCGAATTGCGCACCATGTCCAGCGCGGTCGCCCTGGTCTCGGCGTCCATGTCCGGATCGTCGTAAAGCTCCAGCGCATTGGCGATGGCACCCGCCGGCGAAATGATGTCATGGCACACGCGGCTGCACAGCAGCGCGGCAAGGTCAAGGTCGGAAAGGCGCAAGGCGTCGGTCATGACATTCCCCCGATCGGACTGATTCGCTGTGTCTGTCATACCAAACCTGGTTCACAATTTCCGCATTGACGATGACGGGCCGACCCGCGCATAGCAGGCGCGGTGCGGCGGTCCTGAACCCGCGCGCCAAGAGTAGCTCCCGCCGCCCATGGTCAAACCCTCCGCCGAAATGTCCCGCCTGCTGCGTCTCGCCCAATTGGCGGGGCGCGAGATCATGGACATCTACGAAACCGAGTTTGATGCCCGCGAGAAGGATGACCTGACGCCGGTGACCGACGCCGACCTGCGCGCCGAGGAAGTGATCCTGCACGGCCTCGCCCGGGATTTTCCCGATGACCCCGTCCTCTCCGAGGAAAGTGCTGCCAGCGCCTGCCTGCTGCCCACCACCAGCCGGTTCTTCCTGGTGGATCCCCTGGACGGCACCAAGGAATTCATCGCCCGCCATGGCGACTTCACC
Source organism: uncultured Alphaproteobacteria bacterium (assembly GCA_937872985.1). Lineage (GTDB taxonomy): Bacteria > Pseudomonadota > Alphaproteobacteria > Rhizobiales > Aestuariivirgaceae > Aestuariivirga. The sequence goes on from CALMUW010000113.1 coordinate 35,215, forward strand.
GTCAACATCGCGATGATCGACCGCGGCACGCCGATCATGGGCGTGGTCTATGCCCCGGCTCTCGCCCGCATGTTCTGGGGCGAGATGGGCCGGGCCGCCGCCCAGGCCCGCCTCCACCCGGATGAGCACCTGGCGAGCGTGGAGTGGCAGTCGCTTGCCGCCCGCCCGCCCATGGGCCGCCCGCTGCGGGCCGTGGCCTCGCGCTCGCACCGCGACGCCGAGACCGACCGCTGGCTGCACGATGCGCGCATCCGCAAGGTGGCCGCCATGGGTTCGTCGCTCAAGTTCTGCGTGGTGGCCGCCGGCGAGGCCGATGTCTATCCGCGCTTCTCCCGCACCATGGAGTGGGACACCGCCGCCGGTCACGCCGTGCTGCTGGCGGCGGGCGGCACCGTTTCCACACCGGCGGGCCTGCCCCTCACCTATGGCAAGCGCGACCGGGGCTACGACAACCCGCCCTTCATCGCCGCCGCCTGACCGGGCCCCTCTTTTCCATTCGTTAACCATCGGGAAAGCCTGTTGGCCCTAAAACGGGTCTGGACGGAATTTCGCCGCAGCCGCGCCACATGGGCGCGCCACACTGGCGGCCCTAACGATGGTGAAAGACATGATGATGCATCGCCTTATGCCCTCCGGCATCATGAACCCCCTGGCTCCGCTGGCCCTGGCCTTTGCGCTCGCCCTGTGCTTCCCCCATGCCGCCCCGGCCCAGACCACCGGCAGCATCTCGAAACAGCAGCAACGCTCCACCTATTCCAACGAGGAAATCATGGCCGCCGGCCATCAATTCTTCGGCAAGACCTCGCGCGGTCTGGGCAAGGCGGTGGAATATGTCTTCCAGTCCCAGGGCGAACCCTCGGCCTATATCGTCGGTGAGGAAGGCTCCGGCGCCATTGTCGGCGGGCTGCGCTATGGCGAAGGCACCATCTATTACAAGAACGGCACCACCGAAAAAATCTACTGGCAGGGCCCCTCCGTCGGCTTCGACTTCGGCGGCAACGGCTCGCGCACCCTGACGCTGGTTTACAATTCCAACCCCCCCGCCGATCTCTATGACCGCTTCATCGGCGTGGAAGGCACGGCCTATCTGGTGGGTGGCGTCGGCGTCAATTTCCAGAAGAAGGACAATATCATCCTGGCCCCCATCCGCACCGGCCTGGGCGCGCGCCTTGGTGCCAATGTCGGCTACCTGAAGTATTCCGGCCGGGCCACCTGGAACCCCTTCTGATCGTCATGTGCCGCAGCACCGCTTGCCCCCTGCCGCCACGGCCTGCCGTGGCGGCCTTTTCCTGGGGGCAGCCCCGCCAGAATTCCGTCGCATCCCCGTTCTAACCGGTTTACACTTCGGCCAAGTCTCTGGCAGAAGAGCGCACCGGCGACCCTCTCCGAGGATCGGCCCAGGCTTGGGGGCTGTCGTGCGGCTGCCGCCATTGAGAGGATCTGCATGTCTCTGTCCGAGACCATGATGCTGGTGCTGCTGGGTTTTGTGCTCGGCCTCATTCTGGTGATGCTGCTGGCGCGCATTGCCTGGAACCTTGCGCTCCGCGCCGCCGCCCGCCATCAGGCCGCCGCCATTCCTGCCACCATTCTCGACCTCAAGGCCGAGCGCGACCGCCTGCGCGCCGAACACGCCATGATGGCGCAGAAGCTGGACACCCGGCTGGAACAGTCCCGGCTGCGCATGGCCGAACACATGGCCGAAGTGACCCGCAGCCGCAACCGCATCGAACTGCTGGCGCAGGACCTGGCCCAGCGCGACAAGACCCTCGCCGAGCGTGAGGCTGAACTGGCGGCCCTGCGCAGCGAACTGGCCGCCCGCCAGGCCGACATCACATCACAGGCCATGGTGATCGAGCAGATCACCCGCCAGTCCAGCGTCAAGGATGAGGAGCTGGTCCGGCGCGCCGCCGAGATTGCCCGCCTCACCCAGTTTCGCACCACCATCTCCGCCAGCCTGGGGGCCGACGATGGGCTGGCCGCCCTGCCCGACGCCCCTGCCGAAGCGCCGGAAGTGCGCATTCAGCGCCGCATTGCCGAATTGAGCGCCCTGTCGCACCAGATGTCGGCGGATCATGGCCAGCCACAGCCGCTGGCCAGTGGCGCTGCCTGGGTCAAGGAACCCGGCGCTGCCCCGGCCCATGTTGCCCTCGAGCCGCTGACCGCCGAGACGATCTTCGGTCATGCCGCTGCCAATGACAGCGCAAGCGAATCCGCGCCACACGATTTCGATGGCATTCCCACCCCGGGGGTGAAGCCGGAGCCTCTGGCTCCCGGCGACGCCCCGCGCCACAACCGCGAGGGCCTGGCCCGGCGCATCCGGGCCATCCAGGGCAATAACAAATCCTGAGCTGAAAGGAGTGGCGCTCTCTACGGGAATCGAACCCGTCTTTGCAACGTGAGAGGCTGCCGTCCTAACCGATAGACGAAGAGAGCTTCAAACGCCGGGTGTCTTCTATCCAAGCCCCGGCGCAAAGGCAAGCGCTGTCACGGCGCCACCAGCGGCACGCGCAGCACCACCTCGCCCCGGCGCACATCCACCACAATGATCGCGCGCGTCGTGGTGATCATCAGGCGGTCGCCATCCAGCGCCGTCTGGCGCACCTCCTGGGCCGCAAGGTTCAGGTTCAAGACAGCCTCCGGCCTGGCCTGCGGCGGCGGCCTGTGACTGGCCTTCCAGATGATGCCCGCCACCAGCCCGAGGAAAAGCAGCACAAGGATGATGCCCATGATATAGACCAGTCGCAGCAGCGCCTTGTGCGGTCCCGCCCCGGCGTCCTCGTTCACGGCAATTTCTGGTTCTTGGGTCATGTCATCCTCAGGCACGGGCGAAACTCTGGCGACCACGGTGGCGGAACCCTCCCGCCTCGACCGGGCCTTGGCCCTGGCCTTCCCGCAGGAAAGCCGCGCCCGCTTCCAGAGGCTTATTGCCGAGGGCTGCGTTGCTGTCGAGGGAAAGATCGCCACCGACCCCGGCCTGAAGGTGAAACCGGGAATGCAGCTCATCGTCCACATGCCGGAGGCAAAGGCCCCCGAACCGGAAGCCGAAGACCTGCCGCTCACCATCGTCTTTGAAGACCGCGACGTCATCGTCATCGACAAGCCCGCCGGTCTGGTGGTCCATCCCGGCGCGGGCAATGACAGCGGCACTCTGGTCAATGCCCTCATCGCCCATTGCGGCGACAGCCTGTCCGGCATCGGCGGGGTGAAGCGCCCCGGCATCGTCCACCGGCTCGACAAGGACACCTCCGGCCTGCTGGTGGTGGCCAAGAATGATGCCGCCCACCGCGCGCTGTCCGAGCAGTTCGCCGCCCATGGCCGCGATGGCCGGCTGGAGCGCAGCTATCTCGCCCTCGTCTGGGGCGTGCCGGAACGCAAGAGCGGCGTCATCTCCGCCGCGCTTGCCCGCTCCACCGCCAACCGCCAGAAGATTGCCGTTTCGCGCAGCGCCAGCGCGCGGCAGGCCGTGACGCACTATGACGTGCTGGAAGACTTCGCCAGCCAGGCAAGCCTCATCCGCTGTGTGCTGGAAACCGGGCGCACCCACCAGATCCGCGTCCACATGGCTCATGTGGGCCATCCCCTGCTGGGCGACGCCACCTATGGCGCGGGCTTCCGCGCCTCGCTCGCCACAGTGCCGAAGGCCGCGCAAGAGGCCGTGGCCGCCCTGCCCGGCCAGGCGCTCCACGCTGCCACCCTGGGCTTTGAACATCCCCGCAGCGGCAAGCCCCTGCATTTCGAGGCCGCCCTGCCGCCGGGCTTCGCCCGCCTGCTCACGACTTTGCGATCCATCTCCGGTTAACCCTGTGGAACCGGCAGGCCCCCGGCGCATTTCATAAGCACCGGCCGACATCCCCTGTCCCCAAGCCCCCGGCCGGCACCTGGGGCCGGCGGCGCGACATTAATTATTTGTCACCGATCTGGTATCTTTTTATTGTCGCCCGCCGGCCCTATATTTGCCCCACGCCCCGGTCACAAGGGGCGGGAGGACGCCTCACCATCGAGGCGAGGAAAGGAAACCTATGGCCCAGACCACCACTTTGCCAGCCATTGCAGCCGGTGAAGGCGGCCTGAACCGTTATTTGCAGGAAATCCGCCAGTTTCCCATGCTGGACCCCGATGAGGAGTTCATGCTTGCCAAGCGCTGGAAGGAACACGCCGACGCCAAGGCGGCGCAGAAACTCATCACCAGCCATCTGCGTCTCGTGGCCAAGATTGCCATGGGCTATCGCGGCTATGGCCTGCCCATCGGCGAGGTCATCTCTGAGGGCAACGTTGGCCTGATGCAGGCGGTGAAGCGCTTCGAGCCGGACCGCGGCTTCCGTCTCGCCACCTATGCCATGTGGTGGATCAAGGCCTCCATTCAGGAATTCGTGCTGCGCTCCTGGTCGCTGGTGAAGATCGGCACCACCGCCAACCAAAAAAAGCTGTTCTTCAACCTGCGCCGCCTCAAGGGCCAGATCCAGGCTCTGGAAGAAGGCGACCTCAAGCCGGACCAGGTGAAGCTCATCGCCAGGCGTCTTGGCGTCGAGGAAGAGGAAGTCATCTCCATGAACCGCCGCCTCGGCGGCGATACCTCGCTCAATGCGCCGGTGAAGGCCGATGCCGAGGGCGAATGGCAGGACTGGCTGGTGGACGACAGCGCCAATCAGGAAGAAACCCTGGTGGAGAACGAGGAGGCCGACCTGCGCAAGGCTCTCCTCGCCGAAGCCATGACCAAATTGTCGGAGCGCGAACGCCGCGTCCTCGAAGCCCGCAAATTGCAGGATGATCCGGCCACGCTGGAAGACCTGTCACAGGAGTTTGGCGTCTCGCGCGAACGCATCCGCCAGATCGAGGTGCGCGCCTTCGAGAAAATTCAGAAGGCGGTGAAGAATGCGGCGCAAAAGGCTCTCGCGCCCAAACGCGCCGCCCTCGCCGCTCCCCTCTGACCGGCCTGCACCCCGCTCAATAAAGCCCGCCCCCGATGGCGGGCTTTTGCTTGGTCAGGGGCTTGGTCTGCGGTGCGAAGAGACCGGAATTGCCGGCCGGCAGGGGCGAAAAATAAATCTGCACCGCATAGAGCTTGCCGTTCTTCTCCGCCACGGCGGTGGAAACGAAGCGATAGCCGGAATTGATCATGGCCTTGCGATGGGTCGGGCTCTTGATCCATTGCCTAAGGATCCGCCCCACCCGGGCTGCGTCATCCCCTTCGGTCGTGCTGTCGCGCGCCGCGATCTCGCTCATCTTCGGCAGCAGCAGGGGATTGCCCAGAAAGGCGCCCATCCGCGCCTCGAAGTCATGGCCGGTTGACGACCTGTGCCCGACATAATCATGCGCCGCCATGTCCATGGCCTGGGCCTGGGCGGCAGAAGCGAAATCATCCGAGGGCTGGGCGGGTGCAATGCTGCGCTCCTGCCGGTAGCCATTGGTGGCCCGCGCCACCTGCGCCGCCAGATCTGCCCGCAGGACCACACCCTCGGGATGTGCCGCCAGAATCCGCGCGGCATAGTCGCGATAGGTTCCCGCCGCCGCCGTGCCGAAGGCGAGCACCAGTGTCACGGCAAGCCCCGCCAGGAATCTTAACATCCCGTCAACCTTTACAGTTGGCTTTACTAAAAATTTTGTTACGCTCCCTATACAGTGATTTCGTTCTTTGCATCCAGCCTCCAGGGGGTCCGCAACCGCGGGGGAGGTAGGGGTCCAAGGCAACGGGCGAAACAAGTGTGCTTGCGCCGTCCCAACGGTCTCTGCCTCCTGGAGTATGACGGGTCCATGCCGCCCAAGACCGATCAGAAAACCGAGATCGAACTGCTGCGGGAGCAGAAGCTTCAGCTTGAACTGGACATTGCCCATCTGCAGAATCACGATCCCCTGACCGGGCTGATGAATCGCAATGCCTTCATGCAGGCCATGGATGAGGCCATCCTCGAACTTGCCGCCATCGACGGCCAGGCCGCCCTGATCGAGGTGGGCATTCGCGGCCTGCCCCATATCTCCGGCACCCTGAGCCGCCATGCCAGCGACTACATGATCTCGTCGCTGGCCGCGCGCCTGCGTCTCTGCCTGCCGCGCGGCGCCATGGCCTGCCGTCTCGACTATTGGAGCTTCGCGGTCTTCATCCCCAAGGCCATCTCGGCGCTCGAGGTTCTGACCATCGCCAAGAACGTCATCACCGCGCTGGGCGAACCGGTGGACTGGGTGGACCGCAAGCTGGCGCTGGAAGTGACCGCCGGTGTGGCGCTCTCCACACCTGAAGATTGCGATGCCATCACCCTGCTGCACAACGCTGGGCTGGCGCTGAAGTCGGCCATGGAAAAGGACGGCGCGGGCTACGCCTTCTTCAACCCCGCCCTGGCCCAGGCGGCCAAGCGCCGCGCCGACATCGAGCAATTTACCGCCGAGGGCATGGAAAAGGGCTGGTTCGAACTCAACTATCAGCCGGTCTATGACGCCATCTCGGGCCGGCTGGCTGGCTTCGAGGCCCTGCTCCGCCTGCGCCACCCCGAACAGGGCATCATTCCGCCTCTCGAATTCATTCCCGTGGCCGAAGAATCCGGCATGATCCAGAAGATCGGTGCCTGGGTTCTCTCGGAAGCCTGCCGCGAGGCCGCCCACTGGCCGGATCACCTCACGGTGGCGGTCAACATCTCGCCCGAACAATTCTATTCCAGCACCCTCATCACCGACGTGCACCGCGCCCTGGAACGCTCCGGCCTGCCGCCGCAGCGCCTGGAAATCGAGATCACCGAAAGCACGCTGCTCAAGGATTCCGACATGGTGCTGGGCCAGCTCGATGCGCTGCGCGACATGGGCTGTCCCATCGTGCTCGATGATTTCGGCACCGGCTATTCCAGCCTCAGCTATCTCTGGAAGTTCCCCTTCTCCAAGCTGAAGATGGACAAGTCCTTTGCCATGGCTCTGGAGGACTCGCCGCTGGTGCCGGGCATGATCCATTCCATCATCGATCTTGCCCGCCATCTCGGCCTGAAGGTGACCGCCGAAGGCGTGGAGACCGACGCCCAGCTCCGGCTCCTGCGCAGCTACCGCTGCGACCTCATTCAGGGCTTTCTCTGCGGGCGGCCCACCGCCCTGTCCGATGTTCCCGCCACCATCCTGCGCAATGTCGCCAGCGAGATCACCCGCCTGCCCGGCCCAGGCGACAGCGCGGGCTTTGCCAGCATCTGAATCTGCCGGTTTGCGGGTTTCCCCCGCCCGCCCCATGCGCTACAGGAACAACGGTCCGGGCCGCCGTGCCCGCGCCTCAGCAACCTTCAAGTTCACGTCGGATCGTCATGCGCAAGCTCAACCCCATCGCTGCCCTGGTTCACACCCTGACCGCACTGGGCCGGTTCTGGCCGGAAGGCCTGAGGATCGGCCTGCCCTGGGTCGGCATCATTGTGTTGACCAATGCCCTGCTGTGGTGGTGGAGCGGCGGCCAGACCGCCGCCATGGTGCAGCCCGGCCTCGCCGATGTGGCAGCCGCCCTTGTGTCGCTCATCGCCGTGTCGGCCATGGCGGTGAAATGGCATCGCTTCATCTTGCGTGACGACATGCCTGATGCCGCCGGCATCATCAGGCTGGACGCTCCCGTCTGGCGCTATGCCCTCACCACCCTCATCATGATGCTGGTGAGTCTGGTGCCGCCCCTGGCGCTGATGCTCGCGGTGGCGCAGGCGGCACCTGCCTACATCATTTTCACCGTCATTCCGGTGTTTCTGGCTTCGATCCTCATCCTGCGCCTGTCATTGACCCTGCCCGCCATTGCGCTGGGCCGCAAGGATCTAGGCTTCAAGCAGGCGCTGGATGCTTCCGCCTCCAACTTTGGTCCGCTCGCCTTTCTCACGCTCCTCAACGCCTGCATCCTCCTGGCCGCGCTCCTCATCGCCAACACCGCCATGGGACTGTTCGTGCATGGCGCGCCCAGCCTGGTGCCCGCCGCCATGTTCGTCATTGCCCTGCCGCTCAACCTCTTCCTCGCCCTGTTCAGCATCACCCTGTCCACCACGCTCTACGGCTTCTTCGTGGAACAGCGCGAGTTCTGACCTGCGCCACTTCAGGGGCGATGAAGAGACCCGGGCTCATCTGCCCGCTCTATCGTTTCGGACTTATGTTCAATCCTCGAAGGGATCGGTCATCAGGATGGTGTCGTCACGTTCCGGCGAGGTGGAGAGCAGCGCCACCGGGCATTCGATCAGCTCCTCCAGATATTTCACATATTTGATGGCCTGGGCCGGAAGCTGCGCCCAGGAGCGCGCCCCCGCCGTCGTGTCCTTCCAGCCCTCCACCGTTTCATAGATGGGCTGCACCCGCTTCTGCGCCTCCTCGGCGGCGGGAAAGCGTTCCAGCCTGCGCCCGTCCAGCATGTAGCCGACGCAGACCTTGATCTCGTCGAGGCCGTCGAGCACGTCGAGCTTGGTCAGCGCAATGCCATGGATGCCCGAGGTCTTGATGGCCTGGCGCACCAGCACCGCATCAAACCAGCCGCAGCGCCGCTTGCGCCCCGTCACCGTGCCGAATTCGCGGCCGCGCTGGCCGATGTATTCGCCCACCTCATTGTCCTGCTCGGTCGGGAAGGGACCGGAGCCAACGCGCGTCGTATAGGCCTTGGCGATGCCGAGCACATAGCCGATGGACGAGGGGCCAAGACCCGAACCCGCCGCCGCCTGCCCCGCCACTGTGTTGGACGAGGTGACGAAGGGATAGGTGCCGTGGTCGATGTCAAGCATGATGCCCTGCGCGCCTTCAAACAGGATGCGCTTGCCCTCGCGTTTTGCATCATCGAGCAGCGACCACACCGCATCCGAGAAGGGCAGGATGCGCGGCGCGATGGCGGCAAGATCGGCAATCACATCTGCGGCCTTCACCTCCGGCTGGCCATGGCCGCGGCGCAGCGCATTATGGTGCGCCAGAAGCCGCTCCACCTTGAGGCCGAGGCTGGCGGGATCGGCAAGGTCGTTCACCCGGATGGCGCGGCGGCCCACCTTGTCCTCATAGGCGGGGCCGATGCCGCGCCCGGTGGTGCCGATCTTGGCCGCGCCCGCCGCCGCCTCGCGCAGCAGGTCAAGGTCGCGGTGCACCGGCAGGATCAGCGTGGCATTGCCCGCGATGCGCAGGTTGTCGCGCGTGATCGTGACACCCTGCGAGGCCAGCTTGTCGATTTCCGCCGCCAGCGCCTGCGGGTCGATGACCACGCCGTTGCCGATGATCGACAATTTGCCCGGCCGCACGATGCCGGACGGCAGCAGCGACAGCTTGTAGGTCACGCCGTCGATGACCAGCGTATGCCCGGCATTGTGCCCGCCCTGAAAGCGCACCACCACATCGGCGCGCTCCGACAGCCAGTCCACCAGCTTGCCCTTGCCCTCGTCGCCCCACTGGGCGCCGACCACTGCCACATTGGCCATCGTTTTGTCCTTTTCGGTCACGAAAAACGGCCCCGGGACTTGCGCCCGGAGCCGTTGACAGGTCTTACATCAGCCCGCCGCCCGCGCCAAGGGCGGCAAGCGCTGAATCACTCATAAAGTGGGGACAGCTTCATGTCCTTGGGCCAGGTGATCTTGTAGCCGGTGTTGACCGTCTGCTCGCTGCCCGGCCCCAGTTCCAGCGTCCAGGCGGAAATCCCGCGCTTGCCGTCCACGTCCCTGGTGGTGGGCGCCGTGGCCCCTGGCGCCGACTCCACCTTGATGTCCTCATGGGTGGCGAAGGGCATGCGGTCCATGACCGTCACCGGCAGGGCAAAGTCATGCAGGTTCTTCAGTGTCACCGTATAGGCGCGCACCTCGCTGTTGCTGGTGGTGAGAATGCCCACCTCGCCGGCTTCACGCCTGGTCTCCTGCACCTTGACATTCACCAGATCATCGACGCCGAAGCCGAGCCTGGTTTCCTCGCCGCCGTTGAGCAGCGGCAGGCCGCCCTCGCCCATGAACACGCCATCGCGATAGAGGCTCACCCGCCCCGGCAACAGCGGGGCCGCCACCTGAGCCGTGAAGGCCGCCGTCAGATAGGCATGGGCGTCGAGCCGGGGCACGGTGAGGGCCGACAGCTTCGGCGCGAAGCTCTCGCCGCCGATGGCGAGTTTCCGCGCCGTGCCGGAATTATCCACGGTGGAAAGCCCCGGCACCACATAAACCGCCTGAAAGCCCGCCATCTCCACGCCTGCCTGCTGCATTTCCGCGGGCTTGTCGGCAGGCGGCGGCGCGGCCGCGTCCTGCGCCACCATGGCTTCCGGCGCGGCCATCAGTCCGCCGCCCTTGGTGCGGCTGGTCCAGGCGCCCTCATTGCTCGCCATGGGCACGGGCGCAGGGGCCGGCCCCACCTCCATCTCGGCCAGCTCCGGCGCTGCCGTGGCCCCGCCGGGCCGCGCGGTGGAGAGCGACAGCGCCACGCCATCCCAGCTTTCGCCGCTCTGCTGCATCACCTCGGCCTGCCGGGTCAGCGTCAGGGCGGGCTTGCCGTCCTTGCCGCCGGTCGACAGCCGGGCATCATAGAGCGGCTGCCAGCCTGCTGCCGCGATCCGGTATTTGACCTTGAATGCCGCCGCCCCCGCCTGGCCCGCTTCGACATTCACCGCCACCTCGGTCGCCATCTTGCCGT
>CALMUW010000114.1 GCA_937872985.1 uncultured Alphaproteobacteria bacterium
AGGGAGGCTCGGGCCTTGGCCTCTACATCTCTCGTCGCCTCGCCCGCGCCATGGAGCCGCGCGCCGCAACCCCCACCCGCCGCCTCGACGCCATCCGGCAACTGGCGGAAGCGGGCATTCCGGTTACTGTCATGATGGCGCCCATCGTGCCCGGCCTCACCGATCATGAGATTGAAAAGCTGCTGGCGGCAGCAGCAGGGGTGGGGGCGCGCGAGGCGGGCTATGTGCTCATGCGCCTGCCGCATGAGGTGAAGGACCTGTTCAAGGACTGGCTGGCCAAGGAAAAGCCGGACCGGGCGGCGCGGGTCATGGCGCTGGTGCGCGATACGCGGGGCGGGCGCGACAATGACCCGGAATTCGGCAGCCGCATGGTGGGCTCCGGCCCCTATGCCTGGCAATTGGGACGGCGCTTCCAGATGACCTGCGAGCGGCTGGGCCTGAACCGGTCGAAGCTGCAACTGAACGATGGCTTGTTCCAGCGGCCGCCGCGCCCCGGTGACCAGTTGACCCTGTGGTGAAAGCTGCGCCATAGGAGGGCATGGTTCGACCCGATTTTTCCCGTGAGGCCGAGGCCATGGCGCTGGGCCATGGGCCGGTGTGCGGCGTGGACGAGGCGGGGCGCGGTCCCTGGGCGGGGCCGGTGGTGGCGGCAGCCGTGGTCCTCGATGCCGCCCGGATTCCGCCGGGCCTGAACGATTCCAAAAAGCTGACGCATGAACGGCGCGAGGCCCTGTTCCCGGCCATCATGGCGGCAGCCCAGGTGGGGGTCGGCATTGTCTCCGCCGCCGAGATCGATACGCTCAACATTCTGCAGGCGACCTTCCGGGCGATGGAGCGGGCCGTTGCCGCCCTGCCCGCCGCACCCGACTTCGCCCTCATCGACGGCAACCGCGCACCAAAACTATCCTGCCCCTGCCGCACGGTCATCTCCGGTGACGCCCTGTCACTCTCCATCGCGGCGGCCTCGATCATCGCCAAGGTGACGCGCGACCGCATGATGATGGAACTGGACCAGCGCCATCCCGGCTATGGCTTTGCCGCGCACAAGGGCTATGGCACGGCGGCCCACGCGGCGGCCCTTGCGCGTCTTGGTCCGTGTACGGAACATCGCCGCAGCTTCAAGCCCATCGCGGCGTTATCTGGCGTGTGGCCTTCCTGACATCATGGCGCATCATTGCTGGATGGAACTCCGCGCGCCATGCTTTGTGGTGCATGGCTGAACGCAAAACCGCTGCACACTTTTGCGCGCCATGCTTTGTGGCGCATGGCTCAGCGCAAAACCGCTGCACACTTTTGCGCGCCATATTTTGTGGCGCATGGCTGAACGCAAAACCGCTACACACTTTTGCGCGCCATGCCTTGTGGCGCATGGCTGAACGCAAAACCGCTGCACACTTTTGCGCGCCATGCCTTGTGGCGCATGGCTCAGCGCAAAACCGCTGCACACTTTTGCGCGCCATGCTTTGTGGCGCTGCGCGCCAGGCGCGTTAACCATTTTCCCAACATTCGATTCACGGGCGACTCCTCTCGATTCATAAGAGGGATTCAGAGTCAGTTCAGCGTCGTATGGGTGTTGCCATGGGGATTCAGACCAAGCCGGAGGTGCGGCCTCTCCACAACACCATTCTGCGTGGCGACTGTTTGGAGCAGCTCAAGAAAATTCCCTCCGGTTCGGTCGATCTGGTCTTTGCCGATCCGCCCTATAACCTGCAACTGGCGGGCGGGCTGACCCGGCCGGACCAGTCGCGCGTCGATGCCGTGGATGACGACTGGGACAAGTTTGCCAGCTTCGCCGACTATGACGCTTTCACCCGCAGCTGGCTTGGCGAATGCCGCCGCGTGCTGAAGCCCGATGGCGCGCTCTGGGTCATCGGCTCCTATCACAATATCTTCCGCGTCGGGGCCATCCTGCAGGATCTGGGCTACTGGATTCTCAATGACGTGATCTGGCGCAAGACCAACCCCATGCCGAATTTCCGCGGCCGCCGCTTCACCAATGCCCATGAGACGCTGATCTGGGCGGCGCGTGAGGCGTCCTCGAAATACACCTTCAACTACGAAGCCATGAAGGTGTTCAACGACGATCTGCAGATGCGCTCGGACTGGACGCTGCCGCTGTGCACCGGGGGCGAGCGGCTGAAGGACGGCGCGGGCGACAAGCTTCATCCCACCCAGAAACCGGAGGCGCTCTTGCACCGCGTGTTGCTGTCATCCACCAGGCCCGGCGCGGTGGTGCTCGATCCCTTCTTCGGCACCGGCACGACCGGCGCTGCCGCCAAGCAACTGGGCCGAATCTTCATCGGCATTGAACAGGACGACGCCTATGCCGATGCCGCCTATGTGCGCATCGAGGCGGTGGAACCCCTGTCCGACGAGGCGCTGAAGACCACCACGCCCAAGCGCGCGGAGCCGCGCATTCCCTTCGGCTCGCTGCTGGAGCGCGGCCTGATCAAGGCAGGCGAAACGCTCTATGATCCCACCACGCGCATTGCCGCCAGGGTGCGCGCCGACGGTTCCATTGCGTCCCGGGACAATTCCGGCTCCATTCACAAGATCGGTGCCCATGTGCAGGGGGCCGAGGCCTGCAACGGCTGGACCTTCTGGCATGTGAAGCGCGGGGCCAATCTGGTTCCCATCGACCTGTTGCGCCAGCAGGTGCGGAGCGAAATGGCCCCGGCTGCCTGAATTGGGACAACCTGACTTTTGATGGACTGAACAAAAGTCAGTCAAGTTGCTCGCTACAACAAGTTAGAGCGGTGGCTTTGAGCCATCTAAAGCCAAAACCGCTCGAGCTTTACTCAGCCCTTCAGCACATGGCGCATGACCTTGCGCATGAGCGAGGGCAGCGCCTCGCCGGCGAGGTCGGCCACCGCCACAAGGCGGCCCGCGCTGGCCGGGGCGGCGGCGATTTTGGCCCGTTTCACCCGCAGTATCAGATGAAAATGGGTGAAGGTGTGTTCCACCGTGCCGGGCAGATCCCGCCAGCGGGCGGGTAAGGGCGGCTCATCCACGGCTTTCTCGCCCCAGGGGCCGGTGGGAAACTCGGTCATGCCGCCAAGGAGGCCCCGGGCCGGACGCTGGCGCAGAAGAACCGTTCCGTCGTCCCGTTCTGCCCAATAGACGAAGCCATGGCAGGTCGGGCGCGCGGGCTTGGCCCGGCGGCGCGGCAGTTCGGCGGCAACACCGGTGGCGCGGGCGGCACAGGTCGCTTCCCAGGGGCAGAGATCGCAGCGGGGTGAACGCGGGGTGCAGACCATGGCACCCAGGTCCATGAGCGCCTGGGCAAAGTCGCCGGGACGATCCCCCGGCACCAGGGCTTCGGCGCGGCGCCTGACCTCCGGCTTGGCGTCCGGCAAGGGCGCGCCGATGTTATAGTATCGGATCAATACACGCTCGACATTACCATCAACGGCAACAGCTTTTTTATGGAAGGCAATGGCGGCGATGGCGCCGGCCGTATAGGGGCCAATGCCCGGAAGACGTTTCAATTCCTCATAATTTTCTGGAAACTGTCTATTGTATTCAGTCGCTACTTTTTGCGCGCAGGCGTGCAGATTACGCGCTCGGGCGTAATAGCCCAGGCCGGCCCATTCCTTCAAAACCTCCTCCAGCGCGGCATCCGCCAGCGCCGCCACCGTGGGCCAGCGCGCCACGAAACGTCGGAAATAGTCACCGACCACGGCCACGGTGGTCTGCTGCAGCATGATCTCCGAAAGCCAGACGCGATAGGGGTCGGGCACCTCCCCCGGCAGGGCCCGCCATGGCAGGATCCGCCGCGCCCCATCATACCAGCGCAAAAGCGCCGCCACGGCCTCGTTTTCCGGCCCTTGTTCTGCCATGGTGCTCTGGGATTTTCTGCGGCGCATGTAACTGGGTTAGCCCGCCATGGAGACATTGGACAAGCACTTCCGCGCCCTCACCAGGGCCGCCTTCGCCCGCTATGGCTTTGCGCAAGGCGAGCTTTTGGCGCGCTGGCCGGAGATCGTCGGCCCCGGCCTGTCGGCCCATTGCCGTCCGGAACGCATCCGCTGGCCCAAAACCGCCGAGGCCATGGCCCAGAAACAGGGCGGCACGCTGGTGATCCGCGCCAGCGCCGGGCGCGGCCTCGACGTCCAGCATGAGGCCGCCCATATCGTCGAACGCATCAACCGTTATTATGGCTATGGTGCCATTGCCGCCGTGAAGATCGTGCAGGACGCCACCACGGCCCCCAAGGCCCCTCCCCCTCCCGACCCCGGCCTCAGCCCCGGCGATGAAGCTGCCCTTGCCGCCCGGCTGCAGGCCATTGCCGATCCCACCCTCAAAGCGGCGCTGGAGCGGCTGGGCACAGCCACGCTCAAGCGCGCCCGGAGTTCTCCACAAGGGCGCTGAGGCCCATTGGTTCACCCCCCGACTTCGAGTAGGAACCCTCATATGACACAGATCACCCGCCGTTCCCTGCTGCTTCTCGGCAGCGTTGCCGCCATGGCCGTGGGCGTTTTCGCCTATGCCCAGACCGCCCCCGCCCCGACCCCGGAGACCCCGGCCGCCACGGCCCCCGCTCCGGCCCCGTCCGATGGTGCGGCGGCTCCGGCACCCGGGGCCGAGATGCCTGCCATCCCCCCCGATCCGGCAACGGCTCTGGCCATGCCGTCGCCGCTGGGCGACATGAGCCAGGGGCCGGACGACGCAAAGGTGACGATCATCGAATATGCCTCGGCCACCTGCCCGCATTGCGGCGAGTTTGCCCGCGATGCCCTGAAGCAGATCAAGACGGAATATGTCGAGACCGGCAAGGTGAAGTTCATCTTCCGCGAGTTTCCGCTGGATGATGTGGCGCTGGCCGCGCATATGATGACGCGCTGCGCGCCCAAGGAAAAATTCTTCCCGCTGCTGGACGCCATCTATGCCACGCAGGGCGAGTGGATCAAGGATCCGCTGGCGGGGCTGAAGGGCATCGCCAAGCAGGCCGGTATGACCGAAGACGAGTTCATGGCCTGCCTCAAGAAGGAAGACATCGCCAAGGGCATCATGGTGACGCGCGAGGCCGGGTCCAAGGCGGGCGTTCAGGGTGTGCCGGCGGTGTTCATCAACGGTGTGCTGTTCGACCAAGAGCGCACCATGGAGAATTTCCGCAAGAAGATTGATCCGCTGCTGAAGTAACAGCAGGCGCGTTGGGGTTTGGGCATGAAGTTTACGCGGCTCCGGCTGTCCGGGTTCAAGTCGTTTGTGGAACCGACCGATCTGGTGATCGAGCCGGGGCTGACCGGCGTGGTCGGCCCCAATGGCTGCGGCAAGTCCAATCTGCTGGAAGCGCTGCGCTGGGTCATGGGCGAAAGCTCCTACAAGTCCATGCGCGCCTCGGGCATGGAGGATGTGATCTTCTCCGGCACCACCCAGCGCCCGTCGCGCAACATGGCGGAAGTGCTGCTGACGCTGGCCAACGACGACCGCACGGCACCCGCCGCCTATAACGACAGCGAGGTTTTGGAAGTGTCGCGCCGCATCGAGCGCGAGGCAGGCTCGGCCTATCGCATCAACGGCAAGGACGTGCGGGCGCGCGATGTGCAATTGCTCTTTGCCGACGTGTCCACCGGCGCGCGCTCGCCGGCGCTGGTGAAACAGGGCCAGATTGCCGAGATCATCAACGCCAAGCCGCAGGCGCGGCGTCTCATTCTGGAAGAGGCGGCGGGCATTACCGGCCTGCATACCCGGCGGCATGAGGCGGAGTTGAAACTCAAGGCGGCGGAACAGAATCTCGCCCGCCTCGATGACGTGACCGCTCAGCTTGAAACCCAGTTGAACAGCCTGAAGCGGCAGGCGCGGCAGGCTTTGAAATACAAGCAGGTGTCGGCGGAGATCCGCAAGCTGGAGGCGGCGGGCCTGTTCGTGGCCTGGCGCGATGCGGCGGCCCAGGCCGGGCATGATGCGCAAGCGCTGGACGAGGCAACCCGGGTTCTGGCCGAGCATACGCGCCTGGCCTCGGAGAAGCTGCGCGCCCGCGATGAACTGGGCGACAGGCTGCCGGGTCTGCGCGAGGAAGAGACCGTGCGCGCCGCCGTGTTGCAGCGCGTGGCGCTGGAACGCACGGCGCTGGATGAGGAGGAAAAACGCCTCGCCGCGCGCAAGCAGGAGCTGGAACAGCAGCGCCACCGCGCGGTCAACGACCTCGCCCGCGAGCAGGAGCAATTGTCCGACACCGGCACGGTGATGGAACGGCTGGCGGCGGAGGAAGCGGAGCTTGCCCAGGCTTCCGGCGATGATGACGCCATGCGGGCCGCGGCGGCGGAGGCCCTGCAACGGGCGGCGGCCAGCCTGGCCGAGGCGCAGGAGGCCGCGGACGCCGCCAATGCCCGGCTTTCCGAACTGACCGCGCGCAAGCAGCAATTGACCCGTGTGGTGGCGGAACAGCAGGCGCGTCTTGCCCGCCTGGAACAGGACGAAACGGCCCTGGCGCAGCGGCGGCAGGCGCTCATGGCGCAACTGGCGGGCACGGGCGATGGTGCCGCCCTGCTGGCCGCCGTGGAGCATGCCGTTGCCACCGCGCATCAGGCCGAACAGGCGGCGGCGCATGCCGAGGTGGGCTTGCGCGTGGCCCGTCAGGTGGAAGGCGACCGGCGTCAGGCCCATGATGAAGCCCGGCGCAGCGCCGACCGGCTGGTGACCGAGGTCAAGACGCTGACCAACCTGTTGCGCAGCCATGACGGCGATCTCTGGCCGCCGCTGGTTGACCAATTGAAGGTGCACCCCGGCTATGAAACGGCGCTGGGGGCCGCGCTGGGGGATGATCTCGATGCCTCCGGCGATGAGGCGGCCCCGGTGCACTGGCGCGGGCTGCCGCCGCTCTCCGAGGTGGCGCATCTGCCGTCGGATTGTCCGGCACTGGCGCGCTTTGTCGACGCGCCGCCGCAGTTGGCCCGGGTGCTGGCTCATGTGGGCGTGGTGTCGCGCGCGGTGGGGGCCGCCCTTCAGGCCCAACTCAAGCCGGGGCAGAAGCTCGTGTCGCGCGAGGGCGATGTCTGGCGCTGGGACGGGTTCACCGCCGCTGCCGATGCGCCCTCGGCTGCCGCCAAGCGGCTGGCCGAAAAGAATCGCCTGGCCTCGCTTGAAGGCGAAATGGCCGGTGCGCTCGCCGCTGCCGAGCAGGCCAAGGCGGAATTTGAAACCCAGCGTCAGGCGGTGGAACAGGGTGTGAAGGCCGAGCGCGACCGGCGTGAGGACTGGCGCAGCGCCACCGCCGCCCTCGATGTGGCGCGGCGCGCCCTTGCTGCCCACGAGCGCCAGCAGGCCGAACACATGGCCCAGACCAGCGCGCTGGATGAGGCGCAGCGGCGCAGCTCTGAAACCCTGACCGAGGCGCGCGAACGCTTTGGCGCGGCCCGTGATGAAGCGGCCACGCTGCCGGCGCTCGATGGGCCCACGGCGGAGGTGCAGGAATTGCGCAACCGCGTGACGGGGGAGCGCGCACTTTATACCGAGGCGCGGGCCAGGCATGACGGGCTGGAGCGCGAGGCCCGGGCGCGCACCGAGCGCCGCAGCGCCATCGCCCGCGAGCGCGAGCAGTGGCAGACGCGCGCCGCGCGGGCCAAGGCGCAGATCGAGGCCCTGGAGCAGCGGGCCGAGGAGGCGCGTCAGGCGCTGGCCGAGCTTGCCGCCGCCCCGGCGCAACTGGCCGAGCGCCGCAACAAACTGATGAACACCCTGCAGGAGGCGGAAGGCCAGCGCCGGAGCGCCGCCGACGCCCTGGCCACGGCTGAAAATGCGGTGAAGACGGCCGACCAGGCATTGCGCGCCGCACAGGAGGACGCCAGCGGCTCACGCGAAAATCATGCGCGGCTGGAAGCGCGCCTTGAGGCCTCGCGCCGGGCGCACGAACACACCACCCAACGCATTGCCGAGACGCTCATGTGTCCGCCGGACAAGGTGCTGGAACAGGCGGGCGTGGAAGCCGACAAATTGCCGGGGGCCGAGGAGATCGAGCGCAAGCTCCTGTCGTTGCGCGATGACCGCGAGCGGCTGGGGGCCGTGAACCTGCGCGCCGACGAGGAGGCCCAGGAGGTGGGAGCGCAACTGGAAAAGCTCGTCACCGAAAAGACCGACCTGGTGCAGGCCATCAACAAATTGCGCGGCGGCATTTCGAGCCTGAACCGCGAGGGTCGCCAGCGTCTGCTCGATGCCTTTGGCACGGTGAACGAGAAATTCGGCGAGTTGTTCACGCAGTTGTTCAACGGCGGCAAGGCCGAGCTGCAACTGATCGAGAGCGATGACCCGCTGGAAGCGGGGCTGGAGATCATGGCCCATCCGCCGGGCAAGAAACCCACCGTGCTGTCGCTGTTGTCCGGCGGCGAACAGACGCTGACGGCGCTCGCCCTCATCTTCGCGGTATTCCTCACCAATCCCTCGCCCATCTGCGTGCTGGACGAGGTGGACGCGCCGCTCGACGATCACAACGTCGAGCGCTTCTGCAACCTGCTCGATGCGATGCTGGAGCGGACCCATACGCGCTTCCTGATCATCACCCACCATGCGCTCACCATGGCGCGCATGCACCGGCTGTTCGGCGTCACCATGGCCGAGCGCGGCGTGTCGCAGCTGGTGTCGGTGAACCTGGAGCAGGCCGAGAAGATGGCCGAGGCGGTTTGACCATGATTCCAGTGTTCGACATCGGCATGGTGGTCATCGAGTGGAACCCGCGCCATCTCTATCGCCAGATTTTTGCTGATCCCGAGACGATGGAATGGTTCCTGGCCGAGGTCTGTCACCCCGCCTGGAACCTGGAGATGGACCGGGGCATGAGTTTCGATGACGGCGTGGCCGAGGCCGTGGCGCGCCACCCTGACTATGCCCGTGAGATCGCGCTTTACCGCGACCGCTGGGCCGACATGGTGCCGGGGGCGCTCTCCGGCACGGTAGACCTGATCGAGGAACTGGCGGAAAAGGGGGTTCCCCTCTACGCCATCACCAACTGGAACGGCGACACCTTCCGGGCCACGCAGGCGCGCTTTCCGGTGTTCAACCGGTTCCGCGACATCGTGGTCTCGGGCGATGAAGGGCTGCTCAAGCCTGACCCGGAAATCTACCGCCTGCTGCTCAACCGCAACGGTCTTGCGGCTGCCGACTGCCTGTTCATCGATGACAGCCTGAAGAATGTGCAGGGGGCGGAGGCGGTGGGCATGGCCGGGCACCACTTCACCAGCCCGGAAGCCCTGCGCGCCGACCTTGCGGCACGCGGAATCCTCTAGCGCAACCGGCGGTCAGTTGGACTCAACTGCCGCCGATAAGTTGCTCGAAAATCAATATGTTGGCGCAACTTTTCTCTCTCAAATCGTTCCAATTTGATCGTCCGTTGCGCTAGCGCAAACATACTTTATGTTGGATGTTGGCCGCAACAAAAGTCAGACAGGTTGCTCGCCATCCATGAGACCGAGCGGTGGCCTTGAGCCAGCAAAGCCAAAACCGCTCAAGCCTCTGGCGGGAATCATAAGTCTTTGGGCGAAGGCCACCCCGGCACATTGCCGCAAGGCCCCGCGAGCGGCTAATTCTCGCGTCATTTCAATATGATGGCAAAAGCATCCATTTCTTGACACATTTTGCCCCCGCAATTATGGTGCGCGCAATTTCGGCGGGGCAACCCATCGGATTGCGCTGGGTTTTGCGCGGAGGCTTTGATCATGGCATCACCGCAAAAAGGCAAGGGGCAACCGCAGGACGATCCCGCCGGGATGGGCGACCTTTCGGAACGGCTCAAGGATCTTTCCGGGCGCATTCAGGCGGAAAAGGCCGAATATGCGGAAACCCGGAAGCTGCCGGAGACCTCCATGGGCGACGCCACCGGCTATGCCAAGGGCTATCGGCTGGTGAGCGAGTTCGTGGCGGGCACCTTGGTGGGCGGTCTGATCGGCTACGGACTCGACTATCTGTTCGGCACCATGCCCATCCTGTTTATTGTGTTTCTGCTCCTGGGTTTCGGGGCGGGCATCCTGAACATGGCGCGCGCCGCCAACAGGGTGGCTCCGGCTCAGGACCGCGTTGGTTCCAACCCGCCGCCGCCAGCGGCCCTTGATGATGAAGAAGAGGACTGATCGTGGCCAACGATCCGATCCACCAGTTCCAGATCCACGACCTCACCGAGAAATTCAATATCGGCGGTTATGATTTCAGCTTCACCAACTCGGCCCTGTTCATGGGTGCGATCGTTGCGGTGATCACCGGCTTCCTGCTTCTGGCGTCCAGCAAGCGCGCGCTGGTGCCGGGCAAGACCCAGTCGGTGGGCGAACTGTGGTATGAGTTCGTGCACAACATGGTGCGCCAGGTGCTGGGGCCGGAAGGCAAGAAGTTCTTCCCGCTGGTGTTCTCGCTGTTCTCTTTCGTGCTGGTGGCGAACATGCTGGGCATGTTCCCCTATTTCTTCACCGTCACCTCGCATGTGATCGTGACCGCCTCACTTGCCGTCTTCGTGGTCGCTCTGGTGGTGGTGGTCGGCCTGTGGAAGCATGGCCTCGGCTGGTTCAAGCTCTTCGTGCCGCATGGCGTTCCCCTCCTCATCCTGCCCTTCATCTCGCTCATCGAGATCATTTCCTTCCTGTCGCGGCCCGTCTCCCTCGGCCTTCGTCTGTTCGGCAACATGCTGGCGGGCCACATCGTGCTGAAGGTCTTCGCCGGCTTCGTGGTGACGCTGGGGGCCTTGGGCATCGGCGGCGTTCTGGGCGCCATTGCGCCGCTTGCCATGGCGGTGGCGCTCACCGCGCTCGAATTCCTGGTGGCCTTCCTGCAGGCCTTCGTCTTCGCCATTCTCACCTGTGTCTATCTCAACGACGCCCTTCATCCGGGCCACTAACCTCACTCTCATCTTCCGTTAAAACCCAAGGAGACTAAAATGGACGCAAGCGCAGCAAAACTGATCGGTGCCGGTATCGCCTGCATCGGCATGGGTGGCGCCGGTATCGGCGTGGGCCACATCTTCGGCAACTATCTGGCGGGCGCCCTGCGCAACCCGGCTGCCGCTGGTGCGCAGTTCACCAACGCACTGATCGGCGCGGCTCTGGCCGAAGGTCTGGGCATCTTCTCGCTCGTCGTGGCGCTGCTGCTCCTCTTCGTCGCCTGAGACGGCTCTTCTCCGGGCAAGCCGCCTGTCCCGTTCCGGGCGGCGGCTTTGCCTGTCCGGTAAACCGTTGAGGCATTGACGATGTCTGGAACCACAACCCCCGAAGCAACCGCCCCGGCCGAAGCCGTTCAGGAAGGCATGGGCGGCATGTCCGGCATGGAAGGCATGGCGGAAGGAAGCGAGGCCCATGGCGGCCACAAGGTCTTCCCGCCGCTCGATTCATCCACCTTCCCGTCGCAGATCCTGTGGCTCGCGGTGTTTTTCAGCCTGCTCTATCTGCTGATGAGCAAGCTGGTGCTGCCGCGCATCGAGGCCATCCTCAAGCAGCGCCACGATCACATCCAGAACGACATTGCCACGGCGCAGCGCCTGCAGAAGGACACGCAGGCGGCAGTGGCGGCCTATGAAAAGGAACTGGCCGACGCCAAGGCCCGGGCCCACGGCATTGCCGAGGAAACCCGCGGCAAGCTGCAGGCCGAGAGCGATGCCGAGCGCCACGCGCTGGAGGCCAGCCTCGCCAAGAAGATCGCCGCCGCCGAAGGCAAGATCAACGCGGCGCGCGACAAGGCCATGGCCGAGGTCCACGACGTGGCGGCGGATTCCGCCATGGCCATCGTCGAGAAGCTCACCGGCGCCAAGGTGACCAAGGCCGCGGCCCTCAAGGCCAGCGGCGGAAAGGCGTGATGCCCATGCATTTCGATGCCACATTCTTTGCGCTGGTGGCGCTCATCCTGTTTCTGGGCGTGGTGTTCTATGCCAAGGCCCCGGCCAAGGTGGGGGCCGCGCTGAACGAGCGTTCGGCGCGCATTGCCAAGGAGATCGAGGACGCGGCCAGGCTGCGTTCCGAGGCCGAGGCACTGCTGGCCGAATACAAGAGGAAGCGGGCCGAGGCCGAGAAGGAGGCCGCCGACATCATCGGCCTGGCCAGGCAGGAGGCTGAGGCTCTGGCGGCGGAAACCAAGGTGAAGCTGGCCGACATGCTGAAGCGCCGCACCGCCCAGGCCGAGCAGAAGATCGCCCAGGCCCAGGCCGCCGCGCTGAAGGATGTCCGCGCCGCCGCCACCGACAAGGCCATTGCCGCCGCCGCCAAGCTCGCCGCCGAGGCGAGCAAGGGGGCCAAGGGCGCTGACCTCATCACCGACTCCATCAAGGCGGTGAAGACCGGGCTGAACTGACCGGCCCTGCAACCGAATTTAAAAACCCGGCCGGCGCGCCGGGTTTTTGTTTTGGCCGGGCCTTAGCGCAACGGACGATCAAATCGGAACGATTTGAGAGAGAAAAGTTGCGCCAACATATTGATTTTCGAGCAACTTATCGGCGGCAGTTGATTCCAACTGACCGCCGGTTGCTCTCGCGCAGCGTTTGCGCAAAAGCGGTTTCCCTTTGCCGCATAGTGCATTAGAAGCCGTGGGCAGCTTTTGAGTGTCGAAATGTCCGAGAATCCGAAGAAAATGCGCCACAGGGCGAGGCTCGCCAAGGGCTTCCGCGATGTCGAGGCCCAGGAAATCCGGGGGCTTCGTGCCATGCTGGCCACCATCCAGCAGGTCTATGAATCCTATGGCTTCGAGCCGGTGGAACAGCCCTTCGTGGAATATACCGAGGCGCTGGGCAAGTTCCTGCCCGATCAGGACCGGCCCAATGCGGGGGTCTTCTCCTTTCAGGACGATGACGAGCAATGGCTGTCGCTGCGCTATGACCTGACGGCCCCGCTGGCGCGTTATGTGGCCGAGAACCAGCAGTTTCTGCCCACGCCCTACCGCAGCTATCGCCAGGGCCATGTCTTCCGCAACGAGAAGCCGGGGCCGGGTCGCTTCCGCCAGTTCATGCAGTTCGACGCCGACACGGTGGGTTCGGCCTCGCCTGCGGCGGATGCCGAAGTGTGCATGATGGCCGCCGACACCATGGAGGCACTGGGCCTGAAGCGCGGGCACTATGTGGTGAAGGTGAACAGCCGCCGCACCATGGATGCCCTTCTCGCCAATGTCGGCATTGATCCCGCCGGCGATGGTGAGCGCCGTCTGACCGTGCTGCGCGCCATGGACAAGCTCGACCGCCTTGGCATTGACGGTGTGAAGCTTTTGCTGGGCAAGGGCCGCAAGGACGAGAGCGGCGACTTCACCAGGGGAGCTGAGCTTTCGGACAGTGCCATCGCCACCATCGCCGCCTTTCTCATGGCGCGGTCGGATGCAGGCAATGATGAAACCATCGCTGCCATGGAAAAGACTATCCTGCGGGACACCGCGAATGACGGTCTGGCCGAGCTTTCCGCCATTGCAGCGATCGTGCGCGCGGCGGGCTATGGCCCGGATCGCATCATCATCGACCCCTCGGTCGTTCGTGGCCTGGAATATTACACCGGCCCGGTTTTCGAATGCGAATTGCTGCTGGAGACCAAGGACGAGGACGGCCGCCCGGTGCGCTTCGGCTCGGTTGGCGGCGGCGGGCGCTATGACGATCTGGTGGCGCGCTTCACCGGCCAGCAGGTTCCCGCCACGGGTTTCTCCATCGGCGTGTCGCGGCTCTATTCGGCACTGAAACTGGCCCGGCCCGAAACCGTGACCGCGGCCGAAGGCCCGGTGGTGGTGCTGGTCATGGACCGGGACCGGCAGGGCGACTACTGGCGCATGGTGCAGGCGCTGCGCGCCGCCGGCCTCCGGGCCGAGATGTATGTCGGCACGGCGGGCATGAAGGCCCAGATGAAATATGCCGACAAGCGCAAGGCGCCCCTGGTGGTCATTCAGGGTGGCGACGAGAAGCTGCGCGGCGAGGTGCAGGTGAAGGACCTGCGCCTTGGCTCCGCCCTGGCCGTCAACATCGAAAGCCGCGCGGAATATCAGAGCCAGCGTCTCGCCCAGGTGTCGGTGCCCGAAACTGATCTGGTGGCGACCGTGCAGGAGATGCTTGCCCGTGGCCGGTAAGTCGTCCAGCGAGCGCGCGGCGCTGGAGCGCCAGAACGCTGCCCTTATGGCGGTGTTCGAGCGCGCGGGCTTTGACCAGATCGCGCCGGACATTATTCAGCCCGCTGACATTTTTCTAGAGCGCTCGGGCGAGGACATTCGCGCCCGCACCTTTGTCTTCACCGATCCGCGCGGCGCTGAATTGTGCCTCCGCCCCGATCTCACGGTGCCCGCCTGCCGCTATCACCTTTCCCACGGCGCGGGCGGGCGCGAGGCGCGCTATTGCTATCTCGGTCCGGCCTTCCGCTTCCCGGACGAGGCGCTGTCGCCGCAGGAATTCACCCAGGCCGGCATTGAATGGTTCGGCGATACGGAGGGAGCCGCCGCCGAGGCCCGCATCCTGAAGCTGGCGGTGAGTGCGCTGGAGGCCGCGGGCCTGTCGAAACTGACGGTGACACTGGGCGACCTCGGCCTCTTTGCCGCCCTGCTGGAAGACGTGGACATGCCGCAGCGCTGGCGGCGGCGGCTGCGCCACCAGTTCTGGCGGCCCCAGGCCTTCCGTGATCTTCTCGAAAGCTACACCCTGGGCAATCGCGGCAAACGCAGCTCCATCTCCGCCACCATTGACGCATTGGAACACGAAGACGCACCGGTGCTGGTGCAGCGCCTTCTCTCCGCGCAGGGCCTGCCGCTGGTGGGCGGGCGCAGTGTGGAGGACATCGCCCAGCGTCTTTCGGGCAAGTTCGCCGACCGCTCCGAATATCCCTTGCCCCACACCATCAGCGACAGCATCAGCCATTACCTCGCGCTGAAGGGCACGGCGAGCGAGGTGGTGAAGGACTTGCGCGCCATGGCGTCAGGCGCACGCTTTGCCGCCGCCGTCACCCGCTATGAGCAGCGGCTGGAGGCCATGGAGGATCAGGGGCTGAACCCGCGGCGCTTCCGCTTCGAGGCGACCTTCGGGCGCGAGCTGGAATATTACACGGGCTTTGTGTTTCAGGTGGAAGCACCGCACGGCAAGGCCGCGCTGGCCGTGGCGGGCGGCGGGCGCTACGACGACCTGCTGGAAGACATGGGGGCGGAAAAGAAGGTGCCCGCCGTGGGCTGCGCCATTCACACCAACCGGCTGTTGGCGGTTCTGTCATGACGCTCACGCTTGCCATTCCCTCCAAGGGCCGGCTGATGGAGGCCACCCAGGAGCTGTTGCGCAAGGCCGGGCTGGCGATCGACCGGCTGGGCGATGAGCGCGGCTATCGCGGCCGTCTCGTCGGCATCGACGGCATCGACATCGCCTTTCTTTCGGCCTCGGAGATTGCCAAAAACCTGCGCGACGGCACGGTGGACCTTGGCATCACCGGCGAGGACCTGCTGCGCGAGACCATGGCGCCGGAGGACAAGGCGGTCGGCGTGGGCCTGCGGCTGGGCTTTGGTCCGGCGCGGGTGGTGGTGGCGGTGCCGGAATGCTGGCTCGACGTGGCCGCCATGAGCGACCTTGAAGACGTGAGCGAGAATTTTTACCTGCGTCATGGGCGAAGGCTCAGGGTCGCCACCAAATATGCCAATCTCACCCGGCGCTTCTTCGCCCAGAAGGGTGTGACCGGCTACCGCACGGTGGAAAGCCTGGGGGCCACGGAGGGCGCGCCCGCCGCTGGCAGCGCCGAACTGATCGTGGACATTACCACGACGGGTTCGACCCTGGCGGCGAACCACCTGAAAATCCTCGATGACGGCTTGATCCTCGATTCCTGCGCTGTTTTGGCAGTGCAACAAAGCGCGCCAGCCGGGCCGGGTTTGCGCACTCTCATTTCCCGTCTGGACGGCGCTTTGGCGGCGGTTTAACAATCAATTTACTTCTTTACTCGCCGCATCTTTAAATCGTGCAGATTTGTCACCACCTCTGTGGTAAGATCGGTTGATCGGGCGCCTTGAGCGCCGTCGTGCATGTGCCTCGGTGGCAGCGGGGTTTTCGTGGAGGGCTAAGGTCCAGACGTGTCCGTCCGGATTCGTGCTTGCGGGGTTTCGGTATCGCCCCCGGTCCGCAACGTCCGCAGAAAGTAGGGATCCAAGGCCGTTTGGCCTGAGCGAGGGGTCGCATGAAAATGCGGCCCCTCGTGATTTCTGGCGGTTGCGCAGCCACGAATTTGCCGCCAAGGCCGTGTGAAGCTATCTCCTGACCAAAATGGAGATTGCTCGATGATTCGACTGACGCTCGCCACCCTGCTGCTCACCGGCATGAGCCTGGCTGCCGCCGCCCAAACCTGCGGCAAGTCCGCCGATGGTTTCGACGGCTTCAAGCGCCAGGTGGCCGCCGAGGCCAAGGGCCAGGGCTATTCGGCACAGGCCATCGCAGCCCTTGCTGCCGTGCAATATGATCCCGTGGTGATCAAGCGCGACCGGGCGCAGAACGTCTTCTCCCAGACCTTCCTGCAATTCTCCGACCGCATGGTCAGCAATTATCGCCTGAAGGAGGGGCAGAACCGTCTGGCGCAATACCGCACAGTCTTCGACGCGGTGGAGAAAAAGTATGGCGTGCCGGGCGCGGTGCTGGTGGCCTTCTGGGGGCTGGAGACGGATTTCGGCGCCAATACCGGCGACTTCAACACGGTGCAGTCTCTCGCCACCCTGGCGTGGGATTGCCGCCGGCCGGAGAAGTTCCGGCCGCAATTGATGGCGGCCCTCGACCTCATCAGCAAGGGCGACCTGTCGCCGGAAGACATGCGCGGCGCCTGGGCGGGTGAAATCGGCCAGGCCCAGTTCCTGCCCGTCGAATATGACGAGACGGCGGTGGACTTCGACGGCGATGGCCGGCGTGATCTGCGCCATTCCGTCCCCGACATCATGGCGTCCTCGGCGCGGCTCCTCATCAAGCATGGCTGGAAGGCAAACCAGCCCTGGCTGCAGGAGGTGCGCGTTCCCGATGAGCTGCCCTGGGATCAGGCCGACATTGCCATTCAGCATCCGCGCAGCCAGTGGGCCAGGTGGGGCGTCACCGCCGCCAGCGGCAAGGCCATCAAGGCCGACAGTTTTCCGGCCGCACTGCTGCTGCCCATGGGCAAGGATGGCCCGGCCTTCCTGGCCTATGACAATTTCACCACGGCCTATCTGAAATGGAACGAGAGCCTGGTCTATTCCACCACGGCGGCCTATTTCGCCACGCGCCTCGGCGGCGCGGGCAAGGTGAACCCCGGACGCGGCGCGGAAGCCCTGACGGCGGATGATGTCATGACCTTGCAGAAGATCCTCGCCGCCAAGGGCTATGACGTGGGCAAGATCGACGGCAAGCTGGGCAAGGGCACGCGCGCCGCCATCAAGGACCAGCAGGTGAAGCTGGGCCTGCCCGCCGATTCCTGGCCGACGCGGGAGCTTCTGGCGAAGCTGCACTGAGGCCTATTCGTGGCGCAGGGCCTCGATGGGGTCCAGGCGTGCCGCCTTGCGGGCCGGGAAGAAGCCGAAGATCACACCGATGAGGCCGGAGAAGAAGAAGGCCAGCGCCACCACGCCGGGCTGAACCGTGAAGGGAACGCCCATGGCCAGGGTGGCCGCAAAGGCAATGCCAAGGCCCAGGGCAATGCCGATGATGCCGCCGAGCACGGCGAGCACCACGGCCTCCACCAGAAACTGGGTGAGGACCTGGGCCTCCAGCGCGCCGATGGCCAGGCGGATGCCGATCTCGCGGGTGCGCTCGGTCACCGACACCAGCATGATGTTCATGACGCCGATGCCGCCCACCAGCAGCGACACGGCGGCCACCGCGCCAAGCAGCATGGTCATCATGGTGGAGGTGGCGGTCATCATGTTGGCCATCTGGGTCAGGTCGCGCACGCTGAAATCATCTTCCTCGCCGGGCTGCACCCGGCGTTCGGCACGCAGCACGTCAACGGCTTCGGCCTGCACCTGGGGAATGGCCTCAGCCGAATTGGCGGCGATGGCGATGGTGCTGATGCGGGTGCTGCCGGCGACGCGGCGCTGGAAGGTGCGCAGCGGCATGATGACGATGGCGTCCTGATCCGAGCCGAAGGCCGACTGGCCCTTGCTGTCCAGGAGGCCGATGACGGTGCACGACATCTTGTCGACGCGGAAGGATTCGCCGAGCGGGTCCACCGCGCCGAACAATTCCTTCTGGATGGTGGTGCCGATGACGCAGGCGGCACTGCCGGAGCGCACCTCGCTGTCGGAGAAGCTGCGGCCCTTGGCAATGGTCCAGTCCTGGGCGGTGAAATAGGCATTATCCGTGCCGGTCACGGTGGCGTCATAGTTGGCCGTGCCATAGATGACGCGCACCTGCTTGTTGGCCGAGGGCGCGATGGCGCGCACCTGCGTGACCTGATTGCGCAGGGCCTCCACCTGGCGGTCGGTGAAGCTGCGGGAGTCGGAGGTGGTGCCGCCGGGACCGAAGGTGGACTGGCCGGGCCGGGCAATGAGCATGTTGGAGCCGAGCTTGGCGAGGTCGGAGGTGACCTTCCGGGTGGAGCCATTGCCGATGGTGACCATGGCGATGACGGCGGCCACGCCGATGACGATGCCCAGCAGGGTGAGCGATGAGCGCAGCACGTTGCGGCGCACCGATTGCAAGGCGAGCTTGAAGGCCTCCCACAGCATCAGGCGGCCCTCCGGTGCGGGTGATCACTCTCGATGTTGCCATCGCGGAAATGAATCTGCCGGGTGGCATAGTCGGCCATGTCCGGCTCATGCGTCACCATGATGACGGTGATGCCGCGCGTCTGGTTCAACTCGGTCAGCAGCGCCATGATCTCGTGGCTGCGCTGGCTGTCGAGGTTGCCGGTGGGTTCGTCGGCCAACAGCACCAGCGGATCGGTGACGATGGCGCGGGCAATGGCCACACGCTGTTGCTGGCCGCCGGAAAGCTCGGCGGGCGTGTGGCTCTCGCGGCCCTGCAGCCCGACGAGACGGAGCGCCTCGGCGGCGCGGACATGGCGTTCGCTCCGGGCCATGCCGCGATAGATGAGCGGCAGTTCGACATTCTCCAGCGCCGTGGTGCGGGCCAGAAGATTATAACCCTGAAAGACAAAGCCGAGATAATTGCGGCGCAGCAGCGCCCGGGCGTCGCGGTTGAGCGCCGTCACATCCACGCCGTTGAAGAAATACTGGCCATGGGTCGGCTGGTCGAGGCAGCCCATGACGTTCATGGCGGTGGACTTGCCGGAGCCTGACGGCCCCATGACGGCCACGAATTCACCGGGCATGATATCGACATCAACCCCGGCGAGCGCCCGCACCAGGCCGCCGCCCTCGCCATAGAGCTTCTGGACACCGCGAAAGGCAATGACGGGCAGGGTCATTTGCTGGTGGCGGAGGAGAGGATGACCTCATCCCCCTCCTTGAGATCGCCTGCGGTGATGGCCGTCACCTTGCCGTCGGTGGCACCGGTCTTGACCTTCACCGCCACGGGAGAACCATTCTTCAGGATGTAGACGGTGCCGCTGCCCGCCTCGGGCGCGGTCTGCTTGTCGAAGAAGCCGCGCGGCGGCCGGGGCATGAACAGACGCGACAGTGAAAAGCCCGGGCTGCGCTCGGTGCGCGGCGGGGCATAGCGCAGCGCCCCATTGGGCACGGCGATGGTGTCCTTCACCTCTTCCACCGTGATCATGGCGGTAGCGGTCATGCCGGGGCGGAGCAGCAGGTTGGAATTGTCCACCTCGAGAATGGCGGTGTAGGTGACGACGCCATCGGTGGTCTGGGGCGAGAATTCCACCTTGGTGATGCGGGCGGGAAAGGATTGGCCGCGATAGGCGTCCACCGTGAAGTTCGCGGTCTGGCCTTCGTGGACCACACCGATGTCAGCCTCATCGACATTGGCCTCGACCCGCATGTGCTTCAGATCCTCGGCAAGGGTGAAGAGCACCGGCGCCTGCAGCGAGGAGGCCACCGTCTGGCCCGGCTCCACGGCGCGCGACAGCACCACGCCATCCACCGGCGAGGCGATGATGGCCTTGCTCAAATCCGTCTGTTGCAGAGTGAGGTCGGCCCTGGCGACATCGACATTGGCCTGGGCGGCGACCAGCCCGGCATTGGCGCGGTCAGCCGCCGCCCGGGCCGAATCAAGATCCTGATTGGCGTTGATGCCGCGGCTGCGCAGCGTCTGCTGGCGGGTGAGCACCCTTTCGGTTTCCTTCACCGTGGCCTGCGCCGTCACCGCCTGGGCCTCGGCGGCGGCGACATTGGCCCTTGCCTTGGCAATCTGGGCGGAGAGGCGCTCGGTGTCGAGCTCGGCCATGGCCTCGCCCTTCTTCACCAGCGAATTGGCATCGACATTGACCTTGCGCACCACGCCGGAGAGTTCGGAGGAGACTTCCACCTTGGTGGTGGGCTGCACCGTGCCGGTGGCGGTCACCTGCACGGTGATGTCGGATTTTTTCACGGCTTCCGTCTGATAGGTGGTCTTGCTGGCGGTGCCGCCGAAGAGCCACCAGCCGAGAGCCGCTGCCGCCAGCGCCACGAGAGCCAGCACCAGCCAGCGCCGCCAGCGGACGGGGCCACGCCCGCCCTTGCTCACACCGAGAGAAGCCTGAACGTCCTCAGGCGTGGGCAGGCTGTGTTTGGTCATTGTGCTCTGGTCCATGATAACAGGGACGAATCTAGGCGCTTCATCCGTCGCTTGCACCCCCTGCCGGCGATGAAATTCCCGTAACCCCAACGGGTATTTCGCCGCATCTTCGGTCTTGCTTTGGCCGCACGCCCCCGCCACAAGGAGCCATGACAACAGCTTTCATGTCCCGCCGGGGCCTTCTGGCTCTTGGCTTCGCCCTTTTCGCCTCCCCTGCGGGGGCCGAGCCGCGCCACCTCATCGTGGCGACCGAAGGGGCCTATCCGCCCTATAATTTCGTTGCCCCCGATGGCTCCTTGCAGGGCTTCGATGTGGATTTCGCCAAGGCGCTGTGCGTGAAGCTCGAGGCCCAGTGCGACATCATCCAGCAGAACTGGGACGGCATGATCCCGGCGCTCATCGCCAAGAAATACGATCTCATGGTAGCCTCCATGGCCATCCTGCCGGAACGCGAAAAGCAGATCGCCTTTTCCATCCCCTATTATCAGGGGCCGACGGCGCTGATCATGGTGAAGGACGCCGGCATGGCGCTGGGCGCCGATGGCCATGCCACGGCGGAGGCCATGGCGGGCAAGCGCGTGGGGGTGCAGATCGGCACGGTCTACGAAAAATTCGTGCGCCGGGAATGGCCCAGGGCGGAAGTGCTGACCTATGACACCGCCGACAATGCCGACTCCGACCTGCGGGCGGGGCGCATCGACGCGCGTCTCGATGATTACATCGTGCTGCGCCAGAGCCTGCTGTCGGCAGAGGAAAAGGGCGCCTATGAGCGAGTGGGCAAGATCTGGGGCGGGGCGCCCTTCGGCTCGCGCGGCCAGGGCGTGGGCCTGAGGCAGGAGGACGTGGCGCTGAAGGCGGCGGTGGACAAGGCCATTCTGGCCATGCGCGCGGACGGCACCTACAGGGCCATCAACGACAAATATTTCGATTTCGACATCTATCAGCCGTGAGGCTTCATAGCGCCGCATGAAAAAGCCCGGCAGAGCTGCCGGGCTTTTCGTTGGTGCCGGGTGTGCCGGTCAGTCGTCCATGTAGTTGGACGGTGACGGGCAGGTGCAGACGAGATTGCGGTCGCCGAAGACATTGTCCACGCGGCCCACGGGCGGCCAGAACTTCTGGTTCGGATAGCCCTTGAGCGGGAAGAAGGCCTGGTCCCTGGAATAGGGATGGCTCCAGTCGCCGAGCAGTTGATCGTGGGTATGGGGCGCATTCTTCAGCACGTTGTCGGTGCGGTCGGCGGCCCCCCTTTCCACCGCGTCGATTTCCTTGCGGATCTCGATCATGGCGTCGCAGAAGCGGTCCAGTTCGCGCTTGTCCTCGGATTCGGTCGGCTCGATCATCAGCGTGTCGGGCACGGGGAAGGACATGGTGGGGGCATGGAAGCCATAGTCCACCAGACGCTTGGCCACATCCTCCACCGACAGCCCGGTGCGCTCCTTCAGCCAGCGCAGGTCGATGATGCATTCATGGGCCACGAAGCCGCCGGGGCCGGTGTAGAGCACGGGGTAATGGGGGTTAAGCCGCCGGGCGATGTAATTGGCGTTGAGGATCGCCAGTTTGGTGGCGCGCGCCAGACCCATCCCGCCCATCATCACCATGTAGGCCCAGGAAATGGGAACAACCGAGGCCGAGCCCCAGGGCGAGGCCGAGACCGCGCCCACGCCCTTCTTCCTGGCCTTGGGATTGACCGAGGGCACCACGGCATGGCCGGGCAGGAAGGGTGCCAGATGGGCCTTGACGCCGATGGGACCGACGCCGGGGCCGCCGCCGCCATGGGGAATGGCGAAGGTCTTGTGCAGGTTCATGTGGCAGACGTCGGCCCCCAGTTCGGCGGGCCGCACCAGGCCCACCTGCGCATTGAGGTTGGCACCGTCGAGATAGACCTGGCCGCCATGCTTGTGGACGATCTGGCAGATGTCCTTGATGGCTTCCTCGAAGACGCCATGGGTGGAGGGATAGGTGATCATCAGCGCGGCCAGGGTCTTGGCGTGTTCCCTGGCCTTGGCTTGCAAATCGGCCACCTCCACATTGCCGTGCTCGTCGCAGGCCACCACCACCACCTTCATGCCCGCCATGACGGCGGAGGCCGGGTTGGTGCCATGGGCCGAGATGGGAATGAGGCAGACATCGCGCTGGCCTGCCCCACGCGACTGATGATAGCCGCGAATGGCGAGCAGGCCCGCATATTCGCCCTGTGACCCGGCATTGGGCTGGAGCGACACGGCATCAAAGCCAGTGATGGCGCAGAGCATCTCCTCGGTTTCGGCGAAGAGCTGGGCATAGCCCTTGGCCTGCGCCAGCGGCGCGAAGGGATGAAGCTGGGAGAAGGCGCGCCAGGTGATGGGGATCATCTCGGTGGTGGCGTTGAGCTTCATGGTGCAGGAGCCCAGCGGGATCATGGCCTGGTCCAGCGCCACGTCCTTCACCTGGAGATGGCGGAGGTAGCGCAACATCTGGGTTTCAGAGCGATGGCTGTTGAACACCGGATGGGTGAGATAGGAGGTGGTGCGCTCCAGACCCTTGGGAATGACATCGCCCAGCTTCCTTTCAAGGTCAGCGAGGGCCGGGGCCTTCTTGCGCGCCGGCGCAAAGGCGGCAAGCACCGCTTCCAGTTCCGAAGCGCGCTGGCTTTCGTCGAAGGCGACGCCCACGGTGTCGGCGTCGATATAGCGGATGTTGATGCGTTTCTTCGCGGCGGCGGCCACCAGGGCCTTGGCCTTGCCCCTGGCGATGACCGTCACCGTGTCGAAGAAGTTTGGCGTGGCCAGCATGTAGCCCATGCCCGCCACACCGGCGGCAAAGAGCTTGGCCATGTGGTGGGCGCGGGCGGCGATTTTACGGATGCCCTCCGGCCCGTGATAGACCGCATACATGGCGGCCATGACGGCGAGCAGCACCTGCGCGGTGCAGATGTTCGACGTCGCCTTTTCGCGGCGGATGTGCTGTTCGCGGGTCTGCATGGCCATGCGCAGCGCCTGGCGCCCGCGCGAATCCACCGAAACGCCGATCAGGCGGCCCGGCATGGCGCGCTTGTACTCATCCTTGGTGGCGAAGAAGCCGGCAGAGGGGCCGCCATAGCCCATGGGCACGCCGAAGCGCTGGCTTGATCCCACGGCAATGTCGGCACCGAGTTCACCGGGCGGCGTCAACAGCGCCAGCGCCAGAAGATCGGTGGCCATGATGGCGAGCGCGCCCGCCGCATGGAGCTTCGCGATGACCGCACGGGGATCGCGGATCATGCCGGAGGAGCCGGGATAGGAGATGAGTGCCGCGAAGACCTGATCGGCCTTCAACTCCGTTGCCGGGTCGCCCACCACCACCTGATAGCCGAAGGAGTCGGCGCGCGTCCGGATGACGCCGAGGGTTTGCGGGTGGGTGTCGGCGTCGACGAAGAAGGTGTTGGAATCCGATTTCGCCACGCGCCTGGCCATGGCCATGGCCTCGGCGGCGGCGGTTGCCTCGTCGAGCAGCGAGGCATTGGCAATGCCCAGCCCCGTGAGGTCGATCACCATCTGCTGGTAGTTGAGCAGCGCCTCCAGCCGGCCCTGGCTCACCTCGGCCTGATAGGGCGTATAGGCGGTGTACCAGCCGGGGTTCTCGGTCACATTGCGCAGGATGACCTTGGGCGTGATGGTGCCGTAATAGCCCTGGCCGATCATGTTGACGAAGACCTGGTTCTTCTCCGCCATGGTGCGCAGCCGCGTCAGGGCATCGCGCTCGGACAGGCCGGGGGCGATGGCCAGCGGCTTCTTCGCCCGGATGGCCCTGGGCACCACCTGACCGATGAAGTCATCCAGCGAGCTGGCCCCCACCTCGCGCAACATCACCTTGATGTCGGCGTCATTGGGGCCGATGTGGCGCGGAATGAAATCCTGGCCGGGTTCGAAATCAGCAAGGGTCTGGCGCGGGGCCATGATGTGCTCCTCGGTGGGGGGATCAGGAATGTCTATGGATCAGCCGGCGGCGAAGGCGTCGTAGGCGGCCTTGTCCATGAGTTCGTCGAGGTCGCCGGGGTTGGCAACCTTGACCTTCATGAACCAGCCGTCGCCTTCGGCGGCGCGGTTGACCAGCGCGGGGTCGGCCTCAAGCGCGCTGTTCACCGCCACCACCTCGCCCGAGACCGGGGCATAGACCTCGGAGGCCGCCTTGACGCTTTCCACCACGGCGGCGTTGCCACCCTTGGACACCTTGTTGCCCACCTTGGGCAGTTCCACGAAGACGACATCGCCCAACTGCTCCTGGGCGTGGTTGGTGATGCCGATGGTGGCGATGCCGCCCTCCATCTTCACCCACTCATGATCCTTGCTGAACTTGACGCTCATGACTTTCTCCTAGCGCTTGAAACGGTTGGGAACAAAGGGAAGGGCAACCACGGTGGCGGGCATGGCATTGCCCCTGACCATGAGATTGACTTTGGTGCCGGGGCTGGCGGAAGCGGTGGCGACATAGCCCATGGCCACGGGACCGCCCACGGTGGGGCCGAAGCCGCCGGAGGTGATGGTGCCGATCTTCTCGCCCGCATCGCTGGTGATCTCGGTGCCGTCGCGGGCGGGGGCGCGGCCCTCGGGCCTGATGCCGACCCTTTTGCGCGCGACCCCTTCAGTCAGGTCGCGGGTGACGCGGGCGGCACCCTCATAGTTGGCTTCGGCGCGGCGGTGCCTGGCAATGGACCACATGAGCCCCGCCTCCACCGGCGAGGTGGTCTCGTCAATGTCGTGACCATAGAGGCAGAGGCCGCCTTCGAGACGGAGCGAGTCGCGCGCGCCAAGCCCGATGGGCTTCACCCGCTCATCCGCCAGGAGCAGCCGCCAGAGCTTCACCGCGTCATCATTCCGCACCGAAATCTCAAAGCCGTCCTCGCCGGTGTAGCCGGAGCGCGAAACCTGCAGCGGCATGCCCTGAACAGTCACCAGTGCCGAGCGCATGAAGGGAAGATCAGCGAGTTGCGGCGCAAGCCCGGCCATCACGGCTTCCGCCTTTGGCCCCTGAAGGGCGAGA
Organism: uncultured Alphaproteobacteria bacterium; assembly: GCA_937872985.1. Lineage (GTDB taxonomy): Bacteria > Pseudomonadota > Alphaproteobacteria > Rhizobiales > Aestuariivirgaceae > Aestuariivirga. The sequence goes on from CALMUW010000114.1 coordinate 25,544, forward strand.
AGCGCCAGATCATCGCGGCGGATGAGCTTCAGACCCTTGGGCAGACGCTGGGAAATGTGGCCATAGTCATGGTCCTTGCGCGCGGCATTGACCACCACATAGACCGGACCCTTCTCGCCAGACTTGAGCGAATGGGTGACCATGAGGTCATCGAGGATGCCGCCCGCCGCACTCAGCAGTTGCGAATAGCGCTGCTGGCCGGGAACGAGGCTTCTGATGTCGGCGGGCACGATCCTTTCCAGGGCCGCCGCCACGGTGGCGAAATCGCCGCCGGTGATGAAGCACTGGCCCATGTGCGAGACATCGAAGAGGCCCGCGCTGTCGCGGGTCCAGTTGTGCTCGGCCATGATGCCTGCGGGATATTGCACCGGCATGTCGTAGCCTGCGAAGGGCACGACACGGGCACCAAGGGCCACATGCTCGTCATAGAGGGGGGTGCGTTTTGAGGATGGGCTGCTCATCATCAGATCTCCACAAGGTTTGGCGCGGCCCGGCGGCTGCCAGACCTGCCCCTCTGTATGAGACCTGAGAGATTTCACGGGGTTTCGGGTATCGTGTCACCCGCCCGCTTGCTCCTTCGGTGAGGGTCCGGTTGCCCGGGCCCTGCTCTCCAGATTCTGTCTTCTCCTCACGCGGTCCTTTGGCCTGAGAGTTTCCGGGGCGGTTGCTCCTTCGGCGCCGGGTGTTCCCACCCAATCTCTCCCGCGGCGGGAGTTACGCGAACGGCGCGAACCTAGTCCCATGGGCGATTAAGTCAAGGGGCGGCGGCGGGCTGGGGATGGCCGCATTGACAGGCTGCCGCCCTTCCCCCATGTAGCCGCCATGGCCCTTCCGCCCCTCACCATTGTGCTGGCGGCCCCGCGCGGTTTCTGCGCCGGGGTGGTGCGCGCCATCGACATCGTGGAACGGGCGCTCCGCCTCCATGGCGCGCCGGTCTATGTGCGCCACGAGATCGTGCATAACAAATATGTGGTCGATGACCTGAAGGCCAAGGGCGCCATCTTCGTCGATGAACTGGATCAGGTGCCCGATGGCGACCGGCCGGTGATCTTCTCGGCCCATGGTGTGCCCCGGTCGGTGCCCGCCGCCGCGCGCCGCCGCCACCTGCACCAGATCGACGCCACCTGCCCCCTCGTCACCAAGGTGCACATGGAGGCCGCTCGCCACCATGAGGAAGGTTTGCACATCATCCTCATCGGCCATCGCGGCCACCCGGAGGTGATCGGCACCATGGGGCAATTGCCCGCCGGCGCGGTGACGCTGATCGAGACGGCGGCGGAGGCCGAGGGTCTTGCCCCCGCCGATCCCCGGCGGCTTGCCTATGTCACCCAGACCACGCTGTCGGTGGATGACACGCGCGCCGTGATCGAGGTGTTGCAGCGGCGCTTTCCCGGCATCGCCGGACCGGCGCGCGAGGACATCTGCTATGCCACCACCAACCGGCAGGAGGCGGTGAAGGAAATCGCCGCGCGCGTTGATCTGCTGGTGGTGGTGGGGGCGCCCAATTCATCCAATTCCAAACGTCTGGTGGAGGTGGCCGAGCGCAGCGGCTGCCCGCGTGCGCTGCTGGTGCAGCGCGCCGCCGAGCTGGACTGGCCCACCCTTCAGGGCCTTGGCACCATCGGCATTACCGCCGGGGCTTCCGCGCCGGAGGTTCTGGTCAACGAGATCATCGACGCCTTCCGCACCCACTATGAGGTGACGCTGGCGACGGTGCGCCTGCGCGAGGAGAATGTCTCCTTCAAGCTGCCGCGGGCCCTGCGCGATGCCGAAGGCCCGGCATGAGTGTGGTCATTATCCACACGGACGGCGCATGCTCCGGCAATCCCGGCCCCGGCGGCTGGGGGGCGATCCTTGATTACAAGGGCAAGCGCCGCGAGCTTTGCGGCGGCGAGGAACTGACCACCAACAACCGCATGGAATTGATGGCGGCCATCGTGGCGCTGGAAACCCTGACCCGGCCCTGCACCGTCGAGATGCATGTGGACTCGGTCTACGTGAAGGACGGCATCGGCAAGTGGATTCACGGCTGGAAGCGCAACGGCTGGAAGACCGCCGACAAGAAGCCGGTGAAGAACCTCGACCTGTGGCAGAGGCTCGATGCCGCCATCGCGCGCCACGACATTTCCTGGCACTGGGTGAAGGGCCACGCCGGCCACGACGACAATGAGCGCGCCGACGCCTTGGCGCGCCAGGGCATGGCGCCCTTCAAGCCGCAAGGCCCGGCGGAACCTGGGGCAGAGGCTTAAAGCTCTTCGAGAATGTTCTCGGCGGCGGAACAGGTCAGCCCCGCCTTCTCCTCGACATTGAGTTTGGTCACGGTGCCGTCTTCCACCACCATGGAATAGCGGCGGGTGCGCGTGCCCATGCCGGCGGCGGAAAGGTCGAGATCAAGGCCGAGCGCGCGGGCAAAGTCGCCATTGCCATCGGCGAGCATGAGAATCTTGCCGTCAGCGCCGGTGGCCTTGGACCAGGCGTTCATGACATGGACATCATTCACCGCCGTGCAGGCGATGGTGTCCACGCCCTTCTCCTTGATGGCATCGTAATTCTTGAGGTAGCCAGGCAGATGATTGCCGGAGCAGGTGGGGGTGAAGGCACCGGGAATGCCGATCAACACCACCTTGCGGCCGGAGAACACCATGTCGGCCGACAGTTTGGTCTGGCCATCGGCGCCCATGACGGTGAATTCGGCGGCGGGAAGCTTGTCGCCTACGGTGATGGTCATGGTTTCCTCTCCTCAAAAAAACGGCGTCAGGGCCGACTTATGGAATCGTCAGGGACTGTTCAAGACCCTGGCCGCCATCATCGAGGGTGATGCGCAGGGTTTGGCCCTTCAGGGTGTTCACATCTTTGAGATCGGCGATGGCAAGCCAGGCCGTGCCCGCTTCACGGGCAAAATCAGGCGCATGGAAAAAGCCTTCGCCCGCTGCTTCAACGAAGATGTCGGCGACCGGTTTCCGCAGCGTCAGAACGAGATGCGGACGCGCGCCCGTGGGGTCGAGGCGGGCCGCCGTGACGGGGGCATGATCCGCCGCCGCCACCTCCGGCACCTTGGCCTGCCACAGGGCCAGGGTCAGGGTGTCGGGGCCGGGCCGGGCCGGATCCAGAACCAGATCGGCCTCATATTCGGCGGGAATGCAGATGCCCTTGCACACGCCGAAGAAGGCCTTGAGGCGCAGCGCAAGGGGCAGGCCGGCATCCTTCGGCGTCACGGTAATGGGAAATACGACCTCGTCCTTGTAACCGATGGTTTCACCCCCCTCGCCAGTGGCAAAGCGGTGCGGCAGGGGATGGCTGATGGCAACGCCGCCCAGGTTAGCACCGGTCACCGTGATTTCCGGCGGCACGCCGCCATCGCCGGGCACCCGCCAATAGGTTTTCCAGTCCGGCTCCAGCGTGATGGCGAGGCCGATGCGGTAATGGCCATCACGCAGCCCCGCCGCGAGGAGACGGGCCCGCCAGGCCGGCGGCGTGGCCGCGCGCGCACCGCTGACGGGAAGAGCGGCGAGCGCAAGGGCGAGAAAGCTTCGGCGGTCCATGTCCGCCCTTGTAGCGAAGGGCTGCTCTCTTCGCCAGTCACCCCTTCGTCAGGAAATTTTCTTGCCGCTTTGCGGTTTCGCGCTAACCTTCCGGCCATGCGCAAGTCCACCTCGCTCGACGGCAAGATTCTCATTGCCATGCCCGGCATGAGCGATCCGCGCTTCGAGCATGCGCTGGTCTTCCTCTGCGCCCACAGCGAACAGGGCGCCATGGGCCTGATCATCAACAAGGCCGCGCCGCTCATGTATTTTTCCGATCTGGTGGACAAGCTCGACATCGCCACCGATCCGCGCTCGATCCCCGAGGACGTCATGCGCAAGCCGGTGCTCTATGGCGGGCCGGTGGAACAGTTCCGTGGTTTCGTGCTTCATTCCACCGACTATTTCAGCGCCGAGGCGAGCCTGCCCATTTCGCCGGAGGTGGCGCTGACCGCCACGGTCGATGTGCTGCGTGCCATCGCCCGGGGCAAGGGACCGGAGCGGGCGCTTCTGGCGCTGGGCTATTCCGGCTGGGGACCGGGACAGCTGGAGGATGAAATCCAGCACAATGGCTGGCTCCACTGCGAGGCCGACGAGGGCCTGCTGTTCGACAGCAACATCGATGGCAAATACACCCGCGCCCTGGCCAAGATCGGGGTGGACCCCTCCATGCTCTCGGGCGATGTGGGCCACGGCTAAAACACAACCTGATTATTGACCCTGGGTCAGCCTTCAGCCCTTGCGCGGGCGGCGCGGCTTTGGCGGCTTGCCGCCGGGCCGGTCATCGTCCACCACCTGATTGTCCACCACCACCAGCTTGAGGCGGGGGGGCCGGTTCCGCGCCCCGGTGGGCAGCGCCGGTTCTTCCTGGCGCGGGGCGGGCTTGGGGTTTTGCGACTTGGAGGCAGCGGCGGACCGGCCGCGGCGCGGCTTTTCGGCGACAGCGGGTGCAGGCGGCGGTGCAGCCTTGGGCGGTGGCGGCGGCACCGCTGCCGGTTCGGCCACGGTGAAGATGGAAGGCAGTTCCTCGATCTTGCCGAGGATGACCTGCTGGCGCGGGGCCGGGCGCGGCGCGAGCGGTGCCGCACCAACCGCTGGCTGGATCGGCGCTGGTGCCGTTGCGGGTGGGGACGGGGGCGGCGGCTCGATGAGCTTCTCGGCCTCGGCCACCAGATCGGGCCTGGCGGGTGTGGGGCTGCCGCTCCTCTCGGTCTGGTCCCAGAGCATGGTCATGAGTGTCGCTTCCGTCCGCAGCGGCAGTTCCGACAGGGCCACATTGATCTGACGCGCGGTCAGCGGGGCGCACAGGAAATAGCCCTGCCCCAGGTCGCAGCCCATTTCGGCGAGACGGTCCAGCTGCTCCTGATTCTCTATGCCTTCGGCCACCATGGTCATGCCAAGACCATGGCCCAGGCGAATGATGGCATGGAGAATGCGGGCGGCGCGGGCCTCGTCACGCGGCGGCAACACGAAGGAGCGATCGATCTTCAAGGTGTCGAACGGCATGTCGCGCAGGCTGGAAAGGGCCGAGTGACCCGTGCCGAAATCATCACAGGCCAGCCCCACACCCATTTGCCGGAAGCGGGTCATGAGGCCCGCCGCCTGCTCCGGGAACTGCATGACCATGGACTCGGTGATTTCCAGTTTCAGCGTGCCGCGCTGAATGGCCTCGCGCTGGATGACGAGGCGCACGTCATCGGCAAGATGCGGATCGAGCAACTGGCTGGGCGAGACATTGACCGCCATGACGAGCGGCCCGCCGACACGGTGGACGCGCTGCCAGACGCCGAGTTGACGCGCCGCCTCATGCAGCACGAAGCGGCCGATGCCGGCGATGAGCCCGGCCTGCTCAGCCAGGCTGATGAAGCTTTCAGGGGCCATGAGGCCGAGGCGCGGATGATTCCACCGCACCAGCGCCTCGAAGCCCACCAGGTCCAGCGTGGCCAGCCGCACCAGCGGCTGATAGTGGACCTCAAGCTCATTGCGTTCAACGGCGCGGCGCAATTCGCCCTCCAGCGTCATCAGGGCCGAGCGCTCGTCGGTCATGGCGGCGGTGAAGAGGGCGATGTTGAGATTGCCCGGGCGCAGGGTTTCAAACAGGGCGGCGGTCGCTTCCTTCAACAGGCTTTCGGGCGTGGAAACGCCCTGGCGCGAGGCGGCAATGCCGATGTTCACCGCGGGGAAGATTTCGCGGTGGGCAATCTCCACCGGCTTGGCCATGGCGGCGGCAATGCGTTCGGCGGCATTGATGGCCATGTGGGGGTTGAGAGGGGGGGGGGGGGCGAGGGGGAACTGGCCGCCCGGGAGGCGGGCCAGCGTATCACCGGGACTGAGGCATTGGGCGATGCGCCGCCCGGTGACGGCAATGAGACCATCGCCCGCATCGGGGCCGAGCGTTTCGTTAAGGGTCTTGAAGCGGTTGATGTCGACCACCACCACATGAAGCGGCGGGCGGCCCTGGCCACGGGCCAGTTCCTGGGCCAGGCGGTCGATGAAGAGCACCCGGTTGGGCAGGCCGGTGAGATTGTCATAGACCGCGCCGGTGAGCAGCCGCTCCTCATCGCGCTTGGCACCGGTGATGTCGGTCAGCGTGCCGATCAGGCGGGCTGCCCGCCGGCCGGCACCCGGAATGGCGCTGGCCCGCAGCATGTACCAGCGATAGGTCTCGTCGCTGCGGCGCAGGCGGAATTCCTGCTCCAGGTGGCCCGCGCCGTCGCGGGCCAGGCTCTCGGCGGCGGTGGCATAGGCCTCGCGGTCCACCGGATGAATGAGTTCGAAGAAGATGCTCCCGGCATTATGCTCGAAGAGGTCCGGGGCATAGCCCTGGACACGGGCCAGTTCGGGCGAGACATGGAGGTCGTTGTCGAGGGGCTGCCAGTCCCAGATGAAATGGTGCGCCCCCGCCAGCGCCAGGCCGCGCCGGCCGGAGTCGGCGAAGAAGCGGCGCGCCAGGAAACTGTGGTTGAAGGCGAATTGCGCCAGGCTGAACCCCATGGCGACGAGAACGGCGGTGAGGCCTGCGGCGAGCAGGGCCGAAAGCAGGCGGGTCTGGCCGGTGGCCAGCACCGCCACGGCAGCCAGGAAGGTCCAGACGACGATGACGCCCCAGAGCACTAGATGACCGCGGCCCACGGCGTCGCTTTCGCGCCGGGCCAGATTGATGATGGGAAAACCCAGACCGGCCACGGCCACGAAGAGAATGCGGGTGAGGCTGGTGGCGACGTGCGGCGCGATGATGCCATAGATCGGGATGGCGAGCAGCAGGGCCGCCACGATGCGCCCCGTCATGCCCCAGGCAGGCCGGGTGCGGCTGAGGTCGGCCAGCGAGATGAGACTGAGCACCAGGGTGATGAGCATCAGGCTTTCCACCAGGGCGCGGATTTGCGGCGTGTAGGCCGGCGGCAGGCCGGTGAGGCGTTGCAGCACCGGCAGATAGCCTGCCTCGAGCGCCAGGAAGAGCAGCGTGGCCAGGGCGAAGGCCCCACCGGCAATGAAGGCGGGATGGGACCTGATGCCATAGAGGGCGACGATGAGCATGCCCATGAGCAGCGTGATGCCCAGAAGCATGCCGTGGAAGAAGGACCGTGAGGCGGTGCTGGCCTCGAAGGCGGCGCGGTTCCACAGTTGGGCTTCAACGCGGCCCGGGGTGGTTTCAAAGGCGAGCGTCAACTGGCTGTCGGGCTTGAGATTGATGCGGAAGGCATCGAGGCCAAGCGGGCTCAGTTCCTCGATGTCGGCAGCATCGCCCGCCAGGTTGATGTGGATGATGGGCGAGCCGAGGTTCAGGAGACGGATGATGCCCGAGCCGGTGAAGTGGCGATGGTCCAGCGCCAGGATGGCCTCTTCCGGAATGGATGTGGGGTTGGCTATGGTGATGAGGGTGTAATGATGGTTCGTCCCCTGATCCTTGGCCGTGAGGGTGACGGTGGTGGGCACGGCGCTTCCGGCCTTGCCGGGAATCTCCACCGCCACCGTGGGTTTTTCCACCACGAGTTCACGAATTTTGCCGCCGAGGTCGAGGGCCGGCCCGGTGATGGGCAGGGTCACGACCTCCTGGGCCGGCGCCGGAAGAACCAGAGCCAGCCAGGCCGACAGAACCAGAAAAAGGACTCTGAAACCCATGCCCTGCACCCGGCACTTCTTTCCGTTTGAACCGCGTTTGATCGAGAAGCTTCAGACTAGCGGGGAAGACCCCGCGCATGAAGCCGGATTTTCAATTGCGTGCTGGTCGTGGAAAACTTGATGACGACCCTGCCAAATGGGCAAACAGCACATGATCCTGCCAGCGCCCGGCGATTTTCAGATAGGCCCGGGCATAGCCTTCGCGCTCGAAGCCGCAACGCGCCAGAAGCCGCAGGGAGGCCTCGTTGTGCGGCAGGCAGGCGGCCTCGATGCGATGCAGCCGCAGGGTGCCGAAGCCATGATCGAGGATGGCCCCGACCGCTTCGGTCATGAAGCCCTGACGGGCAAAGGGCTGGCCGATCCAGTAGCCGAGGCTGGCGGCATCGGCATCACCACGGCGGACATTGAACAGGCTCACCCCGCCAACCAGCACATTGTCGGGACGGTGGAAGATAAAATAGCGATAGGCCTCGTCGGCCCGCGCCAGCGCCCGGCAGCGCCGCACGCGCTGGCGGAAGGCAGCGGGCGTGAAGTCGCTCTCCCGCCAGGTCGGCTCCCAGGGTTCCAGAAAGGCGCGCGAGGCCCGGCGCAGCGCCAGCCATGACCCATGGTCGTCCATCTGCGGCAGGCGCATAAGCAAGCGTGGCGTGGCCAACGAAAATTCCGGCGGATCGGACAGACCCAGCCAGCCTGACAGGAAGCCCGCCATGGCATCACCTAGCGCGCGAAGTGGGCCGCCACTTCGCGGTGGGACGAGAGGCGGGCCAGTTGCCCCACCGCCGAGAGCGCCGGCACGCGCGAGGCAAAGAGCGACTGGGCCAGCGTCTTCACCTGATCAACGGTGACGGCTTCGATCTTTTCCATCAGGGTCGCCACCTTGGGCACCATGCCGAAGGCGAGATATTGCCGGGCGATCTGGTCGGCGCGCGATGAGGCGCTTTCGAGGTTCATGACCAGCGCCGCCTTGAGCTGGGCCTTGGCGCGGGCCACCTCCACCGGGGAAATGTCGCGCGCCGCCGACATCATCACATCGGATGACACGGCGAGAAGCTCAGCCGTGTGGTCGGGCGTGGCGGCGGCATAAAGGCCGATCTGGCCCACGTCCTCATAGGACGAGCCAAAGGCGAAGACATTGTAACAAAGGCCGCGCTTCTCGCGCACTTCCTGAAACAGGCGCGACGACATGCCCCCGCCCAGCAGGTTGGAGAGCACCTGAAGCTGATAGATCTCGGGCGCCCTGTAGCTCGGCGCCGGGAAGGTGAGAACAATGTGGGTCTGGTCGAGGGGCTTGGCCGCCGTGAGCAGGCCGGAATGGAACGTGGGCGTGGCGCGGGTGGGGGCATCACCGCCCGGCAGGTCGCCAAAGAGCCGCGCGGCCTCGGCGGCAAATTTCTTGTGGTCGATGTTGCCCGCGGCGCAGACGACGATGCGCGGGGCGAGATAATTGCGCTGCCGCCAGGCCAGCATCTGGTCGCGCGTCATGGGCTCGATCAGTTCCATGGTGCCGAGAATGGAGCGGCCCAGAGGATGATCGCCATAGCAGGCCGACTGGGCGAGATCGAAGACCAGATCGTCGGGCTGATCGTGGGCGGCGGAAATTTCCTGAAGGATGACATCACGCTCGCGCTCCAGCTCGGTCTCATCCAGGGTGGAGTGCGAAAAGATGTCGGCGAGAATGTCGAGAGCCAGCGGCCAGTCCTGCTTCAACACCTTGGCATAGTAGGTCGTGGTCTCCATGCCGGTGGCAGCGTTGATCTCGCCGCCCGCCCCTTCGATCTCCTCCACGATGGCCTGAGCGGAACGGCGTCTGGTGCCCTTGAAGGCCATGTGCTCGAGGAAATGGGCAATGCCGTTTTCCTGGGGCAGTTCATCACGCGCCCCGGCCTTGACCCAGATGCCGAGGGCCACGGTTTCGAGATGCGGCATGGCCTGGGTGAGGACCGTGAGGCCGTTGGCGAGTTTGGTGCTATTGACCGTCATGATTGCGGGTCAGCTCCCGATCCGGGCGAGGATGTGATCCTTCACCGCCGCCGCATTGTTGGGCAGCACTGTGAAACGTTCAGGCGCGGCAAGCAAGCCCGAAAGCCTGGGCGGCAGGCCGGGGCGGAGGCCCGTGGCCTGCTCCACCGCGTCGGGGAATTTCGCCGGATGCGCGGTGGCAAGCGTCACCATGGGGCTGGCGTCGGTCATCATGCGGCGGGCCACGGCACAGGCCACGGCGGTGTGGGGGTCAATGACCTCGCCGGTTTCTTCCTGCAGGGTCCTGATGGTGGCCAGCGTCTCTTGCTCGCTGGTGGCACCGGAGGCAAAGCCCTCGCGCAGCCGGGTCAGCGCCGGTTCGGCGATGGTGAAGCTGCCGGACTGCGACAGGCCCGCCATGAGGCGGCGCAGGGCAGCGGCATCGCCATCATGCACCAGGTAAAGCAGGCGCTCGAAGTTCGATGAGACCTGAATATCCATGGATGGCGAGGCGGTATGCGTCACGCCCGTCACCTCATAGCGCCCGGTCTTCAGCGTGCGGTCGAGAATGTCATTCTGGTTGGTGGCGATGACCAGCCGGTCGACGGGCAGACCCATGAGGCGGGCGGCGTGACCGGCGAAGATGTCGCCGAAATTGCCGGTGGGCACGGTGAAGGAGACGGCCCGGTCGGGTGCCCCCAGCGCCAGGGCGGCGAAGGCATAATAGCCGATCTGGGCCATGATGCGGGCCCAGTTGATGGAGTTGACGCCCGCCAGACCCACGCCGTCGCGGAAGGCATGATCGTTGAACAGGGTTTTCACGATGGCCTGGCAATCGTCGAAGGTGCCTTCCAGCGCCACGCAATGAACCGCGGGCGAGGCCACCGTGGTCATCTGGCGGCGCTGCACCTCGCTCACCTTGCCATGCGGATAGAGAATGAAGGTGGAGACCTGAGACGAATCCTTGAAGGCGTCGATGGCGGCCCCGCCGGTGTCGCCGGAAGTGGCGCCGACGATGGTGGCGCGGCGGCCCGCCCGGGCGAGCGACCAGTCCATCAGGCGCGACAGCAGCTGCATGGCCACGTCCTTGAAGGCGAGCGTCGGGCCATGGAAGAGTTCGAGCAGGAAGTGGTTGGCGGCGAGTTGCTTCACCGGCGTCACGGCGGTGTGGCCGAAGCCGGCATAGGCGGCAGCCATCATGGTCTTGAGGTCGGCATCGGGAATGCTGCCCGCGACAAAGCTGCGGCAGATGGCGAAGGACACGTCCGCATAGGGTTTGCCGCGCAGCGCGCGCCAGTCAGCGGCGCTGAAGCGGGGCCAGTGGTCCGGCAGATAAAGGCCGCCGTCACGGGCCAGACCCGACAGCATGGCCCCGGTGAAATCAAGCACGGGGGCCTCGCCCCGGGTGGAGATATAGCGCACGGTTTCAACTCACGGTCGGGCAGGCCCCGCTGGCCGCCGTGGCGGCAACCCCGGCGGGAACTTCCTCTAGACCGCAAGGCCTGCCGCTTCAAGCGTCCTGTATGCCGGGCCTGCCTCCCTCATTCCGCCGCATTTTGCCGGGAAACGGCTGGGCAATCGTGGCGGTTCCGGTGGGTGCAGGTTGTCAAGCCGGTGCCGCCGCGCTATGAGCCGCCCACGCTGTCAATTTCAGAATTGTTGCAAGGAAAGAACCCGTGACCCTTTCGTCCGCTCTCCGCCTCCTGTCGCTCACCGCCGCCATGGCGGCCTTCCCCGCTCTTGGCCTGGCGCAGGACCAGCAGCCGGCGCCAACCGACGCGCCGACCAACTTCGGCCCGCGGGCGGCCCCGCAGGCGCCGCAGGGCGGCCAGCCCCAGCCCGCCGAACAGGCGGTGCCGAAGCTCGAGGAAGTGGGCAAGTTCGGGGCCTGGTCGGTGCAGTGCGGCGATGTGCCGGTTGATGGCAAGGGCGCGACGCAGCGCCAGTGCGGCATGTCGCAGACCACCAAGTCCGAGAAGGATGAGCGCATTCCCCTGACGGTGGTGGTGGCGCGCGCCAAGCAGCAGGGCAAGACCTTGACCATGATGCGGGTTCTGGCGCCCATGGGGGTCTATCTGCCGGGTCAGGTGGGGCTTGAGGTTGACGGCGCGGCCACGGGCCGGGTGCCCTTCATCCGCTGCCGCGGCCAGATTTGTGAAGCCATGGCGGAAGCCTCGGCCCCGACGCTGGACAAGCTGAAGCAGGGCAAGCAGGCGGTGTTCTACATCATGGTGGCGCCGGGCGTGTCCTTCCCCATGAAGATGTCGCTGGAAGGCTTCGGCAAGGGCCTGGCCGAACTCGACAAGCAGAACAATTAATCCGGGCCGGGCTGGTCCCGCCTTCGTCCACTGCCGGGGCTTGCGATGGCGGAGTTTTCGCTTCTGGACGACAGTGATCTTGCTGCCACCACGGCCCAGGGCCTGGTGGCGGAAACACTGGCGCGCGCCGATGACGGCGAACTCTTCATCGAGCGGCGGCAGACCGAAAGCTTCTCCTTTGACGATGGCCGGCTGAAGCTTGCCAGCTTCGACGAGACGGCGGGCTTTGGCCTGCGCGCCGTGGCGGGCGAACCCACCGCCTTTGCCCATGCCTCCGAACTGAGCCAGCCGGCGCTGGCCCGCGCCGCCGCCACCTGCCGTTCCATTCTCGATCACGGCCGGAGCGTTGCGGTGGATGCCGCGCCGGCGCGCACCAATCGTCAGCTCTATGGCGCGCATGACCCGGTGGCGGCGGTTGGTTTCGCCGCCAAGGTGGCGCTGCTGGAGCGGATTGACGCCTTCACCCGGGGGCTCGATCCGCGCGTGGCCCAGGTGACGGTCAGCCTGGCTCTCGACCATCAGGCGGTGGAGATCATCCGGGCTGACGGCTTCAGCGCCAGCGACGTCCGCCCGCTGGTGCGCGGCGGTGTGACGGTGCGGGCGAGCAATGGCAAGACCTCGGCGGCTGCCGGCCATGGCTTCGGCGGCCGGGCCGAGGCGCTGAGCTATTTCGATGATGCCCTGTGGCAGGAGGCGGCGCGCGAGGCCCTGCGTCAGGCGCTGGTGGGGCTGGAGGCGGAGGCTGCCCCGGCGGGCGAGATGGATGTGCTGCTCGGTCCCGGCTGGCCTGGCATTCTGCTGCATGAGGCGGTGGGCCATGGCCTTGAGGGCGACTTCAACCGCAAGGGCACCTCGGCCTTTGCCGGATTGCTGGGCAGCCGCGTGGCCGCGCCCGGCATCACCATTGTCGATGACGGCACGCTGGCGCAGCGGCGCGGCTCCATCACCATCGACGATGAGGGCACGCCCAGCCAATGCACCACGCTGATCGAGGATGGCGTGCTGGTGGGCTACATGCAGGACCGGCTCAATGCCCGGCTCATGGGCGGCCGGTCCACCGGCAATGGCCGACGGCAATCCTTTGCCCATGCGCCCATGCCGCGCATGACCAATACCTACATGCTGGCGGGACCGCACGATCCCGGTGAAATCCTGGCGTCGATGGCGAGCGGCCTCTATGCCCGGTCCTTCGGCGGCGGGCAGGTGGACATCACCTCCGGCAAATTCGTGTTCTCCTGCACCGAGGCCTATCTCATCGAGAAGGGCCGGATCACCCGCCCGGTGAAGGGGGCAACCCTGATCGGCACGGGCTCGGACGCGCTGACCCGCATTGCCATGGTGGGCAATGACATGGCCCTCGACTCCGGCATCGGCACCTGCGGCAAGGGCGGACAGGGCGTGCCGGTGGGGGTGGGTCAGCCGACGCTTCGCCTCAACCGCCTCACCGTGGGCGGCACGGCGGCGCGGTGATGGTGGTTGCTCGTCCCAGCCTGGTCATCTTCGACATGGACGACGTGCTGTGCCATTACGATCTGGGTCGGCGCTTGCGCCTCCTGGCCAGTCTGGCGGGCACCACGGCGCGCGATGTGCGGGCCGCATTATGGGATTCAGGTTTTGAGGACGCCGCCGACGCCGGAGCCTGGCCCGACCCCCAAGCTTATCTCGCCGCGTTCAATGAACGCCTGGGCTATGCCCTGAGCGAGGATGAATGGCTGTCGGCGCGGCGCGTGTCCATGGTGCCCATGGCGGAAACGCTGGCCATGGCCCGGGCTGTCGCCATGCAGGCCGAGGTGGCGCTGTTCACCAACAACGGGCCCCTGGTGAAAGCGCATTTCGGCGAGTTGTTCCCCGAGGCGGCGGCCATTTTCAAGACGGTCCACTGTTCCTATGAATTCGGCACCAAGAAGCCCGACCCGGAGGCCTATCGCCGCCTGCTGGCGCGGCTGAAGCGCACGCCCGAGGATTGCTTCTTCACCGACGACAAGCGCAGCAATGTGCAGGGTGCCCGGCTGGCCGGGCTTGCCGCGCATCACTTCCGCCACCCCGATCTTCTGGCCGACGACTTGCGCGCCCTGGGATTTTCCCTGTGAGGTCTTCGCCCCCTGCCCGCTTTCTCACCGGATCGATCATGGGCCATGTGGCGACCATGACCTTCACGGCGGCCCTTGGCCTCATGGCCATGTTCATGGTCGATCTGCTCGATCTCTATTTCCTGTCACGCCTCAACGACACGGCGGTGACGGCGGGCAACGGCTTCGCCGGCCCCCCCGGTTTTCGCCACCCGTCCATGGGCGTCGGCAGCGGGCTCGGCGCAGCTGCGCTTGTGGCCGCCACATCGGGTCGGGCGATCCGGCCCGGGCGCGGGATTTTGCCGGGTCGAGCTTCACCTTCGCGCTCATCCTCTCGGCAGTGCTGTCGCTGGTCATCGCCGGTCTTTCCCCGCTGATGTTGCGCGGGCTGGGCGCCACGGGCGAAGCGCTCGTTTTGGCACAGCGGTTCATCTGGACGGTGACGCCGGGCTTCATCCTGTCGGCGGGAGCCATTGCCTGCTCCTTCATCCTGCGCGGGCTGGGGGATGCCAGGCGCGCCATGTATATCACACTGACCTCGGCGGCGGTGACGGCGGTGCTGGACCCGCTGTTCATTCTGCATTTCGGCTTCGGCATGCAGGGCGCGGCCATGGCCAATGTCATCGCCTATGCGGTGCAGTTCGCGGTGGGGCTGGCCGGGGTGGTGCGCGTGCACCACATGCTGCCGCGCCCCAGCCTTGGCGCGCTGCGCCGCGATCTCAATCCCATTCTGGCCATCGCCATCCCGGCGGTCCTGACGCAATTGGCAACCCCCTTCGCCAATGCCTTCGTCACCCATGCGGTGGCGCCCTTCGGTGACGAGGCGGTGGCGGCATCGGCCATCATCGGCCGCGTCATTCCCGTCGCCTTCGGCATCATCTTTGCGCTCTCCGGCGCGGTCGGGCCGATCATCGGCCAGAATTACGGAGCGCGGAACCTGACCCGGGTGCGCCGCACCCTGCGCGACGGCCTGATCTTTTCGGGGGCCTATACGCTGCTGACCGCCGTGGTGCTCTTCCTGCTTCGCCAGCACATTGCCGCCTTTTTCGGCGCGGCCGGACGCACGGCAGACCTCGTCGTCTTCTTCGCCACCTGGATTGCCGCAAGCTGGGCCTTTGCGGGGGCGCAGTTCGTGGCCAATGCCGCCTTCAACAATCTGGGCCATGCGCGGCTTTCCACCCTCACCAACTGGGGCAAGGCAACGCTGGGCACGGTCCCCTTCGCCTGGATCGGCGCGGCCTATGCCGGCCCCGAGGGCATCATGGTGGGGACCGCCGTGGGGGCCGTGATTTTCGGCATTGCGTCGGTGCTCATGGCCTATAGAATTGTCGCAGGACTTGAAACCAGGTCCGGCCTTCCCATGTGACGGACCGCCATGGCCCTTGTCGATCTTCTCGCCCCCGCCCAGCATGGGCAGTTCTTCGCCAATCTGGGCGCTGCCGCCGGATTGCCGGAGGCTGAGGCCGAGGCCGCCATGGCCAGGCTCGGTCCCGCCATAGCGGAAAAGCTGAAGGCCCGGGCGGAGAGCGACCCTCATGCCTTCGAGGCCCTTCTCGACCTGATCGAGGATGAGGACGCCACGCCCGACATCAATGACACGACAGCGATGACGGATGCCGAGGCGGTCCAGGACGGCCTCGCCACCCTGTCCGACCTCTATGGTTCGCCCGCCGCCGCCCGGGCTGCCCTGGCACCGCTGGTGCCCGGCATGGCGGACAGGCAATTCGCGCTGGTCGCAGGACTGGCCACCACCAGCCTCCTTGCGGCTCTCACCGCCAGCACCACCCCGCAACCGGCGGCGACCCTGCAGGCAGCGGCAACAGCGAATGATGACAAGGGCTTCTGGGGCACGCTGGTCTCGGCCATCGTGGCGGGTGCCGCCAAGGAAGCCATGCGTCAGGTGACACCGAAGAAACGCCGCCGTCGCACCACCACTTCTTCCATTTTCGGCACAAAGCGCCGCACCACGCGCCGCCGCCGCACCCGGAAAACAACGCTCGAAACCATCTTCTCCCACATTCTCACAGGCCGGCGCTGATGCCGCGCCTCTAACCCGGAGGGCAAACCCCATGGACATTTCCGAGATTGGCCGTCAGTTCGGTCTGAACGACGCGCAGACGCGCGCCGCCTTCGAGGCGCTGACGCCGGTGGTGGCCGCCGGCTTGCGCCGCAACATCTCCACCCCCGGCGGCTTGCAGGACCTGATCGGCGCGCTCGCCACCGGCGGGCACGACCGCTATGTCAACGACACCGGGTCGCTGGCCAATGCCAAGGGCGATGGCGATGCCATTCTCGGCCATGTCTTCGGCTCCAAGGAAGTGAGCCGCGAGGTGGCCTCGCAGCTCTCGGCCCAGACCGGCATTGGTGCTGCGCTTCTGAAAAAGATGCTGCCGGTCATCGCCACCATCGTCATGGGACAGTTGGCCAAGAACCTGGGTGGCTCCGGCGGCCTCGGCTCCATCCTCGGCTCCATCCTGGGCGGGGCGGCCAAGGGTGCCAGCACCGGATCGGGCGGCGGCCTTGGTGACATTCTCGGCCAGATCCTGACCGGTGGCCAATCGGCACCGGCCCCGGCACCTGCCCCGCGCGGCAGCGCCGGCGGCGGTGGCGGCTTCGGCGACATCCTCAAGGACATTCTGGGCGGCGGCCAGCAGGCCGATGCCGAACCGGCACCCACGCCGCAGCGCGCGCCCTCCGGCCGGTCCTCCGGCGGCGGCTCGCTGGAGGACATGCTGAACGACATCCTCGGCGGCAATGGCCGGGTGGTGGTGCGCCAGCTTCCCCCGGACCAGATGGGCAATATCCTGAAGGACATCTTCGGCGGCCAGTTCCCGGGCCTGCCCGGCGGCATGGGCGGCGACGCCGGTCAGGCGCCGCAGCCTGCCCCCGACAGGGGCAGCGTGGGCCGCCGCACCATCGACGACATGCTGGGCGGCGGCACCCGCAGCGGTGATGCGGCGGGTGACCTTTTGGACTCGGTTGACCGGTCGCTGCGCCGCCGCTGATTTTCTGCGCATCATCGGGTCCGTGAAGGGTGCCCCTTCACGGGATGATGCGGCGGGAGACCTGCTCAACTCGGTTGACCGGTCGCTCAGCCGCCGCTGATCTCCGGCCCGTCACCTCTCCCAACCCTGAATTTTTGGGAAGCGTGAAGCAAAAAAAGACCCGCCGGTTTCCCGGCGGGTTTTTGCTGTCCCAGGATCAAGGGAAGGGGTCAGCGAGTGAGATAGTGCTTGCGGCGCAGGAAGCGCACGAGGCGGGGGAAAAGCCCGCCGCCGACCATTTCGTTCTGGCGGGCCTGATGCAGGGCATAATCACGCATGGCTGAATTCCTTCTGAAACGACACTTGGAGTCGTGCCCCATTGTTTATGGGACAAAGATGACATTTCCGTATTGATTATTCAAGCGAATATATATAATGGCAATGATCGATTTTCGTGATGGATTGCCATGACCCCCGGCCTCGATATCGACCAGCTCAAGACCTTTCTGGCCATCGCCGACCATGGCGGCTTCAGCCGTGCTGCCGCCGCAGTGAACAAGACCCAGTCCGCCGTTTCCATGCAGATGAAGCGACTGGAGGACGTGCTGGGCCGCAGCCTCTTTGCCCGCGAGGGGCGGCAGAGCCGCTTCACCGCCGATGGCGAGCGGCTGATGGCCTATGCCCGCAGGCTGGTGGCGCTGAACGACGAGACGGTGGCGGTGTTCACCAAGCCGGAACTGGCGGGATCGGTGCGGCTTGGCACGCCGGATGACTACGCCGATATTTTCCTGCCGGAGATTCTGGCGCGCTTTGCCCGCAGCCACCCCATGGTGACGGTGGATGTAGAATGTTTCGACTCGATTGTGCTGAAGGAGAGGGTGCGGCGCGGTGAATTTGACCTGGCCATCGTGACCTTCGGCAGCGGGGCCGAGGACGGCGAGGTGGTCAGGCGCGAGGACCTGTTGTGGGTCACCTCGGCCCGGCTGTCGCCGCACGAGCAGAAGGTTCTGCCGGAGGTGCTGCCCCAGCCGGGCTGTCCCTGGCGGCAGGCGGCCCTGGCGGCTCTCCACCGCGCCGCGCGGCCCTATCGCATTGCCTATTCCAGCCCCAACGCCTCCACCATGAATGCCGCGGTCATGCAGGGGCTGGCGGTGTCGGCCATGCCGCGCATCTGCCTGCGTCCCGGCATGAAGGTGCTGGGCGAGGCCGAGGGCTTTCCGCCCATCACCAGCTTCGGCATCGGGCTGATCCGCCGCCCCGGCAAACTGTCGCCTGCCGCCGAGGCGCTGGCCACCCATGTCAAGGCCGGTCTTGCTTCCTCGGAACTCGCCGCCGCCAGTTAATGAGAACAGTTCTGGCTGTGATGGCTCAATGCCACCGCCCTGCCCTATTGATGGCGAGCAGCTTGTCTGACTTTTGTTGAGTCCATCAAAAGTCAGGCTGCTCTAATAGGCGAAGTCGCGGAAGACCCGGGCGACGTCACCGGCCCAGGGCCCGTGATAAAGTTCGAGCAGGTTTTCCGCCTTGGTCTTGCCGGTGGCCACACTTTCATCAAGCGTGTCGAGGAAGGCTCCTTCGCGGCGCTGCTTGCAGCCCATGAAGCCACGCTCATCGAGCCCCGCCCGGGCCAGCGCCAGCACATCACGCGCGATGTCGCGCACCGTGCGGCCCGCGATCTCGGCCCCGAAGGCAAGCTTGGGCACGTCATGGCGGAGCCTGTCGCGCTCTTTGGCGGTCCAGGGTTTCACCAGATCCCAGGCGGCATCGAGCGATGAGCTGGAGTAGAGAAGGCCGGTCCACAGGGCGGGCAACGCACAGAGCCGGCGCCAGGGCCCCGCGTCGGCCCCGCGCATTTCGAGATAACGCTTGAGGCGCACTTCCGGGAAGATGGTGGTGAGGTGATCGGCCCAGTCGCGCATGATCGGCGTTTCGCCCGGAAGCTGGGGCAGCTTGCCCGCCATGAAGGCGCGGAAGCTTTCACCAGCGCAGTTCACGAACTTGCCGTCGCGGATCACAAAATACATGGGAACGTCGAGGGCGTAGTCGACATAGCGCTCGAAGCCCATGCCGTCCTCGAAGACGAAGGGCAACATGCCGGCACGGGCATTGTCGGTGTCGGTCCAGACCTCGGAGCGGAAGGAGAGATAGCCGTTGGGCTTGCCCTCCAGGAAGGGCGAGCAGGCAAAGAGCGCCGTGGCGATGGGTTGCAGCGCGAGGGACACACGGAACTTCTTCACCATGTCGGCTTCGCTGGCGAAGTCGAGATTGGCCTGCACCGTGCAGGTGCGGAACATCATGTCGCGGCCATAGCGCCCGACCTTGTCCATGTAGGCCGACATGATGCCATAGCGGCCCTTGGGCATGACCGGGGTTTCGGCCCGCGTCCACAGCGGCGAGGCGCCGAGGCCGAGGAAGCCGATGCCCAGCCGGTCACCCACGGCGCGCACCTGATCGAGATGCTCGTGGACCTCGTCCCAGGTGTCATGGATATTGGCAAGCGGCGCGCCGGAGAGTTCAAACTGGCCGCCGGGTTCGAGCGAGATGGACGACAGGCCCTTGGGGTCGGCCAGCGCGATGAGGTTCTCGCCCTCATATACGCCGGTCCAGCCATAGCGCTCCTTCAGCCCGTGCAGCAGGGCCGAGATGGAGCGTTCGCCGAAATAGGGCACCGGCTGAAGCGTGTCGGTGAGGAAGGGGAACTTTTCGTGCTCGGTGCCGATGCGCCACTGGTCGCGCGGCTTGGCCCCCTGTTCGAGGTAACGAACCAACTGGTCCTTGCCGGTGATGGGGGTCAGGGCTTCGGCGGTTTCGGGGGCGGGTCCGCTCACGGTTCAATCCTCAATCTGTGAAGTCCCCTGATGTAGGCGCGGGGACCGAGGCCCACAAGGCATTAAATATCACAACGTGCGTTACAAATTTTCGCCCGGCCAATCGCCAGCCACGGCTTGCAGCAGGGCAAGAGCCACGATTGCCGCCGTGTCGGCGCGCAGGATGCGGGGGCCGAGCGACAGGGGTGTGACGAAGGCTTGCGCGAACAGCAGGCGGCGTTCCTCCGGCGCGAAGCCGCCCTCCGGCCCCACCAGCACGGCGGCGGGCAGGCGCACCTGCCGGAGTGTCCGCAGCGGGTTTTCGCTGGTCTTGCCCTCGTCACAGAAGACCAGGCGGCGCGCCCCATCCCAGCCGGAAATGAGCGCTTCGAGCTTCACCGGTTCCATCACCTCCGGCACAAAGACCAGATTGCACTGTTCGGCGGCCTCGACCGCATTGGATGCCATGCGCTCAAGGTTGACGCGCTCGGCAATGGTGCGGCGGGTGATGACGGGACGCAGGCGGCGCGCCCCCAGTTCGGTGGCCTTCTGCACCATGTAGTCGAGGCGGGCATGTTTGATGGGGGCGAAGAGGTAGTCGATA
>CALMUW010000115.1 GCA_937872985.1 uncultured Alphaproteobacteria bacterium
CAGATTTTTCCCGGGCCTGTGGTAATGGCACCCACCAATGAAAAAACAGACCAGCGGCGGCGCGGCGCGGACGCGGGGGGCGCCCCCCGCCAATGCCACGGCGATGCCGAGCAAGGCCAGATTGACCGCGCGGCGGGTGACGACAATGTGCTCGCTCTCGACCTCGGTCATGGTCAGTGCCCTTCGAATTCCACCAGCGTGTGGACCTTGACCCCCTTGTTGCGCAGGATGTCCGCGCCCTTGAGTTCCGGCAGGTCGATGACGAAGGCCGCAGCCACCACCACGCCGCCGGACTTGCGGATGAGATCGGTGGCGGCGGCGGCGGTGCCGCCGGTGGCGATGAGATCATCGATGAGGAGGATGTGATCACCCGGCTTCATGGCGTCCTCGTGGACCTCGATCGTGTCCACGCCATATTCCAGCGTGTAGTCCTGGCCGATGGTCTTGTAGGGCAGTTTGCCCTTCTTGCGGATGGGAATGAAGCCGCGCCCCAGGGTGTGGGCCACAGCGCCGCCCAGGATGAAACCGCGCGCCTCGATTCCGGCCACGAAGTCGATGCGATCCTTGAGAAAGGGCCAGCACAATTCATCCACCGCCGCGCGGAAGCCGTGGAGATCGGCAAGCAGGGTGGTGATGTCGCGGAACAGGATGCCGGGCTTGGGGTAATCGGGAATGGTGCGGATATAGGTCTTGAGGTCAAAGCCGTTGCGTAAAATCATCGGGGCCATCCGGTCATGAGTCACGGCCACCTTACCACCGGCGGCAGGGAGGAGAGAATAGAGGCGACATTGCCGCCCGTCTTGAGGCCGAAGATGGTTCCCCGGTCGTGGAGCAGGTTGAATTCCACATAGCGCCCGCGCCGCACCAATTGTTCCTCGCGCTCGGCCTCGGTCCACTTCCTTGCCATGTTGCGCCGGATGATCTCGGCATAGGCGTGGCCAAAGGCAGTTCCCACATCCTTGACGAAGGCGAAATCGGCGGCATGGTCGCCGGAATTCAGGTGATCAAAGAAAATGCCGCCGATGCCGCGCGGCTCGTTGCGGTGGGGCAGGAAGAAATAGTCGTCGCACCATTTGCGGAAGCGCGGATAGTCCGCGACGGCATGGGGCGCGCAGGCTTCGTTCATGGCGGCATGGAAGCTTTTGGCGTCGGCGTCCTTCTGGGTCCGGCGCCGGTCCAGCATGGGGGTGAGGTCGGCGCCGCCGCCGAACCATGCGCGCGTGGTGATGACGAAGCGGGTGTTCATGTGGGCGGTGGGTACATGGGGCGAAAGCGGATGGGCGATGACCGAAATGCCGGTGGCCCAGAAGCGCGGGTCGTCCTCCGCGCCCTGGATTTGCTGGCGGAACTCGGGCGAGAATTCGCCATGGACGGTGGAGCAGTGAACGCCGACCTTCTCGAACAGCCGCCCGTGCATGAGGCTCATGACGCCGCCGCCGCCATCGTCCCGGGTCCAGGGAGTGCGGGCGAAGCGGCCGGGCGCGCCGGGGCCGGGGTATTCATCCTCCAGCGCTTCGAAACGGCTGGTCAGGTCATCACGCAGAGCCTCGAACCACAGGCGGGCCTGGTCCTTGCGGCCATCGGCGTCGTCATGCATGGGGGCGTCCTCTTGTTTACCGGGTGTCAAAACACGCGGTCAAATTAAGCATATTTTGTGATTCCGCCAGCAGTGCGCCGTTTACCAAAAAAGAAAAGCTGACATTAATTTCAGGCACCTAGGCTCAACTTGAGCGAGAGAACAAGCAGTATCTGGAGGAAGCTTCAATGGCGTTATGGCGGCGGTTCCTGACTTCAACCACCGGCAACACCGGGGTGATTTTTGCCATCAGCGCGGTGCCGCTGATCATCGCGACCGGCAGCGCCATCGACATGGTCAGGGCCAACAATGCCCAGACCGTGCTGCAGAAGGCCACCGACGCCGCGGCTTTTGCGGGCATGAATGCCCGGACCATGAGCGCCGATCAGATTCAAACGCTGGTCACCGATTATCTCAACAAGAACGACATCGCCAGCACCTTTGCCACGATCACTGAAATTCAGCCCAACTGGGACAGCACCAGTGGGGTTTTCACGGTCAGGGTGACGGGGAAGATCAACACCACGCTCATGTCTTTTGCCGGCATCAATGCGCTGGATGTGACCGCCTTTTCACAGGTGGCGGCCGGCGGGCGGGCATTGGAAGTGGCGCTGGTTCTGGACAACACCGGATCGATGGCGGCGGGCGGACGGCTGGACGCCCTGAAGCAGGCATCGCGCAACTTGGTTCAGACGGTGACGGGCGGCAGCCATGCCGATGGCTATACGCGCATCGGCATCGTGCCCTTCGCTGAATATGTCAATGTCGGCGTGGACAAGAAAACCGCGGGTTGGCTGACGGTGCCGCCCGATGCCGTCTATGCCAGCAGCAATACCTGCACCTACACCTATCCCCACAAGACCGGCTGCTACTTGGAAGATGTGGTGAGCAGCTATGACGGCGTGTCAACAACCACTCAGGTAGAGTACTGCACCAGTTGGGGCACACCGGATGTGACCTGCGGACCGACCAGCACCACCATCAGCTGGGCTGGCTGCGTGGGGTCGCGCGATGAACCGCTCGACGAAATGGTGGCCAATCCCGCCAAGCTCTATCCCGGCGTTCTTGGGGTTTCATGTCCCAGCGCCGTTCAGGCACTGACCAATGACGTCACCGTGCTGGAGAGCAAGATCAACGGGCTGTGGGCGCAGGGGGACACCTATATCCCGGCGGGATTGCTGTGGGGCTGGAACCTGCTTGACGCCAGCGAGCCCTTCACCGGGGCCAAGACATCCGAGGAGCTGGAGGCCATGTCGGGGGTCAAGGCCATCGTGCTGATGACCGACGGCGACAATACGCGATCGGCCTCCTATCCGACCCATGACAACATCGACAAGACCAAGGGTGATGCCAAGACCGCCGCCCTGTGCTCTGCCATCAAGGCGGCGGGGATCAAGATCTTCACCGTGGCGTTGAATGTGACCAACCAGAGTTCCAAGGACATGCTGACCGACTGCGCATCGGAACCGGCCATGGCCTTCGACGTCAACGACAACACGGCGATGATGGCGGCCTTCGACTCCATTGCCGGATCATTGGCGGCGATCCGCCTGACCCGCTGAGGGCGTTGTCGGCGCGGGCATCAGCCGCTGCCGCCGCCGGCCGGAAAGCCGCTCAACTGCCTGAGCGCCTCGTGGCTGGCCATGGCGCAGGCCATGGCGACGTTGAGCGAGCGGGCACCTGGCATCATGGGGATGGCGAGGCGGGCAGCGGCGGCCTCGTGCACCTCATCCGGCACGCCGGCGCTTTCCCGGCCCATGAGGATGATGTCGTCCGGCGCGAAGCGGAACTGGTGCAGCGGCAGGTTGCCGCCGGTGGTCATCAGAATCAGTCTGTCCCGGGCGTGACGGCGGCGAAATTCCGCCCAGGAGGGCACCCGCACCACCTGGGCCAGGTCCAGATAATCCATGCCGGCGCGGCGGAAACCGGAATCGCCCCAGACGAAGCCCGCCGGCTCAATGACCGAGACTTGCAGTCCGAAGCAGGCAGCCATGCGGATGATGGTGGCGGCGTTGGGCGCGATGTCAGGCTGGTAAAGGGCGATTCTGATCGGCATTTCAGCCTCTTGCATGAACGGGCAAACGCCCCTGAGGATTTCGTTCAAGGCGGCATCCTGGAGCGGAATGCGCTTTGATTGCATCACGGCGTCCGCTCCAACGTAGTGATGGCGAGCAACTTATCTGACTTTTGTCGAGTTCATCAAAAGTCCGGTTGCCTAGGGCTGGACTTGCGGCCCGGTGGGTGCCAAAAAGCCGCAGATTGCGCTAAATCAAAATTTTCGAATATACCGTGAGGCGCATCAGGCAACGCGAGGTACTCAACGTGTCCACGACGATCGAACATACGGACGTGACCCGGCGCGACTTCATCTACATCGCAACCGGTGTGGTGGGGGCGGCTGGCACGGCTCTGGCCCTGTGGCCCTTTATCAACCAGATGAACCCCGATGCGTCGGTGCTGGCGCTGGCGTCGGTGGAACTTGACCTGGCACCCATCGCCGAAGGGCAGGGCATCACCATCAAGTGGCGCGGCAACCCGGTGTTCGTGCGCCATCGCACCCAGGCCGAAATCGACGCGGCCAAGGCGGTGAAGCTGGAAGAGCTTATCGATCCGCTGGCGCGCAACGCCAACGTGCCCGACACTGATCAGGCAACCGACGAGAACCGCGTGGTCGGCGGCAAGGAAAAATACCTCGTGATGATGGGGGTGTGCACTCATCTCGGCTGCGTGCCCATCGGCAACGATGGCGACTATGCCGCGCTGGTGGACAATGTGAAGACCGGCGGCTGGTTCTGTCCGTGCCACGGCTCGCACTATGATACGGCCGGCCGCATCCGCAAGGGGCCCGCGCCGGAGAATCTGCCGGTGCCGGTCTACAGCTATATTTCCGACACCAAGATCAAGATCGGTTAAGAGGCGGCATCATGAGCGGTCATTCGAACTATCAACCGACCACGCGCTTCGGCAAGTGGCTGCATGAACGGCTCCCGATCATGGAGCTGGTGCAGGCGCAGGGCATGGATTTTCCCACGCCGCGCAACCTGAACTACTGGTGGACCTTCGGCGGCATTCTCGCCACCATGCTGGTCGTCCAGATCCTCACCGGCGTGGTGCTGGCCATGCACTATACGCCGCATATCGACATGGCCTTCAATTCCGTCGAGCACATCATGCGCGACGTGAACTATGGCTGGCTGATCCGCTACATGCACGCCAACGGCGCGTCGATGTTCTTCATCGCGGTCTACATCCACATCTTCCGCGGCATGTATTACGGCTCCTACAAGGCGCCGCGCGAAGTGTTGTGGATGATCGGCGTGGTCATCTACCTCATCATGATGGCCACCGCCTTCATGGGCTACGTGCTGCCCTGGGGCCAGATGTCCTTCTGGGGTGCCAAGGTCATCACCAATCTGTTCTCGGCCATTCCCTTCGTCGGTGACTACATCACCACCTGGCTGTGGGGCGGCTTCTCCATCGACAATCCGACGCTCAACCGCTTCTTCTCGCTCCACTACCTCATGCCGTTCGTTCTGGCGGCGGCGGTGGGCCTGCATATCTGGGCGCTGCACGTTCCGGGCAACAACAACCCGACGGGCATCAGCGTGAAGTCGGCACAGGACACGCTGCCCTTCCATCCCTACTACACGATGAAGGACCTGTTCGCGATCGTCGCCTTCCTCGTCTTCTACATGGCCTGGGTGTTCTACTCGCCCAATTATCTCGGCCATGCCATCAACTATGAACCCGCCAACCCCCTGGTGACGCCCGCGCATATCGTGCCGGAATGGTATTACCTGCCGTTCTACGCCATCCTGCGCGCCATCCCGGACAAGCTGGGCGGCGTCATTGCGATGTTCGCCTCCATCCTGATCCTGTTCTTCCTGCCCTGGCTTGACCGGTCGCCCCTGCGCTCGTTCAAGTACCGCCCGCTGTCCCGGTTCTTCTTCTGGGTCTTCGTGGTGGTGTGCGTGATCCTGGGCTTCGCCGGATCGGGTCTGCCGGACAACTACTTCCTCAGCCATCATGCGGCACCGGCGGAAGGCTTCCACTTCACCTACAAGGTGGTCGGCCAGCTGGCGACCTTCTGGTACTTCTTCCACTTCCTGGTGATCGTCCCGCTGGTCAGCAAGATCGAACGCACCGAGCCGGCACCTGCCTCCATCAGTGAGGCGGTTCTGGCCAAAGCCCACGATCATGCGGCCTGAGAGCGAAAAGGATAAAACCATGCGCAATATTTTCATCATTGCCAGTGTCGCCTTCGCCGCTCTGACCGGCGCGGCCCAGGCCGAGGGCGTGTTGCCTGCCAAGGACATTTCCTTCTCCTTCGAGGGGCCCATGGGCACCTTCGACCGGGGGCAGTTGCAACGCGGCTACAAGGTCTACAAGGAGGTGTGCGCCAACTGCCACGCCATGAACCTGGTGTCGTTCCGCAACCTGTCGGACAAGGGCGGGCCGGAATTCACGCCGGAACAGGTGAAGGCCCTGGCTGCCACCTTCACGGTAAAGGACGGGCCGAACGAGGCGGGAGAGATGTTCGAACGTCCCGGCCTGCCGACCGACCGCTTCCCCTCGCCCTTCGCGAATGACGAGGCGGCCAAGTCGGCCAACGGCGGCGCCCTGCCGCCTGACCTGTCGCTGATCACCAAGGCGCGCCCGGGCTGGTACGGCACCATCAACCAGTTCTTCAACGGCATCGGCGGCCCGCAATATGTCTATTCGGTGCTGACCGGCTATGAGGAGCCGGATGAGGAAATGGCCAAGCTACAGCCCCCGGGCAAGTCGCTGAACCATTACTTCTCCGCCGGTCCGTGGATCGGCATGCCGGCGCCGCTCAGCGACGACGTGGTGACCTATGACGACGGCACCAAGGCGACGGTGGACCAGATGGCCCGCGACGTTTCGGCTTTCATGGCCTGGACGGCGGAACCGAAGATGGAGGAGCGCAAGCATCTCGGCTTCATGACGCTGCTCTACCTCGCGGTCTTCACTCTCATGCTCTACCTGGTGAAGAAGAAGATCTGGCACGGCGTGCCGCACTGATCTGTTACCAGCCGTCAACCATCACACCCCCGGGGGTTCTGCCTCCGGGGGTTTTTGCTGCGGTCGGTAAAAATGCATGCATTGCACGCCTGAATTGTTAAAGCAGCGCACCTAGGGTCCCGGCGAATTGGGTTGGGACAGATGCGTTTCAAGATCACCACATGGAAGCAAGTGATCGTTTATTCACTGCTGGCCACGCTGCTGGCGGTGGCGGTTCCCGTGGCAACCGTGATGCTGGTGCTGCGGGATCAGCCGTCGCAAGTGATCTGGTCCAGCGTGGCCCTGGCGGGGGTCATTCCGCTGCTCATTACTCTGCCGCTCGCGCTGGTGTTCAACTACATGTTCATGCTGCTGAACCAGACCATTGCGGCGGTCGATGCCCACGTGAAATACGATAATCTCACCGGGCTTCTGACGCGCGGGGAGTTCCTGCGCCAGGTGGAAAGTCAGCGGTTGCGCGGCGGTTTTCTGCTGGTGCTGGATGCCGATCACTTCAAGGCCATCAACGACACCTACGGCCATCCCGCCGGTGATGATGTGTTGCGGGCGGCGGCGACGCTTATCGGCCAGATCATTGGTCCCACCGGCCTGTGCGGGCGCATGGGCGGCGAGGAATTCGCCGTCTTCCTGCCCGCCGTGTCGCGGCGTCAGGCGCTGCTGGCAGCCCAGGGCTGTTGCACGGCCATGCGCAACCAGCCGGTGATCCATGCGGGCAAGTCGATCCACCTGACCTTGAGCATCGGCGTGGCCGAGGACCGCACCCATCGCGCCTTCAGCGAAACCATGCAGGTGGCCGATCATCATCTCTACCGCGCCAAGCGGGCGGGGCGCGATCAGGTTGCGGCAGAAGAAACCCTTGACCCCGGCCGTCTTGCCATTGCCTCATAGGGGCGGGCGCCGGGCGCGATCCGGCTTGGGAGGGTGTGATGGTCAAGACAGTTCTGGGCGTGATCGGCGGGTCAGGCATCTATGACCTGCCGATGGACGAGGCACGCTGGGAGGCGGTGTCCACGCCCTGGGGCGATCCTTCCGACGAAATCAGGCTGGGGCGCATCGGCGCGACCGATGTGGCGTTTCTGCCGCGCCATGGCCGGGGCCATGTGCAGACGCCCTCCACCATCAACTACCGCGCCAATATCGATGCGCTGAAACGGCTGGGCGTCACCGACCTTCTGTCGCTGTCGGCGGTGGGGTCGCTGAAGCAGGAGTTGCCGCCGGGGCATTTCGTGCTGGTGGATCAGTTCATCGACCGGACGTACGCGCGCGAGAAGAGCTTTTTCGGCGCGGGGCTGGTGGCGCATGTGCCCTTCGCCCATCCGGTTTCGCCGGGCCTGCAGGATGTGGCGGCGCAGGCGCTGGCCGCCGAGGGCATCAGTCACAGCCGTGGCGGCACCTATGTGGTGATGGAGGGGCCGCAGTTCTCCACGCTGGCGGAATCCGAACTCTATCGTTCGTGGGGCGCTTCGGTCATCGGCATGACCAACATGCCGGAGGCCAAGCTCGCCCGCGAGGCCGAGATCTGCTACTGCACCGTGGCCATGGTGACCGACTATGATGCCTGGCACCCCGAGCATGACGTGGTCGATGTGCGCCAGATCATCCGGGTGCTGACCGCCAATGCCGATGCGGCCAAGCGGCTGGGGGCGCGGGTGGCGGCCCTTCCGCCGGCCGACCCTCAGGCATGTCCCATCGGCCCCGACCGGGCGCTGGACCACGCCATCATGACCGCGCCGGACAAGCGCGATCCCTATCTCGTGGCCAAGATTGCGGCCATCGCCGGGCGGGTGTTGCAGCCCCTGGATTGACGCGCTGAGACGCGCTGATCAGTCCAGCGGCACCGACAGGGCGCTGCGGTGCGAGGCGCTCTGGCGCAGCACCTGCTGGACGAAGGGATGCTTCAACAGGCGGCGCTGTTCGGCGGCGTCAAAGGCCTGATGCTGGCGGGTGCAATTGCTCTGCATCTCCTTCCACAGCCTGGTGGAGCGGCGGTCCAGGGTCTTGCAATCCGGGGCGGAGAGATGTTTCACCCGCGCCTCCAGGCCGGCGGCGCAATTGAGCCAGATACGGCGGTGGGTGTCTTCATGGGTCTTGAGGAACTGTGAGAAACGCCGCCAGTTGCGCAGGGATTCACCCTTCAGCGCCGCCTCGTTGCGCAGCTTCGGCAGCTTGACCACGAAGTTGATCTCGTAGCGATAGTCCTGAACCCGGCAGGTCTTGCCCTGCACCAGCTTGCCGGTTTGCGCCGAAGTGGCAGCGGTGGCGGCATAGGCGCTGTCGCCATGCACGTCCGGCCCGCGGGCGATCATGCTGGCATAGATCTGGCCCACGCTCTCGCCCTTGATGGGATAGTATTTGTAGGTGGTGGTCTGCACCGGCTTGGCGGTTGCAGTCCCGGTCAGCAGAAGCAGGACAGCCAGGCACGGTGCAATCTTGAATGACATCAGGGGTTCCTCAACGCTCGGGCGCACTATGGCGAAGATCGTGACGGAGTAAAGCAGTTTCAAAAAATATGCCGTCACAGTTCTTTGAGGGCCGAAGGGAAACCGTCGCGGCCAGACTTGCCGCACTGCAATAGCTGATTCGCAAAAGTAAAGAGGGGGCTTGCCGCAGGAGACAACGTGTCGCATACTTGGTGACACGGGGCGGGGTCGGACAGTCCGGCCTGTGGGACTGAAGGGAGTCTTTTTGCAATGCGCCAGAACGGCACCGTGAAGTTTTTCAATCAGGCCAAGGGTTACGGGTTTGTGGCTCCCGAGGGTGGCGGCAAGGATGTCTTCGTGCATATCACGGCCGTGCAGCGCTCCGGAATCCCCGAGCTTACCGAGGGAACCAAGGTGAGCTTTGAGGTGCAGAACGATGCCCGCGGGCGCGGTCCGCAGGCGGTCGATCTCCAGCTCCTGTAAATCATCGCACATATGCCTTTGCACCAGCGGGCCGCAAGCCATGGCCCGCTGCTGTCGTTTGTGGTAGGCGAAGGCCTTTGCCGGGGAGGCTGTGGTGGCTTGGTTCAAGACAGGTGTGGCGGCGGTCATCGCGCTGGCGTTGGCGGCGGGTGGGGCGGTGGCGCGCGGGCCGCAGCCGGGGCGGTTTGACTATTTCGTTTTGTCGCTGTCGTGGTCGCCGAGCTATTGCGCCGACAAGGGCCAGGATGACGCCCAGCAATGCGGCCCGAACCGGCACTTCGCCTTCGTGGTGCATGGCCTGTGGCCGCAGTTTCAGCAGGGCTGGCCGGAGAACTGCCAGACGCGCGAGGGCTGGGTGGCGCAGAAGACCATCGACGGCATGATGGACCTGATGCCGTCGCGCAAGCTCATCATCCATGAGTGGAAGCGCCATGGCACCTGTTCGGGGGTCAGCCAGGCCGACTATTTCCGCGCCATTCGCCTGCTGCGCGAGAAGGTGAAGGTGCCGGCGCGCTATCTGTCGCCGCAGCAGGATGTGGTCACCACCCCGGAACAGCTCAAGAAGGATTTCATGGGCACCAACCTCGGTCTGCGCGCCGACATGATGTCGGTGCAGTGCGGCAACGCGCGCGATACGACGCGGCTCTCCGACCTGCGCATCTGCCTCGACCGGCAGGGGGCCTTCACCGCCTGCGGCGGCAACGAGGCCCGTGCCTGCCGCGCCAGGACCCTCATCATGCCGAGGGTCAAATGAGCCTCGACAAGAAGGCGCTGGTCATCCAGCACCTGGACCACGACCAGCCCGGCCGCTTCCTCGATTTCTTCGCCGAGGACGGCTTCTTTCCGGTTTTTGTCCGGCTGTTCGAGGGGCAGCGCATTCCCGATTTGTCCGGCTTTGACCTGATGCTGGTGCAGGGCGGGGCGCAGAACGTCTGGCAGGAGGCGGAATATCCCTGGTTCGCCGAGGAGAAGGCTGCGATCCGCGAATGGGTGGCGGCGGGGAAGCCCTATTTCGGCCTGTGTCTGGGCCATCAATTGCTGTGTGATGCCCATGGCGGCGCGGTGGGTCCGGCGGCGCTGGGTGAAGTGGGCGTGTTCGACATCAATGTGACGGAGGCCGGTGCGGGCCATCCCCTGATGGCGGGGCAGGGCCTGCGGCAGCGGGTCATGCAGTGGCACCATGCCGAGGTGAAGCGCGCGCCGGAGGGAGCGGTCATTCTGGCCGAGAGCGCGCGCACGCGGATTCAGGCCGTGGCCATCGGCGACCGGGCCATCGGCACGCAGTTTCACTGTGAACTGACGACGCAGTCCATGGCCACCTGGGCGTCGCTGCCCACGTGGCTGGCGGCGCTCAGGGCCGAACATGGGCCTTCCGCCTATGAGGATTTCATCCGTGCCGCCTATCCGCTGATGCCGGAGATGGAACGCTTCACCCGCGGCCTGTGGCGCAACCTGATGCGCGTCTCCGGCTTCAGAACCTGACGAAGAAAACCTCGCCTTCGCTTTCCTCGGTGTCGAGCCAGAGGAAATCGAGCGCGGGGAATTCGGCCTCGATTATTTCCCGGCCCAGGCCCATTTCACAGAGGAGCGCGCCGCCGGAATTGAGGTGCTGCGGCGCCTCGCGCAGGATGCGGCGCACGAGGTCCAGGCCGTCGGCGCCACCCAGATGAGCCATCGTCGGTTCGGCGGCATATTCGGGCGCGAAGGCGGCCACTTCCGCCGCCGCCACATAGGGCGGATTGGTGATGATGAGATCGTAGCGCCGATCCTTCACCGGGGCGAAGAGGTCGCCCTGATGGAGGCTGACGCGGTCAGCAAGGTCATGATCGCGGACGTTGATGGCGGCCACCTCGAGGGCAGCGGCGGAAAGATCGGTGGCGTCGATCATGGCATTGGCGAAAACGCCCGCCGCGAGCACCGCAAGGCAGCCCGAACCGGTGCACAGGTCGAGCACGCCGTCCACGGCCTGCGGATCGTCGATGAGATTGAAGCCGTCGCCGCCGAACAGGCCGGAAAACATGAGTTCGCCGATGTAGGAGCGGGGCACGATGACCCGCTCGTCGACATGGAAGGGCACGCCGTGGATATAGGTGCGGCGGGTGAGATAGGCGGCGGGCTTGCGCGTGGTGATCCGTGCACTGATGATGTCGGCCAGGGCCTTGCGTTCCTCCGGCAGCAGGCGGGCGTCGAGCCAGGGGTTGATGTCGTCCACCGGCAGTTTCAGGGTTTCGAGCACCAGAAAGGCGGCCTCGTCGATGACCGAGGTGGTGCCGTGGCCATGCACCAGGCCGGCGCGGCGGAAGGACGATACGGCGTGGCGCAGGAAATCCCGGATGGTGATGAGGCTGGGGTCAGGCATGGTGGCTGTTTATTCCCGGGCGTTCAGGCGGGCAAGGGCTGGACCAGCCGGCCCCGGCGGAAGAGGAGGGCGAGGACGAGCGCGCCATAGACCACCGACAGGACCATGGGCATGGCGTTGATGCCGAAGACGTCGATGGCGGCCCCGGCCAGCGGCGGACCGATGAGGCCGCCCACGCCCCACATGGCGGCCACGGCGGCGGACCCGGCGATCATGTCCGGCCCCTTGAAGGTGTCGCCCAGCACGGCAAGGCCCACGACATAGACGCCGAAGGCCGAGGCGGTGAGGATGAGCATGAGCGGCCAGATCCAGATGGTGCTGATGAGGTGGGGCAGGGCCAGGGTGCAGACCACCGTGATGGCCGCCGTTGCCAGCGTGACGCCGCCGCGCGACCAGTGATCCGACAGCCAGCCCATGGGGTAGAAGAACAGGGTGTTGCCAATGATGGCGAGGCCGAGAATGCGGCTGGCGTCGGCGAGCGGCAGGCCGTGGCGCAGGCCGAAGATGGTGAAGAAGGAAATGAGCACGCTGTCGAAGAGGGTGGCCGCCCCAATCGCCAGGAACAGCAGGGGCGCACGCTTCAGCACGCGGGGCATGGCCCCGGCGCTCTCGCCCTCGAAGGGCACCTCGGTCTTGAGCCAGAGCAGGGGCAGGCCCGCCAGCGCCACGCAGACCAGACCGGCAAGCCACGGCAGCCAGCCGTTGATTCCCGTCCACGGCACGAAGAGCGGCCCCATGGCGAAGGTGACGGCCAGAACCGTGGTGTAAAGCCCCATGATGCGGCCGCGGTTCTGGTCAGTGGAGGAGGAAATGACCATGGCCTCGCTGATGGTGAAGAAGCCGCCCGCGACCATGCCGAGCAGGAAGCGGACTCCGAACCACAATCGGTAATCCGGCACGGCGGCAAAGAGTGCGAGACAGAGGAAGGTTCCGGCCAGGAGAAAGAGCGCCAGACGGCGCGCGCCGAAGCGGGCGACGAGGCGTGGAATGAGCGGCCCGGCCACCAGGATGCCGAGGGGGCCCATGGCAGTGTTGAGACCGATCAGACCGGCCCGCAGCCCCTGCTGCTCCATGAGGAGGGGCAGAAGCTGGAAGGTGAGGCCAATGGCAATGTCACAACTGGCGATGGCCGCCACGGCGGCCAGCAGCAGCGGCCGGTTGGTGGTTTGCGGCGCGGTCATGCGGCTGGTGTAGCGGACCCATGCCGGGCTCACAAGCAGGGGCTGATTGCACCGGACCGCGCGGGGGATTACCATCGCCGCCATGTCGCGTCTCAAGGTCATTGTCGTTCCGGTCACGCCCCTGCAACAAAACTGCTCCCTGGTGATCGATACCGAAACCCAGCGCGCCGCCGTGGTCGATCCGGGCGGTGATGTCCCGCTTATCCTCAACGCCATCACCAAGGCGGGGGTGACGGTGGAGAAAATCCTGCTGACCCATGGCCATATCGACCATGCGGGCGGAGCGGCGGAACTGCGCGAGGCGCTGCAGGTGCCGGTGGAGGGGCCGGAGCGCGAGGATGATTTCCTGCTCCAGACCCTGGCGGAGACGGGGGTGCGCTATGGCATCATGGCGGCACGCGCCGTGACGCCGGAGCGCTGGCTGTCGCACGATGACACGGTGACGGTGGGCGGCATTGGCTTTCGCGTCATCCATGCGCCGGGCCATTCTCCGGGGTCGGTGGTCTATTTCCAGCCGGAAGCAAAATTCGCGCTCATGGGCGATGTGCTGTTCCAGGGGTCCATCGGACGGACCGACCTGCCGCGCGGTTCCTATGACCAGCTCATGGCCTCGATCCACGGCCGCATCCTGACGCTGGGAGACGAGGTGGTGTTCCTGCCGGGCCATGGCTCGGCCAGCCAGATCGGCCACGAGCGGGAAACCAATCCCTTCATCCGCGAGATGGAAGAAAGCGCGGAGTAAGTAATCCGACGGAAGGACTCAGACCTTCATCTCGACGAGGTGTGTGCCGGCGGCAAAATAGGCATCGCCCGTGGATTTGAACTCGCCGCATTTCTGCGGCGCGCCGCCATAGGACTCGCAATATTGGCCGCCGGAGGCCGACCAGCGGCCCGTGCCTTCGCCCTTGGTGTCGTCCTGATAATTGAAGGAGCCATCGCCATTATAGGTGACAAAGCCATTGCCGCCGTCGCCGGTATATTGGAAGGTCTTGCCGACCAGCGCGGCGCTGATGTCCGAGCCCGAGAGGGCGCGGATGGGGGCACCCTGCTTGGCCGAGGTGGCGGAGGTGCCGCCATTGGTGATGCGCACACCCTTGGGGCCGGTTGAGCAGCCTGCCAGCGCCAGCGCGGCTAGCGCGGCGACAAGAATGATTGTGCTGGTGGCCTGCGTCACGGCGATCCCTCCTAGAGTGGAGTGCGCTTTGATTGCATCAAAGCGTCCGCTCTAACTTCTTGATGGCGAGCAACTTTTCTGACTTTTGACGATTCCGTCAAAAGTCAGGTTGCTCTAGTGCGGCGCACCGAATGCCATAAGCAAAGGGGCCCCGCAAGGCCCGGCGTATGGCGGTCATGTGTGACGGAAATTCGGCAATGGGCAGGTCCGACAGAATGTCAGATGCCTTCGCCCGCCAGAACCTCCACCGGCGCACCCACCGGCACCAGATCGAAAAGCTCGGCAATGTCCTGATTCAACATGCGCACACAGCCCGACGATACGGCGGTGCCGATGGACTTGGGCTCATTGGTGCCGTGGATCCGGTAAAGTGTGTCCTCGTTGCCGACGAAGAGATAGAGCGCGCGGGCCCCGAGGGGATTGTCCGGGCCGCCGGGCATGCCATTGGGCCATTTGGCGGCGCGTTCGTCGCGCTGGACCATTTCCACCGGCGGAACCCAGCGCGGCCAGCGCCGCTTCATGCCCACGCGCGCCGTGCCCGACCAGGCAAAGCCCGCCCGCCCCACGCCCACGCCATAACGGATGGCGGTGGACTGGTCCTGCACCAGATAGAGGAAGCGGTGGGCGGGATCGACGATGACCGTGCCCGGCTTGTAGCTGCTGTTATTGGGCACGATCTGGCGCCGGAATTCGGCGGGAATGATGCTCGGGTTGACCTCTGGCACCGGAAAATCGGTCTCGGATTCCTTGGGCGGCAGCAGGGACGGATCCGTCTGCCAGGGTGCCATCTGCGACGGGTCGGTCATGGGGTCGGCACCGCCGTAGAGCGGATGGGCTCCGGCGCGGGCGGCATGGCCCGTGGCCAACAGGGCGAGGCCACCCAGCATGAGGCGGCGCCGCGAAAACAAAGTCGACATCGGTGTTTCCATATCACGCTAACGGAATTGCGGCATCATGGTTCCGCCCCCTGGCAAAACCAAGGTGCGGTCATGGCGGTTCTGTGGCGCGAGGCTAGAGGGCCGTGGTTAAGCCAGGGTGAAGGTGGCGGCACCGACCTGATAGATGTTGTTTGACCCCGAGAAGGGCTGGCAGGTCATGGCCACGCCGCCCGGCAGGAAGGGCGCGGGGGCAAAGCTCTCGCACAACTGGCCATCCTTCACCAGCCACTTGCCGGTGGTGGTGCCCTTGCCGGAGACTTCCACCAGCGAGGTGCCGTCCGAGGCATAGAGCGTGACGCCGCTGTTATTGGGGCCCTGCCAGCGCCAGCTCTTGCCGGAGAGGATGGACTTGATCTGGCTCGCGCTCATGCCCGAAGGGGCGGATCGCATGGCGGGCTCCCGCGGCTCGGCCTGATAGGACGGCCTGGAGCTGGAAAACATGCCGCCGCTGCTGGAGCAGGCCGCAAGGCTCGCCGCCGACAGCGCCACAACGGCAAATTTGGTCAATTTCACAATATGATGCATGGGCATGTCCCCCGAATGTCCCTGACCTCGCACTAGCATGTGGCGGGATTAAGGAAAAGGGGCGAGACGACTTACCCGCGGTTGTGGATTACCGGGCGGCCGTGGCGCCGCCGGCGGGAACGTGAATGATGGCGACGGGACGGGCGTCAGGCGCGGGAGCCACAGCCACCGCGGTCACCGGCTGGCGCGTGGCGTCCAGCGCCAGTTGCAGGGGCGGCGTGCCCTGCGAACCGAAAATCGGCGACAGATCGCCCGCAATGGCGGCCTGCGGCACAAGCAGCATGACGAGAACGGCAAAACGCAGCATTTGAAGGGCCCCCACGGCAAATCACTTTCGGTCACAGTGGGGCCACAGCCGTTAGCCAAAGGTTAACGCAGGGGCGCGGCCATCTGGCTGCCCCTCAGGCGGCCGGGCGGCGATAGGTCGAGACTGCGATGCCTGCCTCACGCAGCATTTCCATGGAGACGATGAAGCTCCGGGCATAGGTCTGGTCCGAGGGCGGCATCTCATAGGTCTTGAGGTGGGTGATGCCGGACTGGATGATGGCGCGCACGCAATCGGCACAGGGAAAGAGATTGGCGTAGAGGGTGCAGCCCTGAAGACCGGTGCCATGGCGGGCGGCGTTATAGATGGCGTTGCGCTCGGCGTGTTCGAACCAGTGATATTTCTCGCCGCCTTCCTTGCTGTGGCGGGCGGGATCCTCGGCCTTCACACCGCGCGGAAAGCCGTTGTAGCCGGTGGAGCGGATTTCCTGGCCGGAACCGACGATGACCGCGCCCACCTTGCGGCTCTGGTCCTCGCTCCACGAGGCCACGAGATCGCAGACGGCGAAAAACCGCTTGTCCCATTTGGTCATGTCGCGCAGGTCAAAGGTCATGGCGGGTCCCCGGATTGCGGGCGGGATGAAAGCGCGAATCGACGGCGGGGGCAAGGGCGGCGGTGGTGGAGTTATGCCCTATGGACAGACGCCGGGCCGGGGTTGAAAGATGGGCCATGGGCGGCCGGGGATGGCAGATGCGGCATGTGGTCTGGCTTGGGCTAGGAATGCTGGCGGCGCTGGTTGTGCTGACGGGGCAGGCTGTGGCGCATGGCGGCGGGCTTGACGCCAGCGGCTGTCACCATAACCGCAAGACCGGCGATTATCATTGCCATCGTGGTGGGGCGCGGCTGATGGCACCGGTGCCGCCCGCAACGAAGAAACGGGTGAGGCGCTCGGGCACGGCCAGGCCGTCCGGCTCCACCACGCCCGGGATTATCACGCCCTACAGGGTCCGTGATCCCGCCGCCTTGCCCAATCCGCCGCAGCGGCCATCACGCAAGACCGGCAGAGCCAGGCCGTCGGTTGCGCCGGGCCCCAGCCTGCCGTGCCATTGCGGGGGACTGTCGGGCTATCGTCTGAAGGCCAGCGGGGCATGTGTGGCCATCCCCGACATCAACACACTGTGCGGCATTCCGCCGGAAGGGAAGTGCAGCTTCGAGGGCGTGCCGGAAGCGGGAACCCCATCCCTGTGTCCCAAACCGCGCTGAGCCGCTCAGCCTGTGGTGCGGGGGCCTTTCCTGGCCGGTTTTTTGACGGCGGTCTTCACCGTCCTGGTGTCTGGCTGGCGGGCGGCGGCGCGGCGGGGCGCCGAGGGGACGGCCCGCCCTCCCCCGCCCCCGCCCGACTTTTTTCCCCCCCCCTCTTCCCCATTCACCCCGGCCCAGGCCCGCGCCTCAGCCTCGTCTCGGGTCAGGCCGCGCTCCATGTAGCTTTCGGTGATGTGCCTGGCCTTGCGCTTCTGCTTGTCCGTGTAGGCCGATTTATCGCCGCGTGGCATGGCTTCCTCCGTGCTGGTTGAACTTATCCATAACGGCACTGCAGGGTATAACCGCACTGCAGGGCGGCGGTTCCCGGCTCCGGGACGGGTTGAAAAGATTTCCCGCCCTCACCATATGATGCTTATGCAAACTTTTTCGCAGCCGCATGGGCGGCATCACGCCGACGCCATTCATCGTCTGGCCCTCGCCTTCAACAGGTAGGGTCCCGGAGCGGCTTCGGCGCATCCGGGACCAGCCGCTCAGCCATTCATAACTTCCCAAAAACTGCCCCCGTGCCGCCACCGGCGGGTTGAATTCCCGGAGAGTCCCATGCCGCAGAAATCCTCGCGCCCGCCCATCGTCATCGCCGAAACCGAGGTGGAACGCCTCGACCGCCTGGCCCGCCGGGCGGTGGACAGCAACCCCGAAGTGGCTGACGAACTCATGATCGAACTGGAGCGCGCCCAGGTGTGTTCCGCCCCCGCCGTGCCCGACAATGTGGTGCGCATGAATTCGCTGGTGGAGTTCCAGACCGATGCGGGCTCGCGGCTTACCCTGAGGCTGGTCTATCCGGAAGATGCCAATATCGCCGGGGGGTGCATTTCGATCCTGACCCCGGTGGGGGCCGCCCTCATCGGCCTGTCGGTGGGTCAGGTCATGACCTGGAAGGACCTGATGGGGCGCGACCGCACGCTGAAGATCATCAGTGTGCAGAATGATCTGAGCTGACCCGGCTGAGGGGGGATGGTCGGGGCAGGTTTCCGTGCCCTGAACGGCTAGCCTTCGCGCCGCCCATCGTCACGGATGACGACACTTCGGAACTGGTGTAAATCGGGGCCGGGCCATGGCCCGTGACCTGAATAGAGGATGAGATTATGTCCGACGAAAAACCGGCCGCCGGAGCGGATGTCAC
This sequence comes from uncultured Alphaproteobacteria bacterium, assembly GCA_937872985.1. GTDB lineage: Bacteria > Pseudomonadota > Alphaproteobacteria > Rhizobiales > Aestuariivirgaceae > Aestuariivirga. The sequence continues at coordinate 18,411 of CALMUW010000115.1, forward strand.
CAAAGCATGGGCAGCAAGCCAGGCCCAGAAGGACAAGGCCAGCCGCCTGCGCATGTTTGCCTGGCTGGCCTGGATCGTGGCCCTGGCGGGCGAAGGCTATGCCATCTACCAGTTGCTGCATCACAAATTTGACGCCGCCGCGGGCGGCAACATGCCGCTGCTCATCGGCCTTTTGGTCGGCATTGCCATCTTCGCCATCGCCGGCAGCATGATGTGGAAGGCCGCCTATAAACATGACCCGGCGACACGCGCCAATCCCGCCAGCTTCTTCTTCAAGAACCAGCTTGGCGCGATCATGACGGTGCTCGCCTTCCTGCCGCTGCTGGTCCTCATCTTCATGGACAAGAACATGGACCCGCAGAACAAGAAACTGGCGGGCGGCATCGGCGCGGTGCTGGCGGTCATCGCCACCATCATGGGCGTCAATTTCAACCCGGCCTCGATTGAGCAGTACACGGAGGATATGAACGCCTGCGCCGCCCAGATCCGGTCGGGCCAGCCGACCACGGCCTGCTCGCCGGAGGTGGCCGCCCAGGCGCAGGACATCGCACGTGACACCACCGCCATCGTGGACGCCACCAAGACCGCCGCCAATCCGAACGGCTCGGACGTGGTCTACTGGATCGCGCCGGAGGGCGGGGCCAAGAAGTCCGCCGACCCGCATGTGTTCCACCTGTGCAAGGACGTGAGCCCGCTGAAGGACAAGGTGGTCAACCAGGGCACGGTGACGGAAGCCTATGCCGAAAACGCCATCCGCATCACCAAGCAGATCGACATGGAGCAGAAGCAGTGCGGCTTCACGGCCGCCCCGGCGCAGTGACCTGACCACAGGTTGACGAAAACGGACCCGTGCGGCCTGCGAGGGCGGCACGGGTTTTTTTGATGTGAGGCCGAGGGATTGAGGGCGGTCAACGACCACCATGGGCGGTTGCGGTCCGGTGCTGGCGCAGCGATCAGCGCTTGCGCTTCGTCGGCATGCCGGGTTTGCCCCCGGTGGAGCCGGGGCGGCGGCGCGGCCCGCTGGCCTTGGGCCACGAGGCGGTTGGGCCTTCGATGAGGGAGCCGTCCCGGACGCGGGAAGAGGGATTGCCGGGGTCCCTGGCGAGGGGATCATCCATGACCGCCAGTTCCATGGCCTTGAGGCGCTTCACCTCGTCGCGCAGGCGCGCGGCCTCCTCGAATTCGAGATTGGCGGCGGCTTCGCGCATGCGCTTTTCCATGTCGGCCAGAACCTTCTCCAGATTATGCCCGACCAGCGGCGCGCCGTCCTCGCTCAGGCCGGCGTCCGCCGTCACATGATCCTGTTCGTAAACGCTCTTCATGATGTCGGTGATATTCTTCTTCACCGATTGCGGCGTGATGCCGTTCTCCGCGTTATAGGCCATCTGCTTTTCGCGGCGGCGGCTGGTCTCGGCGATGGCGCGGTCCATGCTGCCGGTCATCTGGTCGGCATACATGATGACCCGGCCATCGACATTGCGCGCGGCGCGGCCAATGGTCTGGATCAGTGACGTTTCCGAGCGCAGGAAGCCTTCCTTGTCGGCGTCGAGAATGGCGACCAGCGCGCATTCGGGAATGTCCAGCCCCTCGCGCAGCAGGTTGATGCCCACCAGCACGTCGAAGGCGCCAAGGCGCAGGTCGCGGATGATCTCGATGCGCTCCAGCGTGTCGATGTCGGAGTGCATGTAGCGCACGCGAATGCCCTGTTCGTGCAGGTATTCGGTCAGGTCTTCGGCCATGCGCTTGGTCAGCGTGGTGACGAGGGCGCGGTGGCCCCTGGCCGACAGTTCGCGGCATTCGGCCACCAGGTCATCGACCTGATCCTTCACCGGGCGGATGATGACCGGCGGATCGATGAGGCCGGTGGGGCGGATCACCTGTTCGGCGAAGACGCCGCCGGTCTGGTTCAGTTCCCATGCGCCGGGCGTGGCCGAGACGCAGACGGTCTGCGGGCGCATGGCCTCCCATTCCTCGAAGCGCAGCGGGCGGTTGTCGATGCACGAGGGCAGGCGGAAACCGAATTCCGCCAGTGTGGCCTTGCGGTTGAAGTCGCCGCGGAACATGCCGCCGATCTGCGGAATGGTGACGTGACTTTCATCGACGAAGACCAGAGCGTTGTCGGGCAGGTATTCAAAGAGGGTGGGCGGCGGTTCGCCCGGCTGACGGCCGGTCAGATAGCGCGAGTAGTTCTCGATGCCGGCGCAGCTTCCGGTGGCCATCATCATCTCGATGTCGAACATGCAGCGCTGTTCCAGACGCTGGGCTTCGAGGATGCGGCCCGCGGCGTTGAACTCCGCCAGACGTTGGCGCAAGTCGTCCTTGATGCGGCGCACCGCCTGTTCCAGCGTCGGCTTGGGCGTCACGTAATGCGAGTTGGAATAGATCTTGATCTGATCCAGTTCGGCGGTCTTCTGGCCGGTCAGCGGATCGAATTCGGCGATGCTCTCGATCTCGTCGCCGAAGAGCGAGATGCGCCAGGCGCGGTCCTCGAAATGCGAGGGGAAGACCTCGATGGTGTCGCCGCGCACCCGGAAGGAGCCGCGCACGAAGTTCTGGTCGTTGCGGCGGTAGTGCAGCGCCACGAGGTCGGCGAGCAATTGACGCTGCGGCAGGCGGGCGCCCTTCTTCAGGCCGAAGGTCATGGCCGAATAGGTTTCCACGTCACCAATGCCATAGATGCAGGAGACGGAGGCGACGACGATGACGTCATCGCGCTCCAGAAGGGCGCGCGTGGCCGAGTGGCGCATGCGGTCGATCTGCTCGTTGATGGAGCTTTCCTTCTCGATGTAGGTGTCGCTGCGCGGCACATAGGCCTCGGGCGTGTAGTAGTCGTAGTAGGAGACGAAATACTCCACCGCATTCTCGGGGAAGAAGCTCTGGAACTCGCCATAGAGCTGGGCGGCCAGGGTCTTGTTGGGCGCGAGGATGAGGGCGGGGCGCTGGGTGGCCTCGATGACCTTGGCCATGGTGAAGGTCTTGCCCGAGCCGGTGACGCCGAGGAGCACCTGATCGCGCTCATTGCCCCTGGCCCCGGCCACCAACTCGCTGATGGCGCGCGGCTGGTCACCCTTGGCGTCGAACTCCGACACCAGCCTGAAGCGGCGGCCGCCTTCGGATTTCTCCGGCTTGGGCGGCTTGATGGGGGTGAAGGAGGCGAGCGGCAGAAATTCCGGGCGCAGGCTTTCCAGACCGGCGCGCGGGGCGAGCGGCAGTTCATAGCCCTCGATGGGGGCTTGTGGCGCTTCGGAGAAGCCGCCGGATTGGCGAGAGTGACCCATGGCCGGAATATAAGGTGAACATGTTTGATTTCCTAGACCGTGAATGGCGATGGGGGCAGGAATCTGGCACAAGGCCGACAAACAGGATCCTGCCATGCGCCTTCTGACTTCCGCCTATGTGACGCCGATCTTACTGCTGCTGGCGTCGAATGTGTTCATGACCTTCGCCTGGTATGGCCATTTGAAATTCACCGACAAACCCCTGTGGCTGGCGGTGCTGGCGAGTTGGGGCATCGCCTTCTTTGAATATTGGCTGGCGGTGCCCGCCAACCGCATCGGCTATGCCGCCTATTCACCCGCCGAGTTGAAAACCATTCAGGAGGTGGTGACCTTCTCGGTGTTCATCGTGTTTTCCATCTTCTATCTGAAGCAGCCGGTCACATTGCAGCATGTGGCGGGCTTCACCCTCATCGGCGCGGGCGCGGCGCTGGTGGCCCGGGCGTGAGATCATGAATTACCGCCACGCCTATCACGCCGGAAACCATGCCGATGTGCTGAAGCATGCGGTGCTGGCGCTGGTGTTCCAGCACCTGAAGAAGAAGGACAAGCCCCTTGCCTTTCTCGATGCCCATGGCGGGACGGGGCGCTACGATCTCATGGGGGTGGAGGCGGGCAAGACCGGCGAATGGCAGGACGGTGTCGGCAAGATGGCTGATCCGTTCACGGATGATGTGGAGGCGCTGCTGGCGCCGTGGCGCGCGGCGCTGGCGGCGGAGAATCCCTTCGGCGGATTGCGCTATTATCCAGGCTCGCCGGTGCTGGCGGCGCAGGGCTTGCGCGTGGGCGACCGTATTCTGGTCAATGAATTGCATCCGGAGGATGCCGCAGCACTGCGCCGCGAGGTGGGGCCGGACCGGCGCGTGAAGACGTCCGTTCTGGATGCGGCGCAGGCGGTGAAGTCGCTGCTGCCGTTCAAGGAGCGGCGCGGCGTGGTGCTGATCGATCCGCCCTATGAACAGAAGGACGAGACGGATCAGGCCTTCACCATGCTGGCGGAGGGGCACCGCCGTTTTGCCACCGGGGTTTTCATGCTGTGGTATCCGGTGAAGGGGTTGACCTTTGCCGAGACGCTGGTGGCCAGGGCCAGGGCGCTCAACCTGCCCGCCATGCTGCAGGTGGAACTGCGGGTGCGCGAGGCCTTCGACGGTGGCGGGCTGGCGGGATCGGGCCTCATCATCGTCAATCCGCCGTGGCAGATCGACGAGGAATTGCGTCGGCTGGTTCCGGCATTGGCACGGCGGCTGGGCCTTGGCGACTGGGGTCGTGGCGCAGTGGAGTGGCTGGTGCCTGCCCGGTGAGCCTCACGCAACCGTGTGTATGCGTTATGGCCAGTCATCCTATGATGGCGAATGGACACAATCCGTGTCTGGCCCGGGGGATGAACGGCGCATGAATGGCGCGTTCAGCGCAGGCTCAGTGGCGGTGTCTCATGGGGTTCTCACGATCAAGCAAGAGATCGGGGCAACGCAAGGAGAGGAAAATGTCCAGGCTCACCACTTCCAGCATCGTGCTTTCCGGGTTCTTCGCGCTTTCCCTCGTTGGTTTGGCCTCCTCGGCTCAGGCCGGCATGGCCTCCAGCCTGATGCAGTGCAAGGGCAGCAACGAAGGACAGGTTTTGAGCTGCTGCAACGCCGTCATTCGCAAATCGGGGGAAAAACCGGCTTGGTGGATGCAGGCCGGTGGTCGCTGCGGCTCGTCGGCGGCGATCTGCGTGGGCGGCGGTAGCGCGCAGCCCTTGACCCGCGCGGTGGCCCCGCGCAAGCGGTGCTATTTCAATCAGATCCTGCTGCTTCAGGACGGCGACGGCCAATTCGGGCGCACGCGGCGCTCCAGCCCGAACCGCAGATAATACCAATCCTGTGAAAAGCGGGTCCAAGGCCCGCTTTTCTTGGCTTCAATAGCCCTGATAGATCCAGGCCAGGCGATGCAGGAAGCTCGCCTCGGGCATGGTGCGCAGGGCCGCGTTGCGGGCATGCCGCACCACGCCGCGCATGTGATAGATGCGCCCGGACCTGAGCGACTCGCGCTGCAGCCGCGCCACGCGCGGCAGACGTTCGGCGCTGGTGGCGGCAAAGGCTGCCGCTGGATCGGAGTGGTGCGCCAGGTGGCGCGCCATCACCGCCACGTCCTCCAGCGCCATGGCAGCGCCCTGGGCCAGGAAGGGAACCGTGCCATGGGCGGCATCGCCGATGAGCAGCGTGCGGCCCAGATTCCATTGCGGCAGGCCGACGACATTGGCGGCGGGCCATTTCAGCCATTTTTCAGGCAGGGCGACGATCTGCTTCAGGGCCGGACAGGCGCGTGAGAAGTAATGGGATACTTCCTCGCCGCTGGCCGGGGTGGACCAACTGGACCTGGCGAGAACGCCGCGCGTCACCGCCACCAGATTGAGGTGGAGCGGATGCCCGACGGGATAGTGAACCACATGGCCGCCGGGATAGAGCCAGAGATTGACACAGTCGGCGTTGACCGTGGCGGGCAGGCCGTGGAGCGCGGGCAGGGCCCGGTAGATGACGTAGGGCGGGGCTTCCACCTGCGAATCCGGGAACATTTCCTTGCGCAGCCTGGAGCGGATGCCATCGGCCACGATGAGGGCCGGTGTCTTGACGTGGCGGTTGTCGCTGAGCACGGTCTGCACCGTGTCGCCGGTCAGCACCGCCGAGGAGACGCTGGCGCCGTTTTGCAGGGTGATGAGCGGATTGGCGCGGCAGGCTTCCAGCAATCCGCGCTGCAATTCGGCGCGGTGGATGACGCGATAGGGCGCGCCGAACTTGTCCACGAAGGCCTGCCCCAGCACCACGCGCTGCAGGAGGCCGCCGCCCAGGGCATCGTGAATGTGAATTTCCGGCGGGATGACGCATTTGGGGGCCACCGCGTCCCAGGCCCCGATCTGTTGCAGGGCTTCCACCGCATTGGGGCCGAGTTGCAATCCGGCCCCAACCTCCAGAAAATCCTCAGCCTGCTCCATGACGATGGAGGGAATGTTGCGCGTGGCAAGGGCAAGCGCGCCGGCAAGACCGGCAATGCCGCCGCCCGCAATCAACCAATTTGAACCTGTCATGATGACCCACGGATTAGAACGGGGTCAGGGCCCCCGCGGGCGCCATTGTGCCACGGATTTGGCCCCAGGCGATGCGGCGGATTGATGCTTGCGGTAAACCGTTACAGGCATTAGAGCAATTTGGTCTTCAGGAGATTGTCCATGGGTTTCATTTCCGACTCGCTCAGCCGCATCCAGCCTTCCGCCACCATCGCCATTTCCAACAAGGCGCTGGCACTGAAGGCCGAGGGCAAGAATGTCATCGGGCTGGCCGCCGGTGAGCCGGATTTCGACACGCCGCAGAACATCAAGGATGCGGCCATCGCGGCAATCCAGTCGGGCAAGACCAAATATACCGCGGTGGACGGCATTCCCGAATTGAAGGCGGCCATCGTGGCCAAGTTCAAGCGCGAGAACGGTCTCGACTACAAGCCGTCGCAGGTGTCGGTGGGGACGGGCGGCAAGCAGGTTTTGTTCAATGCGCTGCTCGCCACCGTCAACCCGGGCGATGAGGTCATCATTCCGGCCCCCTATTGGGTGAGCTATCCCGACATCGTCATGCTGGCGGGGGGCACGCCGGTCATCGTTCAGTCCAGCGCCGAAAACGCCTTCAAGCTGAAGGCGGCGGACCTGGAGAAGGCCATCACCAAGCGCACCAAGTGGCTCATCCTCAATTCTCCCTCCAACCCTTCGGGTGCCGCCTATGCGCGGGCCGAGTTGAAGGCGATCACCGATGTGCTGCTGCGTCATCCCCATGTCTGGGTGCTGTCCGACGACATGTATGAGCACCTGGTCTATGACGACTTCGTCTTCACCACGCCCGCCCAGGTGGAACCCAAGCTCTATGACCGCACGCTGACCATGAACGGGGTGTCCAAGGCCTATTGCATGACCGGCTGGCGCATCGGCTATGCGGCCGGGCCGGAGAACCTGATCAAGGCCATGGCCAAGCTCCAGTCGCAGTCCACCTCCAACCCGTGCTCCATTGCGCAATATGCGGCAGTGGAGGCGCTGAACGGACCGCAGGATTTCATTGCCGCCAACAACCGGGTCTTCAAGCAGCGCCGCGACCTGGTGGTTGCCATGCTGAACCAGGCCAGGGGAATCACCTGCGCCACGCCGGAGGGGGCCTTCTATGTCTATCCCTCTTGCGCCGGGGCCATCGGCAAGACGGCGCCGTCCGGCAACGTCATCGGCAATGATGAGGATTTCGTCACTGAACTTCTGGCGGCCGAGGGTGTGGCGGCGGTGCATGGCGCGGCCTTCGGCACGTCGCCGTGCTTCCGCATTTCCTATGCCACGGCGACCGACGTGCTGGAGGATGCCTGCCAGCGAATCCAGCGCTTCTGTGGCAATCTGACGTAATCGTTCGGAACTTTTTTACCGCAAGGTCATTGTGCAGTTGCAGCCCGCGGCAAGCGAGGGTGCAATTGCCTGTGGCTCGATCCACATGGCCAAATTGTCATGAATTTCGGCCCAAATGCCGTCACATTCGCCGCCGAGACAGGGCGGGTTAACAAGGAGAGTTATCCATGAAGAAGATCATTTTTGGCGCCCTGGTTTCCCTGCTGGCGCTGGCCCCGGTGGCCGAAGCCAAGCCTGGCGTCAAGATCGGCCTCCTCACCTGCCGCGTGGACGGCGGCGCGGGCTTCATCATCGGCTCATCCAAGGACGTGCGCTGCACCTTCAAGTCGGCCCACACCGGCCGCAAGGAGCACTATGTCGGCTCCATCGGCAAGCTGGGCGTTGACATCGGCGTGACCGGCCAGACCGTTCTCGGCTGGGTGGTCTTTGCCCCGGGCAGGGTGGATCGCGGTGCGCTGAAGGGCACCTATCAGGGTGCTGGCGCGGAAGCCACCGTCGGTGGCGGCCTGGGCGCCAATGTGCTCATCGGCGGTTTCCGCCACGGTATCAACCTGCAACCGGTGTCGTTGCAGGCGCAGAACGGCCTCAACGTGGCCGCCGGCGTTACCAGCCTGCATCTCATTCCGATCAGGCACTGATTATCCAGTATTCACTGTTCTGTGAAGAAACGCGCGGGAGTCTCGTCCCGCGCGTTTCTCTTTTCTGGGAAGAAGCGCTGAAGTTGTATCGCGGAGCGCCTCTTGCCTGAGAAATGCTCGGATAGATTGAATTCCAAAGGGCGCAATTGTGGCTTTCCTGCCGCAGTGACACAGGGAAGTTGACGCGGGCCATTTTTCGCTTTTCCCCCGGCACCGTTTGCCTATGATCGGGACTCACGGGGGCCATCGTAACCGCGCAGCAGACGCGGTGCTATTGGCAGGGTTGCATCATGACATCGAGCAAACATTTCGCAGTGCTTGCGCTTTCAATGGCGGTTTCGGCCAGCGCTCTGGCCGTGGCGGCGCAGGCTGCTGACCTGGGGCCGACGCGGCTTCCGGCGGTCTCGTCGGTCAATGGCAAGCTCGAACTCGGCGCGGGCTGGGCGGACCTGCGCGCCCTCGATGACGATCCCTTGTCCCGGGGCGGCGCAAGCCTCCGCCTGCCGCTGGGAGACTTGATCGGCGTTCAGGCCGACCTCGGGCTCGTCAATGTCTTCGACGAAACCGGCGTGGGCGGCAACCTTCATGTCTTCACCCGCGATCCCGCTTCCTATTTGCTGGGTGTCATCGCCGGATATGGCGACATGGGCGCTGCCGACGCCTTCTGGGTCGGTCCGGAAGCTGAACTCTATCTCAACAGCATGTCCGTCGAACTGGCCGGCGGCTACATGAACTTCGATCCCGATGGCGGGCCGTCCAAGGACAAGGCCTTTGTCATGGGCGATATCGCCTTCTATGCCACCGACAACCTGCGTCTGGCGGTCGGGGCCAGCAGCATTGCCGGGTTCGAGTCGGCCCATGTGGGGGCGGAATGGCTGATGTCGGAAACCGGCCTGCCCTTGTCCTTCAAGGCCGATGCGCGCTTCGGCGAGGATCACTTCACGGCCATCACGGCGGGCGTGTCGCTCTACTTCGGCGGCGAGGACAAGAGCCTGATCCGCCGCCACCGCGAGGATGACCCGCGCAACCGTGTGCTCGATATCTTTGGCGCGGGTGCGGGCGGTGCCAACCTGGTGTCGGATTCGGAGGAGGTCTGCGTGCCGGCCCCGGAAAATGGCTATTGCGGTGAAGAGATCATTGACTGACGCCGCGGCGCTCTTGTTTTGGTTGAGTGCCGCAAAAGTCGGGTTGTTTTAAGGGGGCCTTTGGCCCCCTTTTTTTGTCACGGGATCTGGAACTCGCGCACCAGGCGCTGAATTTTGCGCCCCGTGGGGTCGGGCAGACTGTCCACCTCCCTGAAAACCACTGATGTTCCCGCAGGCATGACGGCACGGATCAGGGTGCGAAGGTGGTCAAAGGCGGCCTTGGAGACTTCACCATCGGGGATGTAGCGCAACTCCAGCGCCAGGGGCGTGGTCTGGGCGATCTGGTAGGCCTTGCAGTCCAGCGTGGCGACGATGGCCTCATGATCGAAGAGCGGTGGAATCCTGGTGCCGTCCGGCCCCAGAAACAGGGGAAACTGCCGCCCGGTGAGACGGTCGATGGTTGGCAGGGTGCGGCCACAGGAACAGGCGTTCCCCGCCACGGCGAGGTCGCCGATCTCATAGCGGATCAGCGGCTGTGACGTGAGCAGGAAGGGGGTGACCAGAACCCGGCCTTCCTGTCCGGGCTGAACCGGGCGGTTATCCTTGCCGACGATTTCCACCAGCATCTGTTCGGCATTGATGTGGTAGCTGCCATGCTCGCATTGCCCGGCGATGCGGCCCGTCTCCTCGCTGCTGTAGGTATCGGTGCAGCGCGCGCCGAAACTTTCGCCGATGATGCGGCGTTGGGCGGGATCGACCTCGACACCGAAGAACATGACAGCGCTGAAGCGCAGGGGCCGGGCACGCTTCAGGTTCACGCGGGCAAGGATCTCCAGCAGGACGACATTGCCGCCCAGGGCCTGAACACCTTCCGCCGCGATCACATCGAGCAGGGCAGGCGCAGGCAGGGTGCGACGCAGGAGAAGGCGGCGGCCGCTGCCCCTGATGGCCGGGTCGCGGATCGGCAGGGTGTGCACGTTGACATCGGGCGGCAGGTGATCGGGAAAATGTGGTGCCAGGCTGGCGAAGGTCATATCGGGCAACACCCCGGCCCATTGGGCGAAGCGGCTGCCCGCGGTCAGGGTTGATTGCTTGTAAAGGTCATTCTGGCGCAGGCACACCGGCACGCCGGTGGAGCCGGAGGTGGCGGCGTCGCGCACCACGCCGTGACCTTGCGGCAGGCGGCGGGCACAGATTTCCTTGCCATGGTCGCGCAATTCGGCACGGGTCAAAACCGGAACCTCAGGCCAGCGTGACCAGTCGATCGCGCCGCTGTGGTCAAACAGGATATCCAGCCGACCTTCGTAGAAGGGCACTTCTTTCCGGGCATGGGCGATGAGCTGCGCCAACTGGCTTTCCTGATAGGCGCGCAGCTTCGCCACTGGCCAATACTGGCTGTGCTGGAGCATGTCGAAGATCTGGGCCTGAAGGCTTGCCATGGCGGTCATCATAGGCGGAAAGCAGCGCTGACGGCGAGGCCCGGAAAATCCACCTGTCAAGCAAAACACGCCGGGCAAAGCTGCGGCAGACTGCCCGGAAAGGACCCTTGCCAAATGGCCGAAACGGCGCAACCATGGGGCAAACGGTATGGCCCACGTCGCGGGCCCAAGAACCCGCACAAGGGCGATCCCGGGACACATTCAGTTCAGTCTCAGGAGGAGCGGGTTATGGGTAACGCACAGGCAAGACGAGCCACGGGGTCACGGTGTATCGCCATCGTGGGCCCCTATCTTTCCGGCAAAACGACGCTGCTGGAAGCCATTCTGCACCGGAGTGGCACCATTCCCCGACAGGGCACCGCCGCCGACAAGTCCATGATCGGTGACGCCAGCCCGGAAGCCAAGGCCCATGGCATGAGCGTTGAACTCAACGCCGCCACGACCGACTTCATGGGCGAGAAATTCACCTTCATCGACTGCCCCGGCTCGGTGGAATTCGCCGAGGAAGCGCGCGCCGCATTGCTGGGTTGCGACGCTGCCCTGGTGGTGTGCGAGGCTGACGAAAAGAAGGTTCCGGCGCTGCAACTCATCCTCAAGCAGCTCGATGAAATCGGCATGCCGCGCTTCATCTTCATCAACAAGATCGACAAGACCACGGTGTCGCCGCACGACGTGCTGACCTATCTCCAGCCCGCTTCCTCGACGCCGCTGGTCCTGCGGCAGTTGCCGATCTGGAACAATGGCATCATCTCGGGCTACATAGATCTGGCGCTGGAGCGGGCCTTCGTTTACCGCGAACACGCCGACAGCCAGGTGGTGGAGATTCCCGCCGACATGACGGCGGGCGAAAAGACCGAGCGCTTCTCGATGATGGAGCGGCTGGCCGACCACGATGACGAATTGATGGAGCAATTGCTGGGCGACATCGAGCCGCCCAAGGACAAGGTGTTTCAGGACCTGGCCAAGGAAATGTCGGACGGCCAGATCACCCCGGTGTTCTTCGGGTCGGCGGCGCATGGCAATGGCATCGGCCGCCTGCTGAAGGCCATCCGCCACGAAGCGCCCAATGTGGCGGTGCTGGCGGAGCGGCTTGGCCTCAAGAGCGCGGGCACCACGGCCCTCATCCTCAAGAGCCTGCACACGGCGCACGGCGGCAAGCTGTCGCTCGCCCGCATCCTGCAAGGAGACGTGGCCGATGGCGCGGTGTTCTACGGCAAGAACGGTCAGGAGGCGCGCACCGCCGGAGTCTTCGCCATGCTGGGCCAGACGCCGCGCAAGATCGCCGGCGCCGCCGCCGGTGACACGGTGGCGCTGGGCCGCCTCGACAACATGGCGACCGGCGAAACCATTTCCACCACCAAGGGGTCGACGGCGCAGCTTATTGACGCCGCGCCGCCGCCGCCGGTCTATGGCCTGGCCATTTCGGTGACCGACCGCAAGGACGAGGTGAAGCTGACCACCGCCGTGCACAAGCTGATGGAGGAGGATCCCTCGCTGTCGCTGGAGCACAATCCGGGCACGCGCGAGATGGTGCTGTGGGGCCAGGGCGACATGCACCTGCGCGTCGCCATGGAGAAGCTCGAAGGCAAATACGGCGTGCACGCCCAGTCGCGGCCGCGCCGCATCGGCTACAAGGAAACCATCCGCAAGGCGACGCAAATCCGCGGGCGGCACAAGAAGCAGTCCGGCGGCCATGGCCAGTATGGCGACATCGTGGTGGAGATCGAACCGCTGGCGCGCGGCTCGGGCTTCGTGTTCTCGGACACGATCACCGGCGGCGTGGTGCCCAAGCAATATATCCCGGCGGTGGAGAACGGCATCCGCGAATGGCTGGGGCAGGGGCCGCTCGGCTTCGAGGTGGTGGACTTCAAGGTCAACCTGTCGGACGGCAGCTATCATGATGTCGACTCCTCGGAAATGGCCTTCAAGCAGGCGGCGCGCATCGCCATGAACGATGGCTTCGTGAACTGCTCGTCGGTGTTGCTGGAACCGATCGTGGCGGTGGACGTGCATGTGCCTGCCGAGGCCACGCCGCGCGTCAACCAGATCGTCACCGGCCACCGCGGCCAGTTGCTCGGCTTTGATGGCCGCCCCGGCTGGCCGGGCTGGGAAACGGTGAAGGGCCTGCTGCCGGAGTCCGAGATCGGCTCGCTGATCGTGGAACTGCGCTCGGCCACCTCGGGCGTCGGCACCTTCACCTTCCAGCACGACCATCTGGCGGAACTGACGGGCCGCAGTGCCGATCAGGTCATCGCGGCAAGAAAGGCTGACCTCGAAAAGAACTGATCTCCCGGTTGCTCGGGATGGCGACGACGGGGCCCCGGGGTTAAGCCGGGGCCTCGCTTTTTGTTGACGCGGCCCCCCATTGCGGCGCGCCCGGAAAGCCTTAGCCTGGGTGCCATGGTTCCGCCCCGGCCCGCCCTCATTCGCCGCCCCTTCTGGCATCTGCCGGAGCATCTCGCCACGCCGGAGCAGGTCTGGCTGTCGCGGCGGCAGGTGCTCACGGGGGCGGGCGCGCTGGCGGCGGTTTTGGCCTTTCCCCGGCGGCTGCGCGCCGCCAGCGACGAGCCGGTGGCCACCCCGGAAGACATCGCCATCAGCGTCAACAATTTCGTCGAGTTCAGCACCAGCAAGAAGCCGGGCCGTGCGGCCCAGCGGCTGGTGACCAGGCCCTGGACCGTCACGGTGGATGGCGAGGTGGAACAGCCGCTCAGCCTGGGGCTGGACGATCTGGTGAAGAAGCTGCCCATCGAGGACCGGCTCTACCGCCACCGCTGCGTGGAGACCTGGGCGCTGGTGGTGCCGTGGCGCGGCTTTGCCTTTCATCATCTGGCCAAGCTGGCGAGGCCGAAGGCAAACGCCAGATACGTGAAGTTCACCACCTTCCACAATCCCGCCTGGGCGCCGCGCCAGAAGCCAAGCTGGTTTTCCTCCATGCCCTGGCCCTATAGCGAGGGCCTGACCATCGCCGAGGCGCTGCATGGCCTCACCTTCATCGCCACCGGGGCCTATGGCCGCGATGATCTGGCCAATGTCATGGGCGCGCCCTTGCGCCTGGTGGTGCCGTGGAAATACGGCTTCAAGTCGGCCAAGAGCATCGACCGCATCACCTTCCTCGCCGAGAAGCCCACGAGCTTCTGGGAGGAGTTGCAGGGCGATGAATACGGCTTCTGGGCCAATATCAATCCCAAGGTGGATCATCCGCGCTGGAGCCAGGCCGAGGAGCGGCAGTTGGGCACGGAAGACTATTACCCGACGCGGCTCTACAACGGTTATGCCGAAGCGGTGGCACCGCTCTATGCCGGGCTTCACCTGCCGGACGAGGTCTTATTCCGCTAAGTGGACCTATGCGGGCGGGCTTCCTTCCGCCTAAGTCCTGGCCATGAGTTTCGACACCTTTCTGGCCTTCATTGCCTTCACCCTTACGGCGGGACTGACGCCGGGGCCGAACAACATGATGCTCATGGCGTCGGGGGTGAACTATGGCTTCCGCCGCACCCTGCCGCACATGGCGGGGGTGATCGGGGGCTTCACCCTGATGACGCTGCTGCTGGGGCTTGGTCTTGGGCAATTGTTCACGGCCTATCCGGCGGCGCATACGGTGCTCAAGGTTGCGGGCGGGACGTATCTTCTGTTCCTGGCGTGGAAGGTGGCCACGGCAGCCCGGGTGGAGGAGGGGGAGATCGCCGCCGGCGCGCCCATGACCTTCGTGCAGGCGGTGCTGTTCCAGTGGGTCAACATCAAGGCCTGGTTCATGGGCATCACGGCGCTGGCGACCTATACGGTGGCCACGCGCTATGCCGCGGGCGTGGCCATCATCGTGGCGGTGTTTTTCCTGAACAGCATCTTCACGTCCATTCTCTGGACGCTGTTCGGCACGGGGCTCAGACATATTCTCGCCGACCCGCGCTATTACCGCTGGATCAACCGGGGCCTCGGTCTGGCGCTGGTGCTGTCGCTGTGGCCCATGCTGAAGCACTGACAGGAAACGGCCCCGCCCAGGCAGGCGAGGCCGTCATTCATCCGTGTCCGGACGATTACATCGCGGCGATCTGCTCGGCCTTCTTCACCAGAACCTGGGCCTGGCGGATGGAGGCATAGTCGATCAACCGGCCATCGAGCGAGACGGCACCATGGCCCTTGGCTTCGGCATCGGCCATGGCGGCGATGATGCGGCGAGCCTGGGCGACATCGGCCTCGGAGGGCGAGAAGACCTCGTTGCCGAGCGCGATCTGCGAGGGATGGATGGCCCATTTGCCCTCACAGCCTAAGACGGCGGCGCGGCGGGCCGCGGCCTTGTAGCCCTCGCCGTCGGAATAATTGCCATAGGGCCCGTCAATGGCGCGCAGGCCATTGGCGCGGGCGGCGACGACGAAGCGCGACAACGCATAGTGCCACATGTCGCCCCAGTGGCTGGCGCGGGTTCCGGCCTCGTCGGCGTCGGTCAGGATGGCGTAGTTGGGGTTGGCTCCGCCGATGGAGGTGGTGCGGGCGCGGGTGGAGGCGGCATAGTCGGCCACCCCGAAGTGGAGCGATTCATTGCGCGGCGAGGCGGCGGCAATGGCGCTGATGTTCTGCATGCCCAGCGCGGTTTCGATGATCAGTTCAAAGCCGATGCGCTTCTTGCGGCCCATGGCGTTTTCAATCTGCGTCACCAGCATGTCGAGCGCATAGACATCCTCGGCGGTGCCGACCTTGGGGATCATGATGACGTCAAGGCGCTCGGAGCAATTTTCCAGCAGGTCGACCACATCGCGATACATGAAATGGGTATCGGGCGCGTTGATGCGCACCGACATGAGCTTCGTGCCCCAGTCGATGTCGCCCAGCGCCTGCACGATGTTCTTGCGGGCCTGCGGCTTGTCGGCGGGGGCCACGGCATCTTCGAGATCAAGGAAGATGGCGTCGGCGGCGGACCGCGCGGCCTTTTCAAACAGCTTGGTCTGCGAGCCGGGAACGGCCAGTTCGGAACGGTTGAGGCGGTCGGGCGCCTCGCGCACGGTCTTGAAGCTCATGGGTAACCTCCAACTATTGGGCGGTTTTAGCCCGCCCTTCGCAGGTGCGAAATAGGCCAATGGGCGGGCTGTGGACTGGGGATATTCGGGCCAAGCGGGCCTGTGGGGCCGGGGCTCAGGCGCTATGGTGCCGCTTTGGGAGAGAGCATGTCTGACAGACCCCTGCCGCCGCGCCATATCGCGCTGGCCATCATGATTGCCGCCGTGTGGGGTTTCAACTTCGTGGCGGTGCATGTGGGCGTGGCGGAAATGCCGCCCATCCTGCTGGCGTCCTTGCGGTTTTTCATCACGGCGCTGCCGGCGCTGTTCCTGCCCCGGCCCGGCCTTTCCTGGGGGCGGCTCATCATCGTGGGGCTCAGCCTGTTTGCGGCCCAGTTCGCCTTTCTGTTCACGGGCATGAAACTGGGGATGCCGGCGGGGCTGGCCTCGCTGGTGTTGCAATCGCAGGCGCTGTTCACCGTGCTGTTCGCCATGCTCTATCTGGGGGAAAGACCGGATCGCAAGCTGCTCATGGGCGGGGCCGTGGCGGCGGGGGGATTGGGTCTCATTGCGCTCACCGTGGGCTCGGCGGGGGTCACCGGGCTCGGCTTTGCCTTCATCATGCTGGCGGCCATGGCCTGGGGCATTGGCAATGTGGCGCTGCGGGGGGCGCCGCGCAGCGATCCCCTGGCGCTCATGGGCTGGCTCAGCCTGGTGCCGCCGCTGCCGCTGCTGGTCCTGTCGCTCATGGTGGAGGGCTGGCAGGCGGACTGGCAGGCGCTCACCCACATGAGCGGGCTGGGGCTGGCGGCACTGCTTTACATCGCGGTCATGTCCACGCTGGTGGGCTATGGCGCCTGGGGCTACCTCATGGGCCATTATCCGGCCTCGCGGGTGGCTCCCTTCTCGGTGCTGGTGCCGGTCTTCGGCACATTGTCGGCAGCGCTGGTGCTGGGCGAGCGCTTTCCGCCCCTGCGCTTTGCCGGCATGGGGCTGATCCTGGCGGGGCTGGTCATCGTATTGTGGCCGAAGCGTATGCGGGGTTGACGTTGGCCTCGACGCAATCAAGGCGCATTCCGCTCTAGCGCAACGGACGATCAAATCGGAACGATTTGAGAAAGAAAAGTTGCGCCAACATATTGATTTTCGAGCAACTTATCGGCGGCAGTTGATTCCAACTGACCGCCGGTTGCTCTAGAAACTCCACTCCTTGGCCTTGGAGACGATGAAGTCGCGGAAGACGGTGACGCGCTTCGTGTCCTTCAGTTCTTCGGGGTAGACGAAATAGGTGTCGAACTGCGGCGCTTCCAGCGGCAGGTCGATCTGCACCAGTTTCAACTCATCGGTGACGATGTAATCCGCCAGCGAGCCGATGCCCACACCCGCCTGCACGGCGCGGCGCAGGCCATAGGCATTGTTGACGCGCAGCGCCACCGGGCGCGGATTATCCTCGTCGCGGCCTGCCGTTTCCAGCCAGTTGAGCGTGGTGAGATAGCCCGGTGCCTGACCGAAGGTGATGATCTTGTGATTGTCGAGATCTTCGATGGATTTAGGAATGCCGTGGCGCTTCACATAGTCCACCGAGGCATAGATGTGGTGATGCACGGTGAAGAGCTTGCGCTGGATGAGTTCCGGCTGGGTGGGACGGCGCAGGCGGATGGCGACATCGGCCTCGCGCATGGCGAGGTCAAGCTCGCGGTCCTCCAGCATCAGGGTGACCGAGATGTCGGGGTAAAGCTCGACGAATTCCTTGATGCGCGGCGTGAGCCAGACGGAGCCCAGGCCCACCGTGGTGGTGATGCGCAATTCGCCTGAAGGCTTCTCACGCGAATCCATCAGGCGCGTCTTGGCGGCGGCGAGTTTGGCGAAGACATCATGCGCCGTGCGGTAGAGCACCTCGCCCTGTTCGGTGAGGATGAGGCCGCGCGCATGGCGGTGAAACAGCGGCACATTGAGGTCGGACTCAAGGGCGCTGATCTGGCGGCTCACCGCCGATTGCGAGAGGGCCAGTTCATGGCCTGCATGGGTGAAGGAACCCGCGTCGGCCACGGCGTGAAAGATCCTGAGTTTGTCCCAGTCCATGTGATTACTCCGCCGCCTTGGCAGCATGGTCGCTGGCGTGCAGCCAGCGTTCGGCCTCAAGCGCCGCCATGCAGCCCATGCCGGCGGCGGTCACCGCCTGGCGATAGATGTCGTCGGTGACATCGCCCGCGGCATAGACGCCGGGAAAGCCCGTATAGGTGGAGAATGGCTCGGTGATGAGATAGCCGCCCTGCTTGAAGGGCAGTTGCCCTTCAAACAATTCGGTCGCGGGCTTGTGGCCGATGGCGATGAAGATGCCATCGACGGGAATGTCGCTGACCGCGCCGGTCTTGACATTGCGGATGCGGCCGGCGGTGACGCTCTTGGGATTGGCGGTGCCGATCACTTCCTCAAGCGTTGCATCCCAGATGACCTTGACCTTGGGATGGGCGAAGAGCCGGTTCTGCATGATCTTCTCAGCCCGGAAAGAGTCGCGGCGATGGACCACGATGACCTCGCTGGCGAAGTTGGTGAGAAAGAGGGCTTCCTCCACCGCCGAGTTGCCGCCGCCCACCACCATGACCTTCTTGCCGCGATAGAAGAAACCATCGCAGGTGGCGCAGGCCGACACGCCAAAGCCCTGAAAGACGGTTTCCGAGGGCAGGCCAAGCCAGCGCGCCTGGGCGCCGGTGGCGATGATGAGCGCATCGCAGGTGTAGGTGGCGCCGGAGTCGCCGGTCAGCGTGATCGGACGCGCCTTGAGATCGACCCTGGTGATGGTGTCGGAGACGATCTCCGCACCGCAGTGCTCGGCCTGGCCCTTCATCTGCTCCATCAGTTCCGGCCCCATGATGCCCTTGGCGAAGCCGGGGTAGTTTTCCACATCTGTGGTGATGGTGAGCTGGCCGCCCGGCTGCATGCCCTGAATGACCAGCGGCTCCAGCATGGCGCGGGCGGCATAGATGGCGGCGGTGTAGCCGGCGGGACCGGACCCCAAAACCAGAACACGGGCGTGGCGGGCGGACATGAACGACTCCTGAGCTATGTGAAAACAGCATAGCTTATGTGGGATGTCTCCAATACCCACACAATTCTTTGTGCACAGCACAATTTAACGCATGGGCATAATTGCAGGAGAAATATTGTTGCGCGCAATAAAGTTGCGTATGGTGTGCCATGGTCAAGGCTCTCGCCCTCGATACCACGGATTGGAAAATCCTCAACGAACTGCAGCGCGACGGCAGCCTGAGCAACGTTGCTCTGGCGGCGCGCATCGGCCTGTCGCCGCCGCCCACCCTGCGGCGGGTGCAGGCGCTGGAGCAGGCGGGCATCATTGCCGGTTATCGCGCGCTGCTGGATGCCGCCAAGCTGGGCTACGAGGTGCAGTTCATCGCCATGGTGGGTTTGCGCACCCAGGGCGAAGGTGAGTTGCAGGAGTTTGAGCGCCGGGCCAAGAGCTGGCCCATCGTGCGTGAGTGTTACGCCGTCTCCGGCGAGGCCGACTACATCCTGAAATGCATGGCGCGCGACCTCGCCGACGTGCAGAATTTCGTCATGGGGGCCCTGTCCACCGCGCCCAATGTGGTGAGCGTCAAGACCTCGCTCATCCTGCGCGTGGCCAAGGACGAGCCGGGCGTGCCCCTCACATGAGCGATACGGCGGCAGAAAAGCCGGGCGGCTGGTTTGGCATCATCTCCTCGGCGGCCACCGCCGTGGTGGTGGGCTTTGCCTCCACCATCCTGCTCATCATGGAGGCGGCGCGGGCCGTGGGGGCCAATCCGGCGCAACAGGCAAGCTGGGCGGCGGCCCTGTGCTTCGGCATGGCGCTCACCACCTTCTGGCTGTCGTGGCGGCACCGGATGCCCATCATCACCGCCTGGTCGACGCCGGGGGCGGCCCTCATCGCCACCTCGGCCGGCGGCATTTCCTATCCCGAGGCCATCGGGGCCTTTGTCGTGGCGGGCCTATTGATGGCGGCCACCGCACTGGTGACGCCGCTGGCCAAGGCCATTGCCCGTATTCCCGCGCCCATCGCGTCCGCCATGCTGGCGGGCGTGCTCCTGCGCTATACGCTGGGCGTGCCCCAGGCGGCACAGTCCCTGCCGCTTTATGTGCTGCCGCTCATCGTGGTGTTCTTCGCGCTGCGGCTGCTGGTGCCGGTCTTCGCCGTGCCGGTGGTGGTGGCGCTGGGGGTGATCATGGCGGCGCTGGGCGGGCTTCTCGGCGCAGGTTGCTGCGCGCTGGGGGTCACGGGATTGACCTTCGACATGCCGGTTTTCACCTCCACCGCCATCATCGGTCTTGGCGTGCCGCTCTATCTCGTCACCATGGCCTCGCAGAACCTGCCGGGCTTCGCCGTGCTGCGGGCGGCGGGCTATAATCCGCCGGTCAAGGAAAGCCTGCTGGTGACGGGCCTGGCCTCCGCTGTCATGGCACCCAGCGGCAGCCACGCCGTCAACCTCGCCGCCATCACCGCTTCGCTGGTGACGGGACCGGAGACGCACCCCGATCCGGCCCAGCGCTGGAAAATGGCCTGGCCCTATCTGGTGCTCTATGGTCTGGTTGGTCTGGGGGCGGCGAGCCTGGTGGGCATTCTGGCGGCCCTGCCTGCGGCCCTGATCACGGCCATTGCCGGGCTGGCGCTATTCGGGCCACTTATGGGGTCGGTGACGGCCATGATGCGCGAGGCGCGCGACATCGAAAGCGCGCTGGTCACCTTTCTGGTCACGGCCTCGGGCCTCAGCCTGTTTGGCGTGGGCTCGGCCTTCTGGGGGCTGGTGGCGGGGCTTCTTCTGTTCGGCGCGCGCCACATGGTAAGCCTCAGGGCCTGAGCGATGAAATCATCGGACACCGATATTCTCCTGCTTCCCGGCATTGACGGTTCCGGCACCGGCCACTGGCAGCGGCGCATGGCGGAGAGGCTGGCGACGGCGCGGATCATCGACCAGGCTGACTGGAGCCGCCCCGTGCTGGCAGACTGGCTGGCGCGGCTGGTGGCCGCCGTGAAGGGCGCCGACCGGCCGGTGGTGCTGGTGGCGCATTCGCTGGGCTGCTGGCTGGTGATCCACGGCGTTGCCGCCCTGCGCGCGGCGGGCGTGCTGGAGCGGGTGAAGGGGGCCTTTCTGGTTTCCGTGCCCGCGCCGGCCAGGATCAGGGAGATTGACGCCATTGACCCTGCCTTTGCCGGTGCGGCGGTGCGGCTGCCCTTTCCGGCGGTGGTGGTGGCCAGTAGCAGCGATCCCTTCGCCACCATGGACGAGCAACGCGCCATGGCGGCGGCGCTTGGGGCGGAATTTTCGGAAGCCGGCGATCAGGGCCACATCAATGTGGCCTCGGGCCATGGGCCGTGGCCCGAGGGGCTGATGCGCTTTGCCGGGTTTCTGTCCAGGCTGTAAAAAAAAAGCTGTAAAATGAAGGGCGGCACAAGCCGCCCTGGGCACACGCACTGGCGCTGGTGCAACGGACGATCAAATCGGAACGATTTGAGAGAGAAAAGTTGCGCCAACATATTGATTTTCGAGCAACTTATCGGCGGCAGTTGATTCCAACTGACCGCCCGTTGCGCTGGCGGTTACTTCCACGCCACCTTGACGATCTCATAGGACTTGCCGCCGCCGGGGGTGTTGACCTCCACGCTGTCGCCCTTCTTCTTGCCGATGATGGCGCGGGCGATGGGCGAGGAAATGGAGATGCGGCCCTTCTTCACGTCGGCCTCGAAATCGCCGACGATCTGATAGACCACTTCGTCCTCGGTATCCTCGTCGATGAGGGTGACGCGCGCCCCGAACTTCACCGTCTCGCCCGACAGCTTGGTCAGATCGATGACATCGGCGCGGCTGATCTTGTCTTCCAGTTCGGCCACGCGCGCCTCGTTCCAGCCCTGGGCCTCCTTGGCGGCGTGATATTCGGCATTCTCCGACAGGTCGCCATGAGAGCGTGCCTCCTCGATGGCGCTGATGATGCGCGGACGCTCGACCGATTTCAGGTGCTTCATCTCGTCAATCAGGGCGGCATAACCTTCCGCCGTCATCGGCACTTTTTCCATGGCGCAATCCAGTCTGTCAGGCGCTCTCACCCCGGCGACCTCTCATGGCCGGTGGCGGTCACGCATACGGGAAAAAACGACACCCGGCCTTGGCTCAAACCGCACAAGGAACCGGGTATCGGGGGATATTTGCGCAAAAAGCCCTGATTTGCAAGCATTGGCTGTAAGATTACGCGGGCCAGAGCGGAATGCACTTTGATTGCATCAAAGCGTCCGCTCTGACTCCTCGGTGGCGAGCAATTTTTCTGATTTTTGCCGATTTCGGCAAAAGTCAGGTTGTTCTAGCCGGCGATCTCGCCGAAGCGGCCGGCGTTATAGTCCGTGATGGCCTGGCGGATTTCCGCCTGACTGTTCATGACGAAGGGACCATAGCCCACGACCGGTTCAGCGATGGGCTCGCCCGACATCAGCAGCAGGCGCGCACCCTCCGCACTGGCCAGGGTAAAACTGTCGCCATCGTGGTTGAAGAGGGCAAGATCGGCTTCCGCCAGCCTTTCGCAGCCGTTGACCGTGGCCGTGCCCGTCATGGGCACGAGCAGGGTGTTGTGGGCGGCGGGCGTGGTCAGGGTGGCTTCGCCGCCGGGGGCCAGGGTGACGTCCCAGACCTTCATGGGGGTGAAGGTTCTGGCCGCGCCCTTCTGGCCGTCGAAATCGCCCGCGATGAGCCGGACCGTGCCCGCGCCATGGGGCAGGTTCACCACGGGAATGGCGGCGGCGGTGAGGGCCTGATAGCCGGGGGGTGCGGATTTGTCCGACGCCTTCAGGTTGACCCAGAGCTGGGCCATGTGGAAGCTGCCGCCGCTGCGGGTGAAGGCTTCGGAGTGAAACTCCTGATGGACGATGCCTTGGCCAGCGGTCATCCACTGCACGTCGCCGGGGCCGATGGTGCCGCCATGGCCCGCGCTGTCGCGGTGTGACACCTCGCCGTCAAAGACGATGCTGACGGTCTCGAAGCCCTTGTGCGGATGGGCCCCGACCCCGCGCGGGCTGGCGGCGGGGTCGAAGTGGTATGGCCCGGCAAAGTCGAACATCAGGAAGGGGCTGATCTCGGCCGTGTCACCCTGATAGGAAAACAGGGAGCGCACCGGGAAGCCGTCGCCGACCCAGTGGCCGCCGGGAGCGGATTTGATTTTCTTGATGGTTTTCATGGTGTCCTCCGCGGGCCGGATGATGGCCCGATGGTTGCGATGGACCATAGGTAATCCTATGGTTCTGTTGTGCAAGTACGGTCAAAAAGGATACTGCGATGGCGAAATTACCGGGCTGCCCCACCGATGCGCTGATGCAGATTCTGGCCGGGCGCTGGAAGCTGATGGTCATCTATTATCTGATGCAGGGCGAACGCCGGTTCAATGAGTTGCAGCGCAGCCTGGGGCCGATCACGCATCGCACACTGGCCCAGCAACTGCGCGAGCTGGAAAGGGACGGATTGGTGGCGCGCCGCGACCACGGCACCATTCCGCCGCGGGTGGATTATCGTCTGACGGCGCTGGGCCAGTCGCTGTCGCCCATTCTGCTGGCCATGCAGGACTGGGCCGAGACGCATGGCCTGGGCCACAGCGAAACGGTCTTGCCGAAGGGCTGAAGTCTGGTCAACATCGGAAAAAACAGGGAGGAGAGCATGGCAGGCAGGCTTCAGGGCAAGGTGGCGCTGATTTCGGGCGGTTCCACCGGCATGGGCGGGGCGGCAAGCCGGATTTTCGCCGCCGAGGGCGCCAGGGTGGGCATTGTCGACATCAATGCCGAAGCCGGGGCCAAGGCCGTGGCCGAGATCACGGCGGCGGGGGGCGAGGCCATCTTCGCCCAGGCTGATGTGTCCAGGGCCGACCAGGTGGAGCGCGCCGTGGCCGCCGTTTCGACGGCCTTCGGCCCGATCACCGTGCTGTTCAATCATGCCGGCAGCATCGTCATCAAGCCGTTCCTCGAAACCACGGAACAGGAGTGGGACCGGCTGACCGAGATCAACGTCAAGAGCATGTTCCTGATGACCAGGGCGGTGCTGCCGCAGATGATCGCGGCGGGCGGCGGCGCCATCGTCTGCACCTCGTCCATTTCCGCCGTGGCGGCAACCCCCATGGAGGTGCTCTATGACACGACCAAGGGGGCGGTGCACATGTTCGCGCGCGCCATCGCGGTGGAGTTCCGCGACCGCAACATCCGCTGCAATGCCGTGTGTCCCGGCTTCGTGCGCACGCCGCACGGGTTGCGCGAGGTGAAGGAATTGCAGGCGGCGGGCGTCGATGTGTCGGAGGCGGCATTGGCGGCGCAGCAGGGGCGCATCTGCGAGCCGGAGGAGGTGGCGCGGGCGGCGCTGTTCCTTGCCTCGGACGAAGCGAGCTTCGTCAACGGCGCACACCTCTTCGTCGACAACGGGTTTACCGCCATTTGACGCATGCCGTCGCAAGGCGCAGCGCTTTTCAGATAAGGTCGAAGCGAACAGCAAAGGCCGGAGGCTCTGCCACCCTCCGGCCTCACTGTTTTCAGCGGCACCGGGGCGACATGGCCCATGGTTAGCGCGGCTGTTATGGCAAGCGTGAACGTGAACCCAAGGATATGCAAACAATTGGCTCTTGTCCGGTTAGGCCTGTCCTAAGCGGGCTGATACAATTTTAGGCGTTTCATCCCGCCTTGCGGAAATAGTCCTGCAGGGGGCGCACGCTGATCGAGTCGGTGGCCTGGGCGGTAATCGCCTTGCAGGCGGCAAGAATGCCGGGCAGCGTGGTGTAATAGGGCACCTTGTGGAGCAGGGCGGCCTGACGCACCGACTTGGAATCCGACTCCGATGATTTTGTCTCGGTGGTGTTGAACAACAATTGGATGTCGCCGTTCTTGATGGCATCCACCACATGGGGGCGGCCTTCCAGCACCTTGTTGATCTTGGCGCAGGGAACGCCCTTGCCTTCGAGATAGCGCTGGGTGCCGCCGGTGGCGGTGAGTGCATAGCCCAACTCGTGCAGCTTCTTCATGGCGGCAAGGATCTTCGGCTTGTCCTGATCCTTCACCGATACGAAGACCGTGCCGGACTGCGGCATCTTCATGCCGGCGCCAAGCTGGCTCTTGGCGAAGGCCATGTCCCAGTTGCGGTCGAGGCCCATGACCTCGCCGGTTGAGCGCATTTCGGGACCGAGCAACACGTCCACGCCGGGGAAGCGGTTGAAGGGAAAGACGGCTTCCTTGACGCCGGTGTGGGCGAGCTTCCTGGGCTTGAGCCTGAAGCTTTCCAGCTTCTCGCCCGCCATGACGCGGGCGGCGATCTTGGCCACCGGCTCGCCGATGACCTTGGCGACGAAGGGCACGGTGCGCGAAGCACGGGGATTCACCTCAAGCACGTAGATGAGATCGTCCTTGATGGCGAACTGGACGTTCATCAGGCCCACGACATTGAGGGCCAGCGCCATGCGCCTGGCCTGCGCCTCCATCTCGGCGATGAGGGCGGGCTTCAGCGTGTTGGGCGGCAGCGAGCAGGCCGAGTCGCCGGAGTGGATGCCCGCCTCCTCGATGTGCTCCATCACGCCCGCGATATGGACATCCGTGCCGTCGCAGATGCAGTCCACGTCCACCTCGGTGGCGTTGGAGAGGTAGCTGTCGATGAGCACCGGGCTGTCGCCTGAGACCACCACGGCCTCGGTGATGTAACGTTCCAGCTGGGCCATGTCGCGGACGATTTCCATGGCGCGCCCGCCGAGCACGTAGGACGGACGGATGACCACGGGGAAGCCGATCTTCTTCGCGATGGCGCGGGCCTCGGCGGCGGAGTGGGCAATGCCGTTTTCCGGCTGGCGCAGTTTCAGCTTCTTCACCAGTTTGGCAAAGCGGTCGCGGTCTTCGGCCAGGTCGATGGCGTCCGGCGTGGTGCCGAGGATGGGCACCCCGGCGCGCTCCAGCCCGTCGGCCAGCTTCAGCGGCGTCTGGCCGCCGAACTGCACGATGACGCCCTTCAGGGTGCCCTGCTGCTGTTCGGTGTGGATGATCTCGAGCACGTCTTCCGCCGTCAGCGGCTCGAAGTAGAGGCGGTCGGAAGTGTCATAGTCGGTGGACACGGTCTCCGGGTTGCAGTTGACCATGATGGATTCATAGCCCGCGTCGTGCAGCGCGAAGCAGGCATGGCAGCAGCAATAGTCGAACTCGATGCCCTGGCCGATGCGGTTCGGCCCGCCGCCGAGGATGATGACCTTCTGGCGGTCGGAGGGCTTGGCCTCGTTGCCCGAGTCCCCCGGCAGGCCGGTCTCATAGCTCGAATACATGTAGGCGGTGGGCGAGGCGAATTCGGCGGCACAGGTGTCGATGCGCTTGAAGGTGGGGCGCACGCCGAGCTTGCGGCGGCGGGCCGGCACCCCGGCGTCGCCCCGACGCACCCGCGCGCCCACGGGCCCGGCGGCGAAAGCCATTGCCTTC
>CALMUW010000116.1 GCA_937872985.1 uncultured Alphaproteobacteria bacterium
CGGCAGTTCCCCCGCGTTCGCTGCTCAAAAAGGTCCACCGGACCTTTTTGACGACATTGTCGTCGCATCTCACCATCACCCTGCCCGAAAACCGCTGCGCACTTTTCGGGGTGATGGAAGACTCTTGCGCATCACCCTGCCCGAAAACCGCTGCGCACTTTTCGGGGTGATGGAAGACTCTTGCGCATCACCCTGCCCGAAAACCGCTGCGCACTTTTCGGGGTGATGGAAGACTCTTGCGCATCACCTTATCCGAAAACCGCTGCGCACTTTTCGGGGTGATGGAAGACTCTTGCGCATCACCTTATCCGAAAACCGCTGCGCACTTTTCGGGGTGATGCGTCAGTGCACCGTGCAGACCATGCAGGGGTCGAAGGAGCGCACGATGTGCTGCACCGCGATGGGATCGTCCTCGCCCGTGCGGACGGGCGCGCCGACCAGGGCCTGTTCCAGCGCTCCCGGCTTTCTGTCTTGGTCGCGGGGCGAGAAGTTCCAGGTGGTGGGCGCAATGATCTGATAGTTGAAGATGTGGCCCTTGCTGATCCTGAGCCAATGGCCCAGCGCCCCCCGCGCCGCCTCCACCAGCCCGCTGGCCTCCGCCTCCTCCGGCATCGCCACGGTTTCGCAAAAGGCGTCGCGCGGGCGCAGCCCCTTCAGCCATTGTTCCATGGCGGGAATGAGCCGGGCAATCTCGATGAAGCGGCCCAGCACCCGGCTCCGCACATTGCCGCCCTCGTGCTCAACAAGATCAAGCGCCAGCGCCTGTCCGTCCACCACCTGGCGGGCCAGCGCCCCAACCTCCATGACCTGTCCCGACAGGCGCGGGGCCTTGCACCAGCTATAGCCGCCCGGGCGGTCCACCTCCGGCAGGGTGACGCCGACGAAGGGATGACGCGGCCCCTCCTCCTGCCGCAGCCAGGAATGGCTGACATCTTCAGTTATGGCGGCTGGGTTGAGGTCGGCCCGGCGGCCATGGTGATAGGTGCCGGGGCGGAACAGGCGCGCGTCGTCCTCACCGAAGCTGCCGTAGCTCAGGAAGCGATCTTCGGCCCGACCCAGGACTTTGAGATCGAGCGCCTGCGACAGACGCCAGAAACGGGCGAGATCGCCCGCTGACCCCTGCGCCCATTCATCGAGCGCCGAACGCGACGGAATGCTGGCGAATTGTTCCAGGGGAGAGCCATAGACCACGGCTTCCAGAAACTTGCGAAAACTTGCGAGGATCATCAGCAGGCGGACGATTTCCTGGCCTTGCAGCGCGCGGGTCGATCCGCCCGGCTGGATGGCAAGCGTGTGCGGCCACTTGCCCGCGAGCAGCCCGAGCATATGCTTGAATTCGGCATGGGCCGCGAGATAGGCGGAGGCCGCGCTGCCGGTCATGGCCCGGAAGCGCGCGGCCACATCGCCATACCAGCTCTCACGAGCGTAAACCGCCTTGGCGAAATCCGGCATGAAGAAAAGATAAAAATGGCTGAGGTGATCCGAAATGTTCTCGACCGCCAGCGTGAGATCGCTGGCAAGCCTGCCGTTGGGCACGGGCCGCAGGCCCTGAGCCGCCGCAAGAACGCGGGCAGCGGCCAGCGACTGCGACACCGAGCAGATGCCGCAAATGCGCGGCGCATAGACCAGCGCATCAAGCGGATGCTTGCCGCGCAGGATGTGTTCAAAGCCGCGATAGAGCGGAGAATTGACAAAGGCCGCCGCGACCGCTCCACCGGCGCTCTCGATCCGGACTTCGAGATCGCCTTCGACACGATTGAAGGGGCCGAGCACGCGACGGGTCATTTTTTCGGCGCCTTGTGAATGGTCGGCGGCACGACGATGTGGTCGGCCACCGCATTGTGGCGCAGGCGCTGGGGCGTTGCCGCCTTGGCGAGCGAGGCGATGGCCACAAACCAGGCCTTGGGCATGTCGGTGGGCAGGCCTATGGGAATGCCGGCGAACTTGGGCGTAATGGCAAAGGTGTGGCCCGGTTCTTCAAAGCGCGGCGCCGTGCAATTGATGCAGGGATAACCACCGCGCAGGCATGACCCCTCGCCATTCCACAGCCGCGTGTTGCAATCGCCATGGGCCTGGGTGCCCTTGCAGCCCAGGTTCTCCATCATGCAACCGAGATCCGAGGGACGCTCCGCCGAGGCCTTGAACTCATAGAACTCGTTGCGCGGGCAGCCGTGGTGCACCAGCTGGTCGGCATAACTGCGCGGCCGGCCGAGAGCGTCGAGGTCTTCCGGCCCAAAGGTTGAAAGCGCCATCTGGCTCAGGGTTTCGACCACCCAATTGGGATGAGTGGGACAGCCCGCGATATTGACCACGGGAAGACCGCCCCGCGCACGGAAGGCCGCGCCGAGAAGACCGCCCGGCCCACTGCCGTCGTGGGCAAGGCCGGTGGCACCTGCCTCATTGCCGTTGGCCGCCGTGATGCCGCCGAAGGCCGCGCAGGACCCGATGGCCACCACATGGCGGGCGCGCGCGGCCACATCCGCTATCCACTGCATCATGGGCCGGCCTGTGCCACCCAGCATGTGAAAACGTCCGGTGCCATCAGGCCCGGTCATGACCGAGCCTTCGAGGCAGAGGATGTCAAGGTCGCGCCGCCCGGCCACGATGTCCTCAAGCAGGGTTACGAATTCCGCGCCCGACGCCTCTGAGAGCGAGGGATGCCAGAGTACGTCAATGCCGGCGGCGTCAAAGGCCGAGAGCACATCCGGCCCCTCGGCGCAGAGCAGCGACATGGAGCAGCCGCCGCAGCCGCCGGACTGCAACCACAAGAGGTTCATGCGGCGCGCCTCAGCCATCGGCACAGCCCTGACAGGGGAAGTGCAGCGTGAGGCATGCCCCGCCGTCCTCGCGGTTTTCCGCCTCGATGCGCCCGCCCAATTCCTGGGCGAGATTGTAGCTCACATAGAGACCAAGGCCCGTGCCTTCGCCCACGGGCTTGGTGGTGAAGAAGGGTTCGAAGATGCGGTGGAGATGATCGGGCCTTATGCCCGGACCATTATCCGCCACCGAAACGCGGCCCCAGCCCGCTTCCACCCGGCAGAGAATATTGATGTGGCCGTCGGCATTGTTCTTCAGCACATCCACCGAGTTCTGCACCAGATTGACGATGATCTGATGGACCGAGCGTTGCAGGGTCTTCACCTCCAGCGGACCTTCCGGGCCTATGGTGATGGCGGGCTTGGCGCGCGCCGACTTCACCACCCAGTCGGAGGCGGTGTGAGCCAGGCGCACGAGATTGAAATTGTCAGGCTCTTCCTTCTGGCTGGAGGAAAAGCGACGCAGGTCCTGCACGATCTCACTCACCCGGCGGGCACCTTCCAGCGTGCCTTCGATGAGCGGATTGATGTCGGCGGTGATGCGCCGCACCGCGCCATCGTCCTTCAGCCGGGCAAGGTCTTCCGGCGTCTGGCAGGCGGCAACCTGATCGAGATAGTGCGTCAGGCGTTCACCATAACGGTTCAGCGCGTGGAGATTGCCAAAAACGAAGCTGATGGGATTATTCAGTTCATGGGCCACGCCCGCCACCAACTGGCCAAGAGCTGCCATCTTCTCCGCAGCCACCAGTTGCTGCTGGGTGCGGGTCAGCTTGCGGTGCGCCTGATCCAGTTCGGCAAAGGCGCGGCGCAATTCACCGATGGGGCGGCCGATGAGGACGAAGCCCACGAGGCGGCCCTGATGATCATGCTGCGGCGCGCAGTTGACGGCCATGGGCAGCGCGGCACCGTCCTGCGACCGGATGGCGGCCTCGACATCGGTGATGGTCGCGCCGGTCAGGATGCGGCTGGCGAAGATGTCGGCGAGGATTTGTGACTCCGGCGCAAAAACTTCGCGTAGGGAACGGACCGCGCTGCCGACGATGTGTTCCGCCCCGGCATTGAGGCGGACGATGCGCCCGTCAAGATCACAGACGATCAGGATATCGGTCATGGAGGAGAGCACGCTGTCGATGAAGCGCTGCGCGTCCTCCAGTGCGCCGTTCTTTTCTTCCAGTTCAAGCTGGTTGCGCACGAGGTCGGCGTAGACCTCATCCATCCGGTGGATGACTTCGATCCAGGCTTCCTCTGATGCATGGCCCTGGCCCAGGGTGCCCGCCACGCCGGCGCGCTGAATGAGACCCTGCTTGCTGTCAGGAGGCCACATGGCTTGCCCCGTCAATTGGCCAGAGCGCGCGGCCTGGGGTCCAGATCGGTCTTTTCCAGTCCATAGCGCTGCAGCTTAAGACGCAATCCCACACGCGACAAACCCAATTCCCGCGCCGCCCGGCTCTTGTTCCAGCGATGGCGAACCAAGGTCTCGCGCAAAATGTGCTCTTCCAGAATGTCGATGCGGTCCTTCAGGTTGCCGCCCATGCCGACGATGCCGCCGAGGGAATGGGCCTCGCCGTTCGACTTCTTGGGCTCGGCAGCGCCATTGCGAATACGGGGCGACAGGAGATCCGCCGCAATCACACCCTTCTCCGGTGACATGATGAGCAGGCGCTGTAATTCATTCTGCAATTCGCGGATGTTGCCGGGCCATTCGTAGCGTTGCAGAGCGGCAAGGGCCTCGTCACTCAACCCATGACTTGCCTTACCGAAATTCACGGTGGCATTGTCGAGATAGTTCCTGGCGATCACCGGAATATCCATGATGCGCTCACGCAGGGCCGGCAGATGCACGGTGACCGCGGCAAGACGGTAATAAAGGTCCTCGCGGAAGCGCCCGGCGCGCACCTCATCCTCCAGCGTCTTGTTGGTGGCGGCGATGACCCGGACATCGACCTTGAGGCCCTTGCTGGCCCCCACGGGACGGATCTCGCCATTCTGCAGCACACGGAGCAATTTCACCTGAAAGGCCGGGGAGATTTCGCCCACTTCGTCCAGAAACACCGTGCCGCCATTGGCGCGCTCGAAGAGGCCGGTATGGTCGTTGACCGCGCCGGTGAAGGCACCGCGCTTGTGGCCGAAAAGCTCGCTTTCCAGCAGTTCATCGGGCATGGCACCGCAATTCTCGGCCACGAAGGGCTTGTTCCAGCGCAGACTGTTGTAATGCAGGGCCCGTGCCGCCAGTTCCTTGCCGGTGCCGGACTCGCCTTGCAGCAACACCGACACGTCGAAGGGAGCAATCTGCAACAGGCGCTCACAGACGGCATTCATGGGGCTCGTCTCAGCGCGAATGATGCCATCGTCCATGCGGAAACGCTCGCGCACCGCCTCGCGGCGGCCCTTCAGCGTGGTTTCCATGTGGCGCGGGGCCATCTTCAGTTCAGCCGAGAGCATCTCGTTCTGGCGGTTGAGATCGAAGATATGGGCGGCGTTCTTGAGAGTCAGGATCAGACTGTCCGGCTGCCACGGCTTAGTGATGTACTGGAAGATGCCCGCCTGATTGATGCCACGGATCACGTCCTCGGTGTCGGTGTAGCCGGAGATGATGATGCGGATGATGTCGGGCCAGCGGTCGCGCACCTCGGTCAGGAAATCAACGCCGCTCTTGTCGGGCATGCGCTGGTCGCACAGGATGATCTGCACCCATTCACGCTCGAGAATGGCCGTGGCCTCGGTGACATTCTGCGCCGTCTTGACGTCAAAATCCTCACACAGCACGCGGTTCAGGGTTTCGAGGCTCCGGGCCTCGTCGTCGATGACGAGAACAGTGGGCAAGCTGGTGGTCATGACGCGGCTTCCGCTGAAATGGAATAGGTGACGCAGGGATCAAGAGCTTCGACGAAAAGGCGCAGGGGAAAATCGTCTGTTGACGGATGAGTGCCACCAAGGCGGCGCGCGGCGATGCCCTGCGGATTGAAATTGATGTCGGTGGGGGCGGAAATCTCATAGGCGGTCACCTGATCACCGTCACGGCGGGCACGATGGGTCAGAAGCCCGCGCGAGGTCGGCACCGTGGCCTCGCCCCACTCTCCCTGCCGCCCCAGCAGCGCCTGCGCCGGGCGGCCTGCCAGCGTTTCGATGAGGACGGCCACATGGAGAGGCCGGGCATAGAGACGCGAAAGCAGCCCATCGCCATGGCGGGCGAGAAGCGGGGCCATGGCCGCATGGCCGCGCACCAGGGTGAAGGCACTCGTCTCTCCGGGGTCGGCCTCGCCATGGCCCCAGCCGCTCAGGCCCCGGGTGGTGACCAGCCGGAGCAGCCACGCGGCGATGGTCTTGCCGGAGAGCACAGCCTCAAGATTTCCGGCGCGGATGACAGCCGCGTCGGCGGCCAGTTCCGCCAGCAGGGCCTGCGCTTCGTCGGCCAGTTCCGGGCTCGGCACTTCGCCCGCCCGCCTTGGCAGGGCGTGAATGCGACGCAGAACCGAGGTGTCGGTGACCACGCCACAGGCCTTGGCCCAGTCCACGGCCATGCGCATGAGATGTTCGCGGATAGCTTCCGCCGTCACGGCGGCGGGCAGCGCGGGATCAGGCTGCTCACCCGAGGCCATGGCAAGGGCAAGGCGGCTGGCCTCGCCCTGGGCCCGGCCACAGACGGCGAAGAGAAGCGGCATGAGGCGCGCCACGTCCGCCACGTTCCTGCCCGCGAAGATCGCGCCGATATTGGCCGGGCGGGTGGAGCGGATGGCTATGCCCTGCCCCAGGCAGATGGTGATGTGGCCCGCGTCCATCACGCCGTCTCCCCGGCGGATTTGCGGCCGAGGCCGAAGAGCGCACGGCGCGAGGGCTTTTCCACGGCGAAAGGTTTTTGCGGCTCGACTGCGTCCTCGGTCTTTAAGGCGGCGGCCAGCACCTCACGCGCCAGCGTCACGGCGTCATCCTGGCTGGAAAAATCGAACATGGGTGAAAAGAGCGAACAGGACAGCGTGGGGCCGGTCAACTCGTCCTCGCCCGCCACGAAGGCATAGTCGCCGCTGGGCAGGGCGCGGGTAACCGTCGATCCTTGGGCATGGCGCCACGGCTCACCCTCGCCCGGCAGCAGCAGCAGATTCATGAACCAGGGTGTGACCAGCACGGCGAGCCAGTCGTGTCCGCACTTCTCCGGCCCGACGCAGGCCACCGCCAGCACCGGATTGACGATGGGCACATCCTTCATGCGCGTTTCGGCGATGTGGCGATAGGCGGCCACCAGCTTTTCCGCGATGGCGCGGCCCTCGTCCGTCACGGTTCCAGCACCATGAAATCGGTCTTGGCACCCGAGCAGTTGGGGCAGGACCAGTCCCAGGGCAGGCTGGTGAAGGCGGTGCCGGGAGCAATCTGGCGGCTCTCGTCGCCTTGCGCGGGATCATAGACCCACCAGCAGATCTTGCATTCGAAGCGGGTCTCGGGCGTCACCTTGCTGGCATCGCCGCCATAGGAGCCGGAGAAGAAATGATCGCTCACCGGTAAACACCCAGGATTTCGGCAAGACGCCTTTCGCTGTCATGGATGTCCTCGATGGCGGCGAAGGCGACCTCGGGAATGCGCGCCACTTCCAGCGAATTGAGGATCAGCGTGTCCTGCGAATTATAATAGCGCACCCACCAGATGTTGCGCGTGGCGGTGGCGGAGATGCGGCAATTGCCATAGCCGCGCGACAGGATGTGCACCTCGCCCTGACCCAGGTGCTGGTCAAGAAAGGCCAGGTCCTCCTCGGAATGGGGCAACAGCGACAGGTTGATGGCATATTCGGCATCATCACCTGGCGCCGAGGTCACCACGTTCTGCAATTCCGCGAGCAGCGAGGGCGAGGCGAGCAAGCCTTCCGGCAGATCGCTGCCGGGCGGTTTCACGCCCCGGCGCGCCGCCGCAAAGGCAATGTCATGCACACGGGAGGGCACATGGCCCACCTCAATGGCATCGCTGGCAGGCTTGCCCGGTTCGGCGGCGGTGCGCACGCGCCACACCCCGGCGAGGACCGATTCCTGAGCCTGGAGCGCGCTGCCGGCGATGATGGAAACCTCGCCTTCGCCCAGCACATCATCGACAAAGGAACGGCTGCGCTCATCGAGGTGGCTCACGTCCACCTGATAGGCAGGCTGGTCCACCTTGAAATGACGTAGCGCCTCCAGCACCTGATCGAGGGCGGCCAGGCCCTGTTCCATGCCCTTCATGTCGCCCGGTTCCGGCAGAATCGGGGGCTGCCAGGTGGTCATGCCCTGTGGCAGGGCCATGTAATCGAGAACGGCATCATCCTCTTCCGGCTGCGAGCCGGGTCCGATGCCGAAGGGGTTGCTGGTGCTCATGGCGGCCTCAATGAATGTGAGAGGGATCACCCGCGGGCGCGCAGCCCTCGGGGAATTTGAAGGGCGGCGGCTCGGACACGTCGCCTGCCAGAAGGGCGGGAATGGCGCGGGCATAGTCGCTCCAGTCCTGCATGCCGGTGAGCACGCCGAGATAGCCCTGCCCCCGGGTGAAGACCAGGGCCGGAAACTTGTTGAAGCGATAGCGCAATTGCAGGGCGCGTTCGGCGGCGCGCGCCACCACGGCAAGCCCCATGCCGGGCGCGAGCTTCATGAGTTCCGGCAGCACCGCGGCCACATCGTTGCTTTCCGCCAGACGCTCCCAATCGCCGAGGAAGAACAGTGCCGCATGTTTCTGAGCGCGGAGAAAGTCGTCAGCATTGGCTTCGGTCACCACCGCAAGCCCATGGCGCGCGATCATGGCTTTCAGCAGCGGAGAGAAATCAGGGGCGGGTTTGCTCATGCGGTTTTGCTGTCCTCGGGTGTCATCAGGGAAGGCGGAAGTTCCGGCTCGCGGTTGACGAGATCGGCGAAGAGATGGTCGATGTCGGGGCTGCCCCCGGCCATGGCGGCGCGCAGGGCCGTGTGCGCATCGCGGATGCGCCGGGCATCTTCCGGCGACAGAACCTCACGGGCCGAGCCGAGGAAGACGAGCAGCCAGGCGCCCTTGTCCTGCGGGCCGACAAGGGAGAGGTCGACCATGGCCTCCTTGCCGTCGGCCACGCAGCGGGCGGAAAAGTCGCTGCCCTCGATCACCTGCATGGGAATGCCGATACACATGTCAATTCTCCTTCGCTGGCGGGGCTACAAAGCGCAAATCCGCCGTGCGGCAGGCTTCGGCTTCGCTGGGCCGGCCCTGCTCGTAGGCCTCCAGCGTCATTTCCGCCGTGGCGATGGTGTCGGTCACGGCGAGCGGCTCGGCCCGTTCCCGGGCGGAGATGCCGAAGCGGGCAAGATAGCCAAGGCCGATCGCCATGGCATCCGCCATCTTCGCCTTGGAAAGATCGCGCAGGGAGCCGCCGAAGTCCTCCAGTTCCACTGGCTGCAGGCCCACCAGCATCATGTCCCTGGGGCAACGGCCCAGCAGCTCCGCCGACATGATGACTTCCTGAAAACCGGTCTGGTGCAGGCTCATCTTCTTGGCGCCCATGAAGCGCGGCACCTCGGCCCCTTCCACCTGCTTCAGCGTGCCCGGTTCGAGGCCATAGTCAATGGCGTCGAAGACCAGCAGCACATCGGCATCGCAAATGTCCTGCACGAGATAGAGGCCCTGGGTGCCGCCATCGAGCAGGCGCACATGATCGGGGAATTCATAGCGGCGGTGCAGTTCCTCCACCACGCGGACTCCCCAGCCTTCATCGGCCCAGAGCAGGTTGCCGATCCCCAGTATGAGGACGTTGCATTTCTCTCCCATCGGACACTCTTATGGTTCTTGTTGACCGAACTGACTGGAAAGAGGGTGTCCTGCCAATCCGGCGATATCCGCCGGAAACCCTAGCCAATTGGCAGGGCTCTTTCCAGAAAAAGTTGGTGTGAAAATCAAATTCTCACATCAAAAGGACGTGGGGACCGAAGTCCCCACGCCCGGCTTCCAGCAGCCCGGATCAATGGTCTTCGTCGATGGGCCGGTTGTCCTTGAAGGTGCGCCAGCCGCTGGTGACCGAGGAGATCATGCTCTGGCGCGACATGATATCCTCGCGGATGGCGGCGTAGATGTGGATGATGATGAAGGCCACCATGGCCCAGAGGCCGACATGGTGCCAGGTGTGCACGTCCTGACTTTGGCCGAAGAGCGGGATGACCCAGGACGAGAAGAAGCGATACTGCCAGGAGGCCATGCCGGCACCCTCGCCATAGAGCGCCAGGCCGGTCACGATCATGAAGACCGTGACCCAGACGAAGCCGAAATGCATGCCGAAGGTGGCGAGCGGATTATGGCCCACATATTTGCGGGCCTCCGGCTCCAGAAAGAAGTACCAGCGGATGGAATACCAGATACCACTCCACCATTTGGCGCTGAGCAGGGGCGGGACGAAGATCTGGCGGGCGTGGCGGTTGCCGACGATGGCCCAATAGATGCGGAAGAGGAAGCCCACGATCATCACATAGGCCGCCGCAAAATGGACAAAGCGGATGTAGCCCATGAGGTAGTGATCCGAGGCCTCGCCTGACAGCGAGGGCAAGGGCGAGCCAATGAAATAACCGCTCACCGCCAGCGCCAGAATGGCGAAGGCGTTGACCCAGTGCCAGATGCGCACCGGCGCCTCGTAGACATAGACGGCGTCGAAGCGCGAGCCGGTGCGGCCCCGGTAACTGGGACCGAGGTCGGTGGTGCCCTTGATGGCCCGCCCCTTGTTGGGGTGGGCCGTGGCTTCACTCAATGGCGTGTCGGTCATGGCGGTGGCCCTCAGCGCACGCGGATGCTGGTCAGTTCCTGCCCGTCTTCGCTCATCACATGGGTGGAGCAGGCGAGGCAGGGATCGAAACTGTGCAGTGTACGGAGGATTTCCACCGGCTCCTCCGGCCGCTCCACCCTGGTGTTCATCAGCGACGCCTCGAAGGCCCCGATATTGCCCTCGTTGTCGCGCGGCGAACCGTTCCAGGTGGTGGGCACCACGCACTGGTAATTGTCGATCTTCATGTCCTTGATCTTGATCCAGTGGGCCAGCGCGCCACGCGGGGCCTCGGTGAAGCCCACGCCCTTGGCCTCCTTGGGCCAGGTTTCAGGCCGCCAGTTGGTGGTGTTGGCGGTGGATGAATCGCCGGCCTTGAGATTGGCTATCATCTTGTCCATGAAGTAGCGCATCTTGTAGGCCGCCCACTGGGCCTCAAGCGCGCGCGCCGCGGTGCGGCCAAGGGTGGAGAAGAGTGCCTCCACCGGTGCGTTGAGCTGACCCAGGAGACCCTTGATCTGATCGGTGATCTCGGTGTGGCCCTTGGCATAGCCGATGATGTAGCGGGCGAGCGGTCCCACCTCCATGGCATGGCCCTTCCAGCGCGGCGCCTTGATCCAGGAATATTTGCCGCCCTCGTCGATCTGCTGGATGTTGGTGCGGCTGCCCACCAGATTGGGCCCAAGCTGATAGTTGGGCTGGGTCACGCCATCCCAGGGATGCAGGCCCTGCTTCTCGTCGGCATAGGCATACCAGGAATGGGGCACGAATTCCTGAATCTGCGCAGGATCGCGCAGGTCCACATCGTGCACCTCCTTCAGGTTGCCATTGATGATGGCGCCGTGCGGCATCATCAGATTGGCCGCCGAATAGTCATTGGCCTTGTCGGGAATGTCGCCATAGGCCAGCACCGCCTGCGACGACAGGCCGCCGCCATAGAGCCAGCCCTTGTAGAGCGAGCCGATGGCGACAATGTCCGGGATATAGACATTGTTCACGAAGGTGATGGTGTCATTGATGATGGAGGAGACGAGGTTGAGGCGCTCCATGTTGATGGCGCCCACCGAGCCCACGCCGTCGATGTTGATGGCGCAGGGCACACCGCCCACGATCCAGTTGGGGTGCGGATCCTTGCCGCCGAAGACGGTGCGGATCTTCATGATGTCCTTCTGGAAGTCGAGGGCTTCCAGATAATGCGTCACCGCCATGAGGTCGGCTTCCGGCGGCAAGAGATAGGCCGGGTTGGTCCAGTAGCCATTCTTGAAGGGACCGAGCTGGCCCGACTCCACGAAGGCCTTCAGCCGGTTCTGCACGTCGCGGAAATAGCCGGGCGACGACTTGGGATGGCTGGGCGAAACCTGCTGCTGCAACTGGCTCGTGGCATTGGGATCGGCCTTCAGCGCATTGACCGGGTTCACCCAGTCGAGCGCATGGAGGTGATAGAAATGCACCAGATGGTCATGCACCTGCAGGCAAAGCTGCATGATGTTGCGAATGGAATTGGCGTTCTCCGGAATGGTGATGGCAAGGGCGTCCTCCACCGCGCGCACCGAGGTCAGCGCATGGGTGCCGGTGCAGACGCCGCAGATGCGCTGCACGAAGGCCCAGGCATCGCGCGGGTCGCGGCCCTTGAGGATGACCTCCAGCCCGCGCCACATGGTGCCGGTGGAAACGGCGTTGGTGATGATGTTCTGGTCGTTGACGTTCACCTCGCAGCGCATGTGGCCTTCAATGCGGGTGACGGGATCGACGACGACGCGCTTGCCCGCCGTGTCGAGGGTGAAGCCGTTGGGCGTCTGGACGGTCATGACTTGTCTCCTGCATCACGGGCGCGCTTCAGCGCGGTCACGGCGGCATGGGCGGCAACGGCGGTGCCCACCACGCCCACGGCCACCTTGCCGAGCTCGTCGGCGTTGGCCTCTATGCCGAATTGATGAATGTCGGTGAGGCGGTCATAGAAGCCGCCCTTGTCCCAGAAGCCGTCCTCGGAACAGCCGATGCAGCCATGGCCCGACTGGATGGGGAAGGAGAGGCCGCCATTCCAGCGCACGGTGGAACAGGCGTTGTAGGTGGTGGGGCCCTTGCAGCCCATCTTGTAAAGGCAATAGCCCTTGCGCGCGCCTTCGTCGTCCCAGCTTTCGACGAACTGGCCGGCGTCGAAGTGGGGCCGGCGGTAGCACTTGTCGTGAATGCGCTGGCTGTAGAACATCTTCGGGCGGCCCTGGCGGTCGAGCTCGGGGAATTTCTCGAAGGTGAGGATATAGGTGATGACGGCGGTCATGACCTCGGCGAT
The DNA here is from genome assembly GCA_937872985.1 of uncultured Alphaproteobacteria bacterium. GTDB lineage: Bacteria > Pseudomonadota > Alphaproteobacteria > Rhizobiales > Aestuariivirgaceae > Aestuariivirga. The sequence continues at coordinate 12,833 of CALMUW010000116.1, forward strand.
GGGCGGACAGCCCGGCACCTTGATGATGGGCTTGTCGGTGATGACCTGATGAACGGGCGTGGCCCGCGTCGGGTTGGGGCGGGCGGCCTGCACGCAGCCCCAGGAGGCACAGGAGCCCCAGGACACGATGGCCTTGGCATTGGAAGCCGCGTAGCGCAATTGCTCCACGAAGGGTTTGCCGCCGATGATGCAGAACATGCCATCCTCGTTGAGCGGCGGATTGCCCTCGACCGCGAGGATATAGTTGCCTTTATATTTCTCGACGATTTCGGTGACGATGGCTTCCGCCGCGCCGCCGGCCGAGGCCATGATGGTGTCGTCATAGTCGAGCGACAGCATGGAAAGGACCACATCCTTGACCAGCGGATGGGCCGAACGGATGAAGCTCTCGGAGCAGCAGGTGCATTCCAGACCATGGAGCCAGAGCACCGGCAGGCGCGGCTTCGTCTCCATGGCCTGGGCAATGGTGGGCGCGAAGCTGGGGCCAAGGCCCAGCGAGGCCGCCGTGAGACTGCAGAATTTCAGGAAGCTGCGCCGGGATATGCCCTGGCGCCGCATGACATCATAAAAGGTTTCGAGCATCGCGGCCGTTCCTCCTCCTGGCAGTCCGGTTTCCGGATTCTGCCTTTTTCGTTTTTGTTACCGAAGGCATTGCAAGGTTAATGCCAATTGCCATTGAAATTTTTATTTCGTTATTTCAGATAGATAACATTCAAAGTCGGCAGGGCGTGGTGGACACCAGGTTTTCATATGCCGTGATGGCAAAGTAACTTTGCACCCAGGCAGTGCCGCAAATGTGATCCGCCTATAGTTGACTAATTTTATCGGCTATAGGCAATCTGGCATCGTGGTTGCGCGCAAGGGGTCATCATGTTGCCTGCCTTTCTCATCATGCTACGCGAAGGTCTTGAGGCCGCTCTCATCACCAGCATCATCGCCGGTTATCTCGCGCGCACCGGCCGCGCCAAGGCCATGGGTGGCATCTGGCTGGGCGTGATCCTCGCCGTTCTCGTGTCCCTTGCCGCTGGTCTCGGACTCCATCAGTGGGCGGATGAATTTCCCGAGGACCAGTATGCGCTGTTCGAAGGGCTGGTCAGCTTGGTGGCGGCGGCGCTGCTCATCACCATGGTGTTCTGGATGCGGCGGGCGGCCCGGAGCCTCAGAAGCGATCTCCACGCCGCGGTTGACCGGACGCTGGCGGGCACGGCCACCTTCTGGCCGCTGGTGACCCTGGCATTTCTGGCGGTGGTGCGCGAGGGGCTGGAGTCGGCCTTTTTCCTTCTGGCGCTGGTGCAGCAGGCCGGCACGGGCCTGGCTTTGCTCGGCGCCGCACTGGGGCTGGCGCTCGCCGTGGTCCTGGGGCTGGCGCTCTATCGCGGCAGCCTGGCGCTCGACCTCCGCGCCTTCTTCCGCTGGACGGGCGCGTTCATCGTGGTGGTGGCGGCAGGACTGGTGGGCACGGCGGTGCATGAATTCGCCGAACTGGGTCTATGGACGTTCTTGCCGCAACCGGCCTATGACCTGCGCGCGGTTCTGCCCCGTGACGGATTGCCCGGCAGTATTCTCTCCGGCCTCATCGGCTATCGCGATCACGGCAGTCTGGGCGAGATGCTGGTCTATCTCGGCTTCCTGGCCACGGCCCTGACTCTTTATTTCTGGCCACACCCGCAGCTTCCTGCGCGGTCCACATCATAGAAAGCTTGACGCCGGGCAGTTCATAACAACCTGACTTGTAGGGCTCATCAAAAGTCATATAAGCACCCCGCCATCAATATGTTGAAGCGGTGGCTTGATGTATCAAAGCCATCGGCTGATGCCCGTTACTGGAGGGTGGGCGCGGTCTTTACCGGTTGACTTTGCTCTATCTGCCTGACTTCGAGTTGATAGACTTCGCGGACATAATAGTTCTTGGCCCAACTGAAGGCAAAACCGCCAACGGGGACGCCGGCAACGTGGTGAATGCCAATGACGACGCTGAAGAAGAGAAACAGGTTCTTCGTCTTGTCATCAAGAGGCTGAAAGGCCCATGTGGGCCTGTGGACGCGCAGGTAGATCAGGATCACAAAGACCAGCGCCATGACGTGGAAGTTGATCCAGCGCCCCCAGTCAACGGCGATGACATAAAGCGGCAGGAAAAACAGCCCGCTGAGGGCCGCCGCCGCAAAGAGGCTCCGTCCCTTTGGTCCTTCGCGGAAGAAGTGCCAGAAGGGCAGAAGAATGAGACCGTAAATCAACAGGAACTGGGGAAAGCGCAGCGACAGAAACTTGGCGCGCGTCTTGTCCACGGCATAGTGGATGTCATAGCCGAGCCAGGTGATGGCACCTTCGCAAATGTTCGGCAAGAAACCGCGCTGCAACAGCGGCGCGCAAACCAGTGACGTATCCTTCACGCTGGCATACTTCAACGCATAGATCATGGTGCCTGCCGCAACAAGCGTGAGAACGGCGATGGTGGCATGGGCCACCCGGCGCAAGGACGTTGTGCCATAGACCAGATGAATGGCCAGGGCGAAGAAGGGCAGAAAGAAAATATTGGCCTCGTGGGCTATGCCGGCCACGGCAAAGATCATGGCGGCCAGCACCAGGGCCAGGAGACTGCGGCGATCACGATAGACGGCCACCAGCAGGGTCATGAAGGCCAGACAGGCGATGATCTCCTTGCGTCCGATGGCGTGAAAGTCATTTGACCAGAAGACGAAAAAGGCCGGCGACACGAGGAGGAGGAGCAGCCGGTCCGGCAGATCTGGCATCCGCGTGATGAGCCAGAGAACAAGGCCGAAAAGAATGGCGGTGATGGCCGCCTGAATGCCAACCACAAGCCAGAGCAGCGTTATGCCCGTGGCGTCGGAAAGCGCGATGAGGCCGGAGCCGACGATGCCCCGGCGCACCGGGCCTGCGGCATTGTTGATGAGCCAGTCGGCCTGGGACCAGTCGGAGCCGTTCATCAACAGCCAAACTTCATTCCAGGCCAGAACCTGCACACCGGATATGGCGAGGAAGACCAATGCGAAGATCTGATTGGGCGACAGGCGGCGCAACATCATGATTGTGCGTCAGATCTTCATCTTCTTGAACATCGGCTCGGGAATATTCTTGATGACGCCCATGACCAGCCGCCAGACGGGCTTCACATAGATGACGTTGCGCTGGCGGCTGACGCCGTTGAACACGGCCTCGCCCACCTCGCGGGTTTCGGCCGTCAGCTTCTGCGGCAGGTCCATGCCTGCCACCATCTTGGTGGCGACGAAGCCGGGCAGCACGGTCATGACATGCACACCCTTCCGGGCCAGCCGATTGCGCAGGCCGGAGAGGAAGGCGGTGAAGCCGGCCTTGGCCGAACCGTAGATGTAATTGGTGGCGCGGCCACGCTCTCCCGCCACCGAACTGATGCCGATCAGCGTGCCGCTGCCACGCGCCTCGAAGGCGTTGGCGAGATGGGCGAGAATGGAGGCCGGGCCCTCGTAATTGCTGCGCATCACGGCGATGGCGGCGGCGACGTCGCGTTCGCTGGCCGCCTGTTCACCCATGGTGCCCACGGCGCAGACGGCAACCTCCGGCAGGACCGGCAGGGACTTGACAAAGGCGGCATGGCTGTCCACCGCCAGGGCGTCGAATTCATGCAGCGTCACGGCCACATTATGGCGCACGTGAATGTCGTTGGCATCGGCGCTGAGGCTCTGGGCATGGCGTGCCGCCAGTTGCACCGGATGGCCCGCCGCCGCAAAGCGGTGAGCAATGGCAAGCCCCATGTCGGAGCGGCCGCCAAGAATGAGAACGGGACCGGTCATCAGATTTTCAGCCTTTCAGATTGGACGGAAACGAAGCGATCGCCTGCCTTGGTGGCAGAGCGCATGGCGATGAAGTCAGCAAAACGTGAGTCGGAGTGGCGCAGGGTTTCCGGGCTCATGCGCGAGTCCTTGGCGAGATAGAAGCGCCCGCCATGGGCCAGGGTGATGCGGTCAAGGTCGTTCAGCAGCGCCAGTGTGCGGCGGGTGACCGGGAAGTCGAGGGCGAGCGTATAACCTTCCATGGGGAAGGCGATGCGGCTTTCCTGCACGCCGAAGCGTTTCAGAACGGCAAGGAAGGAGCCCTGCCCCGCCAGCGCTATGGCGGTGAGAAGCGCGCGCAACCCCGCCTCGGACTGGGCCAGCGGCAGCACGCACTGATACTGCATCAGGCCGCGGCGGCCATAAATGCGGTTCCAGTGCAGAATGGCATCGAGCGGATAGAAGAAGGTGTCCCAATCGATGAGCGTATCACCGGCATGGCGCAGGCCATTGCGGTAATAGACTTCGTTGAAGGCGCGCACCGTGAGGCGGTTGAGCGAAAGCGGCGGCGCATCCATGGGCACGGTGAGCTGGCGCTTCCTGGGCGTGGCAAAGGGCCTGACCGAATCCTTGAGCGGCAAGTCACGGCGCATTGCATGTTCGCCGAGCATGACCAGCGACCGGCCGAGGTTGTCGCCGCTGCTGAGGCAATCGATCCAGGCCACGGAATAGGTCACGTCCTGGCTGTCGGCAAAAATCTTCATGACGGCCGACAGATTGGGCGCGGGAACCAGCGTCTGGCGGATCCAGCCGGTCTCGACGGCACGCAGGCGGAAGGCGGCGCGCAGGATGACGCCGGTCAGGCCCATGCCGCCGATGGTCCACTCAAAGAGTTCACGGTTCTTTTCACGCGAGGCCCGCACCACCTTGCCCCCGGCGGTCATGATGTCGATCCAGTCGACAAAGCTGCCGAAGGAGCCGTGCTTGTGGTGGTTCTTGCCGTGCACGTCGGCGGCGATCATACCGCCGATGGTGACGAACTTGGTGCCCGGCGTGACCGGGGGAAACCAGCCGCGCGGCAGAAAGGCGGCAATCACGTCTTCGAGCAGCACACCCGCCTCGGTCACCACCTGGCCGGTGACGGCATCAAAGGCCAGCATGTGGTTGAAGCCGCGCATGTCCAGGGTCTGGCCGAGGTTCATGGCCGAGTCGCCATAGGCACGGCCATTGCCCCGGGCGATGACGCGGCCCTCGCCGACCAGACGTTTCACTTCCTCGTCGCTGCGCGGAACGGCCACGCGGCAATCCAGTTGCGGATAGCGGCCCCAGCCCGAGACAATCATGCCCTGGCTCCATTCATGCCAGAGGAACCGAAGACGAAGCGCCGGTCGAGGTGGTATTTGATGACATAGCCGATGGCCAGGCCAATGACCGCGCCCAGCTCACGCATGGCCTGGGTCTGCCAGATCAGCCAGAAACCGGCTTCCATGGTCCAGAAGATCGCCGTGGTGATGATGCCCATCACCGTATAGAGGGTGAACTTGCGGCTGTGATTTTTCAGGCCGGTCTCGGCGTCGTTGAAAATCCAGCGCTTGTCGAGAAGGTATTTGAGCACCAGCCCCGCACCCGTGCCCACGACCATGGCGAGGAGCAGGCTGGCCTTGCCGGACACAAGGGCGAACACCAGCCGCTGCGCCGCAAGGTTGGCGAGGGTGGCGAGAACGGCGAACAGGCCGTACCGCAGGACCAGGGTGGAAAGGCTCACAGCCGCACCCCCGCCACGGTGAAGGCAAAGACCAGGATCAAGCAGAAGCGGCTGACATTATCGGTCACGGCGAAGACCACGGGGTCATCATGCATCTTGCCGCGGTGAGTCTTCATGACCATGCGGCTGATCCAATAGAGCAGCACCAGACAGGTGCCCCACAGGGCGGCAGGACGATGATAGAGTTCGCGCACCGCGGGCGAATTGAGATAGAGCGCCATGACCAGCACCGAGAGGTAGCCAGCGGCAATGGCCATGCTGGCGACGATGGGCAGGTCGCCGACATGATAGCCGCGGCCATGGGCCGTGACCTTGCCCGCCGCCACCCCATCCACCAGTTCTGCCTGGCGCTTCAACGCGGCGAGCGAGAAGAAGAAAAAGATGGAAAAGGCGAGAAGCCAGACGGAAAGCGGAATGGCGGTGGCCGCACCGCCCGCAACGATACGCAGGGTATAAAGCCCGGCGAGCAGGCAGATGTCGATGATGAGCTGGCGCTTCAGGTAAAGCGAATAGGCCAGCGTGGAGGCATAGTAAACCGCCATGACGGCGATGAACTTGATCCCCAGCGGCAGGGCCAGTGCCAGGGCCACTAGCAGCAGCACCGGCGCCATGAGACTGCCCCTGGCGATGGGCAGGCTGCCGGAGGCGAGCGGCCGGTTACGCTTCCGGGGATGGGAGCGGTCGGCCGAAAGATCGAGCAGATCGTTCAATACATAGACGCTGGAGGCCACCAGACTGAAGACCACGAAGGCGAGCAGCGTCTGCCACAGGGCGGTCCAGTCCAGGCGCTGGGCGGCCAGCATGGGCACGAAGACAAGGGCGTTCTTGAGCCACTGATGGGGGCGGAGCGCCTTGATGTAGGGGCGGAGGCCTGAACCCGCCGCACCGAGATGTTCGGTGTCACCACCCAGGGCCTCGACCCTTTGCCGCAGGCGGGCCGGGGCATTCACCGTCACGGCGCGGCCCGCTTCCTTCCACACGGCAAGATCGACGGGCGCATCGCCCATGTAGGTCACGGACTGGCCGGAAAATTGCCGGGCGATGAAGGCCGCCTTGGCTACACCCTTCAGGTTGTTCGACCCGTCCGAGCCATGGACCTCATCGAAGAGTCCGAGGTGGTCGGCGATGGCCGTGGCTATGCGGCGGTCCGAGGCCGTGACCAAGGCGGTGCGGCCCCCGGCATCGCGCCAGCGGCGGATGTAGGCAAGGACTTCCTCGTTATAGGGCAAGGCGGCGGTGTCGATATCGGCCAGCGCCGCCAATTCTTCCTTGAGCCGCGCCCGACCCTTCACCAACCCGGCGGCGGCGATGAGCGGAACGTGCCACTGGCGGCTGAAGGCCGATCAGAAGCTTTCGTGCAGCATGTCGGTGCGGACCAGGGTGCCGTCCAGATCGACGACCAGAACACCTTGATCTGACTTGGGTTTTTTCGTCACCGGGCGGAGATCCTGCTGGCTTGAGACAATTTCCTGCGGGCGCATTGCCGATAGGGGCGCGCCTGGCGATTCGGCTTAACCGAGAATCGTGAATTTTTGCTTCCCCCGCCGGGGTGGGGACTGAGGCCCCAATCAGGGCGCTTCGGCGATATCGGCATAGTCGATGCTGATGGGACTTTTTCTCGATCCCGACACGGTGATGGCAAGGCCATCCCGCACGGCGACAATCGTGTAGGGCCAATGGCCATTGGCCCTCAGCAGATCGTGGAACAGTGGATTGAAGAAGCCGTCGGTCTGGCCCTGGGGATCGTGGTCGAAGTCGAGTCCGAAGACCGGAAAGGTTCGGCGCTGGCAGAGGAGCACCCATTTCAGATGGGCTTCGGGCCGCCTGTCGATTTCGCTGCGGGTAGGGTGTTGCCAGGTGTTGAGATCCAGCGCCACGCAGTCATCGCCAAAGCGGCCATCCAGAACCGTGGCCATTTCGGGCGGCGCGGTGACGATGGGCGGCGGCATGGGCCGGCCCGATGCAGCCTGCGCGAGGCCCGCGCCATGGGCCAGGGCCACGGCTGACCACAAAAGAATTTTTCCTGCCATGACCCACCCCCCTGTCACGCACCATAGGCGGGGGGGGGGCCCCCCCCCCCCCCCCCCGCCCCCCCCCCCCAGCCCCCCCCCCCCCCCGGGTTGACCACGGCAACGGCCAAGGCCTCCACCCTCACCGGGCCCCAAGTCGCTCCGTCGGCCGCGACCACGCGCGCCGTCTTCACCGTGCTGTCCGACAGCTTGCGGGCCGCCTGTTCCAGGGTTTCCTCCGGCGCCAGGGTGATCGCGCCCCTGGGCGCCTCCGCGCCCTTCTGCATGATGGAGACGACCTCCACCACCCGGCCCCGGTTCACCTCGCGGACAAATTTGCGGATGTAGTCGTCGGCGGGATTGAGCACGATCTCCTGTCCGGTGCCCTGCTGGATCACCTCGCCATCGCGTAGAATGGCGATGCGGTCGCCGAGCCTGAGGGCCTCGTCGAGATCGTGGGTGATGAAGACAATGGTCTTGCGGATTTCCTTTTGCAGGTCGAGGAGCACGCTTTGCATGTCCATGCGGATCAGGGGATCAAGGGCGGAGAAGGCCTCATCCATCAGCAGGATGGGCGCGTCATTGGTGAGCGCCCGGGCCAGGCCGACACGCTGCTGCATGCCGCCCGAAAGCTGGTTGGGATATTTCGCCTCGAAGCCCTTCAGACCCACGCGCTCGATCCAGCGCATGGCCGTTGCCACCTGCTTGTCGCGCGGCAGGCCCTGGATCTCCAGGCCATAGACCGTGTTGTCGAGCACCGTGCGATGCGGCAGCAGGGCGAACTTCTGGAACACCATGGCCGTCTCATGGCGGCGAAAGCTGCGCAACTCATTGGCATTCATGCGCACCACATCCATGCCATCGACCCAGACCTCGCCCGCACTCGGATCAATGAGCCGGTTGATGTGGCGGATGAGGGTGGACTTGCCGGAGCCCGACAGGCCCATGATGACCTGAATGGAGCCCCCCGGCATGGTGATGTTGATGTCCTTCAGACCGAGCACATGGCCGGTGGCGTGATTGAGTTCCGCCTTGGTCATGCCGGCCTTCACCTTGTCCACGTGCGCGCGCGCGTGGGGGCCGAAGATCTTGTAAAGCGACCGGATGACGATGCCCTGTGCCGGAACCTCAGCCATGGGTCACTTCCCGGTGCTTTTGCAGGCGGTGGCCGAAGGCCTGGCTGACCCGATCGAAGATGATGGCGATGCCGACAATGGCCAGTCCGTTGAACATGCCGAGGGTGAAATACTGGTTGGCGATGGCCTTGAGCACCGGCTGGCCCAGACCGGCGACACCGATCATGGAGGCAATGACCACCATGGAAAGCGCCATCATGATGGTCTGGTTGATGCCCGCCATGATGGTGGGCAATGCCAGCGGTATCTGGACATTCCTGAGCCGCTGCCAGGGCGATGAGCCGAAGGCGTCCGCCGCCTCGATGACATCGTGATCGACCAGACGGATGCCGAGGTTGGTGAGGCGGATCATGGGCGGCAGGGCATAGATGACGACGGCGATGAGGCCCGGCACCTTGCCGATGCCCAGAAGCATGACCACGGGAATGAGATAGACGAAACTCGGCATGGTCTGCATCACATCCAGCACCGGGTTGATGATGGATTGCAGACGGTTCGAGCGTGACATGGCGATGCCGATGGGAATGCCGATCAGGATGGAGAGCACCGTGCAGACGAGGATCATGGAGATGGTCTTCATGGTGTCGTCCCACATGTCGAAGAGACCGATGACCACCAGGGTGGCGATCGTTCCCGCCACGATTCGCCAGTTGCGGCTGGCAAGCCAGGCAATGAGCCCCATGACGGCCAGCATGATGGGCCAGGGCGTGGCGAGCATCAGTTGCTCGGACTTGATGAGAAAAAACTTGAGCGGATCGAAGATGGCTTCGATGGTATCGCCATAGCCGCGGGTGAAGCCGCGAAAGCCTTCGTCGATGGCGAGTTTCAGGGCGCGCAGGGTCTCGTCACCGAGATGGGGAAATTTCGTCAACCACTCCATGGCGGCACCTCCCGATGGTAAAGAATGGGGGGGACGGCGGGTGCGCCGCCATCCCTCCCCGTCCGGTTCACCGGATGTTATTCAACGGCCTTCTTGACCTTCTCGGCCACGTCGGCGGGCACCCACTTGGTCCAGATGTCGGGATTGTTCTTGAGGAAATACTTGGCGCCATCGTCGCCCGTGGCCTGATTGTCGGTCATCCAGGCGAGCAGCTTGTTGACCGTGGCGTTCGACCAGTTGCGGGCCTTGAGATAGTCCATGACCGGACCGGCGCGCTCGGCGAAGGCGGTGGTCACCACCGTGTCGACGCTCTCCTTGGCCCAGGCGTTCTTCTTGGGGTCAGGGCACTTGTCGTCGGCGTTGCAGCGCTTCCACTCCACCGGATCATTGGGCACGCCGAAGTCGAGCTTCACCATCTCATACTTGCCGAGAAGGGCCGTCGGCTCCCAGTAATAGCCCACCCAGCCCTGCTTGCGCTCATAGGCCTTGGCGATGGAGCCATCCAGACCCGCGGCAGAGCCCGGGTCGACGAGAACAAAACCCTTCTTCTCACCCTCGTAGGCCTTGAAAAGCTGGGTCGTCACCTTGGTGCCGCCCCAGCCGGCCGGGCCATTGGTCACGGCACCCTTCTTGGCATCTTCCGGGGCAGGGAAAAGCTCGGGATGAGCCAGGGCGTCGTCGATGGTCTTGATGCCGGGATTGGCGTCGATCACATATTTCGGCACCCACCAGCCCTGCACGCCGCCATCGGTGAGCACATGACCGGCGGTGACGATCTTCTTTTCCTCAAGGCCGCGCTTCATCACGTCGGCGACCATTTCCACCCAGCCTTCCGGCGCGATGTCGGGCTCGCCCTTTTCCACCATGGAGGTGAGGGTGGGCACGGTGTCGCCCTGGATGATTTCAGCCTCGCAGCCGTAGCCGGCGTTGAGGATGAGCTTGTCGATGCTGGCCAGCACCTCGGCCGATTGCCAGTTCATGCTGGCGATGGTGACCTTGCCGCAGCCTTCGGCGGAAGCGCTGCCGGCAAAGGCAGCCAGAGCCAGGGCCAGGGTTGAAACCGCGACTAAATTCTTCATGGACGTCCTCCCGATTGGACAGTGATGCGGTGCTTTTGCCCCGCGCGCGATCAAAAGCCTATTACCAGAGGTGGAGAGGCGTCAACGCAAAGCCGCGGTCGAATGGGCGGAATTGTCTGACCAATGCGTCGCGCCATGGCGGTTTTGTCCGATTAGCGTCGCAAATTTTCCGCGCCGATTGACGCCCCGCGCCGCGCCCGGCAAAGATCGCTTACAACTTTCGCCTTATCCGTGCCGGAGACTGCCGTGGCCACCAGCAAAGTCCTTGTCGCCAACCGTTCGGAAATCGCCATCCGCGTGTTCCGCGCCGCCAATGAGTTGGGCCTCAAGACAGTGGCCATCTGGGCCGAGGAGGACAAGCTGGCGCTGCACCGCTTCAAGGCGGATGAGAGCTATCAGGTGGGGCGCGGCCCCCATCTCGCCCGCGACATGGGACCGATCGAAGCCTATCTCTCGATCCCGGAAATCCTGCGGGTGGCGAAACTGTCGGGGGCGGATGCCATTCATCCCGGCTATGGGCTCTTGTCGGAAAGCCCGGAATTTGCCGAAGCCTGTGCGCAAGCGGGCCTTACCTTCATCGGCCCCTCGCCCGAGACCATGCGGCGGCTGGGCAACAAGGTTTCCGCGCGGCAACTGGCGGAGCAGGTGAAGGTGCCGGTGGTTCCGGCCACCGGCCCCCTGCCCGAGGACATGGCGGAGGTGAAGACCCTCGCCAAGGCCGTGGGCTATCCCGTCATGCTCAAGGCGTCCTGGGGCGGCGGTGGGCGCGGCATGCGTGTCATCCGCGCCGAGGCCGACCTCGCGCGCGAGGTGACCGAGGGCAAGCGCGAGGCCAAGGCCGCCTTCGGCAAGGATGAGGTCTATCTCGAAAAGCTGGTGGAGCGCGCCCGCCACATCGAGGTGCAAATCCTCGGTGATGCCCATGGTCAGGTGGTGCACCTCTACGAGCGTGACTGCTCCATCCAGCGCCGCAATCAAAAGGTGGTGGAACGTGCGCCCGCCCCCTTCCTGACGCAAGCCCAGCGCGACGAGGTGTGCGGCCATGCGCTGAAGCTCGCCCGCGCCGTCAATTATCTGGCGGCGGGCACAGTGGAATTCCTGATGAACGCCGACACCGGCGCCTTCTACTTCATCGAGGTGAACCCGCGCATTCAGGTGGAGCACACGGTGACCGAGGAGGTGACCGGCATCGACATCGTGAAGGCGCAGATCCGGCTGGTGCAGGGCGCAAGGATCGGCACGGCGGCCTCCGGCGTTACGGCGCAACAGGACATCGAGCTTAATGGCCATGCCCTGCAATGCCGCATCACCACGGAAGACCCGGAACAGAATTTCATTCCCGACTATGGCCGCATCACCGCCTATCGCGGGGCCACGGGCTTCGGCATCCGCCTCGACGGCGGCACGGCCTATTCGGGGGCGGTCATCACGCGCTTCTACGATCCGCTGCTGGAGAAGGTGACGGCCTGGGCACCGACACCGGAGGAGGCCATCGCCCGCATGGACCGGGCGCTGCGCGAATTCCGCATCCGCGGGGTGGCCACCAATCTCACCTTCCTTGAGGCGATCATCGGGCATCCCGATTTCATTGCCGCCGATTACACCACGCGCTTCATCGACGAGACGCCGGAATTGTTCACCCAGGTGAAGCGCAAGGACCGCGCCACCAAGCTCATGAACTATCTCGCCGATGTGACGGTGAACGGCCATCCCGAAGCCAAGGGCCGGGCCCGGCCCAACCCCCATGCCGCGCCGCCGCGCGCGCCCTTCCATGGCGGGCCGGTGCCCGAGGGCACGAGACAGCGGCTGGACCGCGACGGGCCGCAGAAATTCGCGGCGTGGATGCGCGGCGAAAAGCGCGTGCTGGTGACCGACACGACCATGCGCGATGCGCACCAGTCGCTGCTGGCCACGCGCATGCGGAGTTTCGACATCGCCGCCATTGCGGGCACCTATGCCCGCGCCCTGCCCCAGCTTCTGTCGCTGGAGTGCTGGGGCGGTGCCACCTTTGACGTGGCTATGCGCTTCCTCACCGAAGACCCCTGGGAGCGCCTGTCGCTGATCCGCGAGGCCGCGCCAAATCTGCTCTTGCAGATGCTGCTGCGCGGGGCCAACGGCGTGGGCTACACCAATTATGCCGACAATGTCGTCACCTACTTCGTGCGTCAGGCGGCGCGCGAGGGCGTCGACCTGTTCCGCGTTTTCGATTGCCTGAACTGGGTGGAAAACATGCGGGTGGCCATGGATGCGGTGAATGCCGAGGGCAAATTGTGCGAGGCCGCCATGTGCTACACCGGCGACATTCTCGATCCCGCGAGGGCGAAATACGATCTCAAGTATTATGTGAAACTCGCGGGCGAGTTGGAGAAGGCGGGCGCCCATATCATCGCGGTCAAGGACATGGCGGGGCTTTTGAAGCCCGCCGCCGCACGCACCCTGTTCACGGCGCTGCGCGAGGCCACCGACCTGCCGCTGCACTTCCACACCCATGACACCTCGGGCATCGCCGCCGCGACCGTGCTGGCGGCGGTGGACGCAGGCGTCGATGCGGTGGACGGGGCCATGGACGCCTTCTCCGGCACGACGTCGCAACCCTGCCTCGGCTCCATCGTGGAGGCGCTGTCCGGCAGCGCGCGCGGCACCGGGCTTGATCCCACCTGGATCCGCAAGATCTCCTTCTATTGGGAGGCGGTGCGCAACCAATATGCGGCCTTTGAGAGCGACCTCAAGAGTCCGGCCTCCGAAGTCTATCTGCACGAAATGCCGGGCGGGCAGTTCACCAATCTGAAGGAACAGGCGCGGTCGCTGGGTCTGGAAACGCGCTGGCACGAGGTGGCGCAGGCCTATGCCGATGTGAACCAGATGTTCGGCGACATCGTGAAGGTGACGCCCTCGTCCAAGGTGGTGGGCGACATGGCGCTGATGATGGTGAGCCAGGACCTGAGCGTGGCCGATGTGGAAAACCCAGAAAAGGATGTGGCCTTCCCGGACTCGGTTGTTGCCATGTTGCGCGGCGACCTCGGCCAGCCGCCGGGCGGATGGCCCAAGGGCTTGCAGAAGAAGGCACTGAAGGGCGCAAAACCCATCACGGCCCGGCCCGGGGCCTTGATCAAGCCCGCCGACCTTTCGGCCCAGCGCGCCGAGATTGAAGCGAAGCTCGACCAGAGGCTCACCGACCGCGACTTCGCCTCGTGGCTCATGTATCCCAAGGTGTTCAGCGATTTTGCCGCGGCAGGCGAGGCCTATGGTCCTGTCTCCATCCTGCCCACGCCGGTTTATTTCTACGGCCTGGCCCCGGAAGAAGAAATCTTCGTGGAGATGGAAAAGGGCAAGACACTGGTGATCCGCTGCCTCGCGGTGGGCGAGGCCGACGAGGAAGGCATGGTGACGGTCTTCTTCGAACTCAACGGCCAGCCGCGCCGCATCAAGGTGCCGGATCGGGCCCATGGCGCCAAGGGGGCGCGCGTCCGCCGCAAGGCAAGCCCGGGCGATGATGCGCAGGTGGGCGCGCCCATGCCCGGCGTGATCTCGGCGGTGGCGGTGCAGCCGGGTCAGCAGATCAAGGCGGGCGATGTCCTCCTGTCCATCGAGGCGATGAAGATGGAGGCGGCGCTTCATGCCGACCGCGCCGGCACGGTGCAGGAAGTGCTGGTGAAGGTGGGCGACCTCATCGACGCCAAGGACCTGCTGGTGGTCCTTGGCTGAGGACAGGGATCAGCGGCGCGGCGGCTGCGCCTGCTGCGGCATGGTCACCGGACCGGCATAGGGCGGTGCGCCACCATATTGGCTGCCCATCCAGTTGAAGGGCACCATGCGGTTGAAGGTGCCCATGGCCGGGCCAATGCTCTGGTCGAGATTGCGCGCCGAGTGCTGCATGAGCGCCACGGTATTGCCCATCTGGCCCAACTGGGTGGACATGGTGCTCAGGCTGCCATTCATGGTGCTCACGGACTTTTTCATGTCCATGACGCTTTGATCAAGATCGGCCACCGAGCCGTCAAGATTGGTCATGATGCGGGTCATGGCCTGCATCTGCTGGCTCATGACCACCGACTGATTGACCATTTTGTGCATGTCGGCGGTGAGTTGATAGATGAGATAGAAGCCATAGACCGACAGCAGCACAAATCCGGCCATCCCCACATACACCACCAGGCGGATGGTGCGCATGGCCAGAGTGGCCTTCTCGAGATACTCAAGATATTCCGGGCGGCGATAGGCCGAGGGGTGATAGCCCCGGCTATCCTTGAACTCGGGCGGCTCCAGGGTCTTGGCGGCATTCTTCTTCTCCGCCTCCTGCATGATGCGGTCGCCGCGATGAATTTCCTGAGCCATCTTGCTGTTCCCCCGCCCGTGATGAATTACTTGCTGCCGAGCATACGGTTCAATTCATCCGCGTGGGCACGGCTGCCGCGGCGGATGGCAGGCTCAAGGGCGCGCGCCTTGTCACGCTCACCCTGGGCCAGCCACTGGGAGGCCACGGTGAAATAGATTTCTGATGCTTCCTGCAGGCGGCCGACGGCAAAAAGCACATTGGCCAATTCGCCACGGGCGTCGAGATTGCCGGGCTGGGCGCGCTGGATCGCTTCATAGATCGAGATCGCGTTTTCAAAGTCGCCCTTGGCATAGGCGGCGCGAGCCGCCTCCAGGGTGGCAAAGGGCGGCGCGCCAGGTTGCTGGGCGAGGGTTACGCCGGGCTGGGCATTGGTGGCGCCGGTCGAAGCGGTCTCGATGCGGGCGGTGCGCTTGTCAAACCAGCCGGCAGCCGAGTTCCAGCCGCTCTGGGCCACCGAGGCTCCACCCTGCCACCAGCGCGCAAGGTCGCTCTTTTCCGGGCCAAGCCAGGCGCCCAATACAAAGAACAGCGCGGCATAAAACACGCCAATCGCAAGGCGATACAACATGGCATTTCTCCCCAGAAGAATTGCGCGGACGGAGTTTCCTCCGCCCACGGATGATCGTCAGGTCTTACCAGCTAAAGGGCGATCCGCCGAAGGGGCTGCCCCCCCAGGGTCCGCCGCCCCACGGGCTCATGCCGGGAACGCCGAAGGGGCTCATGCCGGGAGCGCCGCCCCACGGACTGCCACCCCAGGGTCCGCCGCCCCACGGGCTTCCACCCCACGGGCTGCCACCCCATGGGCTACCACCCCAGGGACCGCCGCCGAAGCTGTTCCAGGGACTGCCCCAGCCATTGCCAAGACCATTGCCCCAGCCCGAAAGATCGGCGGAAAAATTCAAGCGTCCCAAACCACGGCCACGGCCATAACCATTGCCATATCCGCTGCCGTAATAGTCAGGGCCCCAGGGACCCGCCCCATAGGGACCGCCGCCGTACCATGGATTACCGCCCCACCACTGGGCCTGGGCAGTGCCGGGCGCCAGCAACGTGACAGCGATGGCCGTGGCGGCGAGAATCTTGCTGACGTGCTTCATGGACGTTACTCCTTTTCAGGATGATCCGGGTGCGGAACACGATTACCCCGCACCCGGTGTGATTTGCTTACCAGCCTGGGCCCCAGCCACGACCGGAGTTGTTGCCCCAGCCGTTGCCCCAGCCATTGCCGTCCATGTCGGCGTCACCGCCGAAGGAGAAGTTGCCGCGCATGTTGCCACGGCCCGATCCACGGCCAGAACCATAACCACGGCCAGAGCCGTAGTAATCGTTATAGCCATAGGGACCGTAGCCATAGCTCGGACCATAGCCGTAGCCATAGGGCGGCGGGGGCGGCGGCGGCGGATAGGCGCCGTAGGCCGGAGGTGCCGGCGGAGCAGCCTGAGCCTGGTTGCCCTGCATGCCGGACATGCCACTCATGCCGGACATGCCGGACATGCCCTGCTGCTGGCCAGACATGCCGCTCATACCGGACATTCCCTGCATGCCGGACATGCCGTTCATGCCAGACATGCCGCCCATGCCCTGCTGGTCCCAGCCCGGAGGCGGACCCCAGCCCGGAGGCGGCTGATCCCAGCCAGGAGGCGGTCCCATGGGGGCCGGCGGGTTGTTCCAGCAATCAGCCGCCGGAGCGCCCGGAGCCTGGGCCATGCCCGGCAGGGGTTGGTTGGTGTCGGCGGCCAGTGCCAGCATGGGCATGGCCACCACGGCTGCTGCCGCAAGGAGATACTTCTTCATTACTACTCACCTCATGTTGAAAGAATGAGGGCGGGATCCGATGTCGGACCCCGCCCGGTTCGTCTTACCAGTTGCCCGGCCACCAGCCGCGGCCGTTGTTGTTGCCCCAGCCGTTACCCCAGCCGTTGCCATCCATGTCGGCGTCACCGCCGAAGGAGAAGTTGCCACGCATGTTGCCACGGCCATTGCCACGGCCATAGCCATAGCCACGGCCATAGTAGTCATTGTAGCCGGAGCCATAGGGACCATAGCCATAGCCGCCGTAGGGGGCATAGCCATAGGGGGCATAGCCGTAGCCATAGGGCGGCGGGGGCGGCGCACCCCAGGCAGCAGGCGGCGGAGCAGCACCCCAGCCCGGCGCAGGCGCCGGAGCAGCGGGAGCCGCGACCTCAGCACCGGCGGCAGGAGCGGCAGGAGCCGTCGCCTGAGCCTGGCCATAGGGGCCGGGCGGGGGCGGAGCTGCCTGCTGGGCCACTGCGGCCGAGGCGAAGGCAATCATGGAAGCACTGATCAAAATCGGAAGATGGCGCATATGACCCTCCTGTTTTCCTCCGGGTTGAAAAACTCTCTGGACTTTCACCAGTTGTGCGGCAGGGCGCCGGAACGCTCCCGCCACCAATTCCAGGTTTGTGCGTTGGTCCAGCCGGAAAGCGGCGTGCCCCAAGGCAAAAACATGTAGGGTGTGCTGAGACCCCAGGGATTGAAGGGGTCGGTTGCGGTATTCATCTGGCCGAAGCTCCAGAGCTGGAGCTGGCCCGCAGGCATGTCGCCCGTGGGTGAAATCGGCATGAAGGCGCGTGGGTTGGCCTGATAGGCGGGAATCTCGGCCCGTGGTTGATCAATCGCGCCCGGAAACACCCCTTCAGGTCCGCCGAAACCCTGCTGCGGCAGGGGCGCGCCGAAACCGGGCTGGGCGCCGCCGCACTGGGGCGGGCAAGGCTGATTCATGGGGTTCATGGGCGGCATGGCATAGGGGCCGGGCATGCCAATGCCGTTCATGGCCTGGCCGTCGCCGGGGCGGGCGCTCAACTCGCCGAAGGTGGCGGCCTGAGCCGGCAGGGCGACGGCGGCTGCGCCCAGCAAGGCGGCACAGGCAAAACGCGTGAAACTGGCTTGATGCCTGGTCATGTGGGCTCCTCCTCACTGTCGCCGGGGTCGCGCGCCGGTTCGCTGAGCGGCAGAACGGGTTCGTCACTGTCGCTCTTCTTCCGCAAACGCGGCGGCCGACCGGAGGCAACAGGTGTTTCGATCACAGGAGCGGGAGCGGGCTGATCCGCCACCACATCGGTTTTCCTGGTCAGTCGTGGCGGGCGTCCGGGCACCGGTGCCCCCGGATCAACCGCCCCCGGATCGGCTTCGCTGGCCGCTTCGGTTTTCCTTACCAGCCTGGGCGGGCGACCCGCGGGCGCAGGCGGCGCCATGAGGGGTTCAGCCGCAGCAGGGCCCATGGCGTCGGTCTTCTTCACCAGCCGGGCCGGACGGGCGGAGGCGGCGGGCGCTTCAGCCATGACACCGGACGGGGCGGGGGCGGGCGGCACGGGTGTCACCGGACCGTTGAAGCCTGGGCCACCGGCGGGGGGGGGGGGGGGGGGGGCGGAAGGGGGGGGCGAGAGGCCGCCCCGCGGGAAGGCCACGAGGGGCAGGGAGGGTGCGAACCGAGACCCGAAGAGCAGCGACACGGCCATGCCCTGGAAGATCGGATCGGACAGAAGAACCATGGAGCCGATGACCAGCGCCAGAGCGGTGATCAGAATGGGCCGCAGGCGCACCTGGGCGGCAAGCGTGATGGCGTCCTTCACGGCCATGCCCTCGCCCACCTTGGCGCGGGCGAATTCCACCAGCAGGATGGAGTTGCGCACGATGATGCCGGCCAGCGCGATGAAGCCGATCATCGAGGTGGCGGTGAAATCGGCGCCGAGCAGCCAGTGGCCGGGCACAATGCCGATGAGGGTGAGGGGAATGGGCGCCATGACGATGAGCGGCAGCAGGAACGAGCGGAACTCGGCCACCACCAGAATATAAATGAGGACGAGAGCGGCCATGAAGGCGAGGCCCATGTCCCGGAAGGTCACATAGGTGACTTCCCATTCGCCGTCCCACTTGAAGCCGGAGACGCTGGTGTCACCGGGGCGCGAGAAGAAATTGCCGGAAACCTTCTGGCCGTCCGGGGCGGTGTATTCGGCCAGCGCGCCCTCCACGCCGAGCATGCCATAGAGCGGCGCACCCATCTTGCCGATCACGTCAGCAGTCACATATTCAACGGCACGCAGGTCCTTGTGGTAGATGGGCTTGCCCACCTCCTCCACCTCGAAGCGGCCCAATTCACCCAGCGGCACGGAGGTGCCATTGGCGGCGCGCACCGGCAGTTCCAGCAGGTTGCCCAGGTTGACGCGGGTGGCGAGCGGTGCCTGCAAGATGATGACCGCCTGCTCAAGATTGCGTTCGCTCTTGAGCGGGCCTGCTTCAAAGCCGCCGGTCGCCATCAGCACTTCGCGGTTGATGTCGGCCAGAGCCACGCCATACATGCTGGCGCGCTGACGGTCGGCCTTGAAGGCGATGCGGTTATGTGGCCGCTCCATGAAGGTATTGATGTCGACCAGGTCCGGCGTCTTCTTCATCATGGCCAGCATGTCGCTGGCCAATTGCCGGCGGGTGTCGGGCGTCGGGCCATAGATCTCGGCCACCACGGGCGCCAGAACCGGCGGTCCGGGCGGGGCTTCGGCCACGACCACGCGGGCACCGGAGGCTTCGGCCATGGGCGCCACGATGGAACGGATCTGCATGGCCACGTCATGGCTGGTGCGATGACGCTCGGCCTTGTCGAGGAGTTGCACCGCGATGTCGCCCTTCCAGGGCTGCTGGCGCATGAAGTAATGGCGCACCAGGCCGTTGAAGTTGAAGGGCGAGCTGGAACCGGAATAGGTCTGGAAGGCAATGACTTCCGGGATTTTCTGCAATTCCTCGCCGAAGCGGTTCATCAGGTTGGCGGTGGCGAAGAGATCCGAACCCTCCGGCATGTCGAGAACGATCTGCAATTCCGACTTGTTGTCATAGGGCAGCATCTTGAAGGCCACGGCCTTGAGGGGAAAGAGGGCCACGGCGGCCAGCATGGCCAGGATGATGGCGAGCAGCGTGATGCGGCCCAGGAGGCGCGAGCGCATGATGGGGCCGACGACGCCATCATAGGCGCGGGCGATGTGATGGCTCTGGCGGTGTTCGCGCTCTGCCGCCTTTTCCAGCGAACTCATGCTGGGTTTCAGCTTGGCGGCAATCCACGGCACGAAGGCAAAGGCGGCGAGCAGCGAGAAGATCATGGCCGCAGAAGACAGGACCGGGATGGGCAGCATATAGGGGCCCATCATGCCGGAGACGAAGCCCATGGGCAGCAGGGCCGCAACCACGGTGAAGGTGGCCAGAATGGTGGGGTTGCCCACCTCGTCCACCGCCTCGGCGGTCATGACGTCATCGGTGCGGCCGGATTCCAGCCAGCGGCGATAGACGTTCTCCACCACCACGATGGCGTCGTCCACCAGAATGCCGATGGCGAAGACGAGGGCGAACATGGAGACGCGGTTGATGGTGAAATTGAAGATGTAGGCCACGGCCAGCGACATGAGCAGCACCACCGGGATGGTGATGAGCACGATGAGGGCGGGCCGGATGCCCATGGCCACGAGCGCCAGCACCGTTACCAGGGCGGAGACGATGAAGAGCTTCATGATCAGGTGGGTGACCTTGTCCTTGGCGGTGGCGCCATAGTCGCGCGACACGGTCACATCCACGTCGGACGGGATCAGGTTGCTGCGGGCAACGTCAAGCTCGGCAAGAATGTCCTCGGCCACGGTGACGCCGTTGGTGCCGCGCTTCTTGGCGACGGCCACGGTCACCGCCGGATTGGTGGTGAAGCTGCCATCCTCGCGGCGGATGGTGTCCGTGACGATGGTCTTCTTTTCGGATTCCCCGTGGTGAATCTTGGCGACATCGCGCAGATAGACCGGCCGACCCTGTTCGGTGGCGATGACCAGTTCGCCGACTTCGGCCTCGGATTTGAGGAAATCGCCGGTATAGACATCGAACCAGGCATTGCCGTCGACGATGTCACCACCAGGAAGGCGCTGGTTGGCGGCGGTGAGCGCCTGGGCGATCTGGCTCATGGTCAGGCCGTGGATGGCCAGTTGCGAAGGTTCAACCTCCACCCGCAACTGTTCGAAGCTGCCGCCAGTGACAAAGCTCTGACCGGTGCCGGGCAGAGACTTGAACCGCTGCTGCAGGTCGAGGCCAAGCTTGCGCAACTGCACCAGATCGACAACCTTGGATGACAGTGTGACGGTCACCACCGGCACGTCATCAATACTGCGCGGCTTCACCAGCGGCGGCATGACCCCCTTGGGGATCAGGTCCATGTGCGACTGGAGCTTGTCGTAGAGCTTGACCAGCGAGGGTTCCATTTCCTCGCCGACGTTGAAACGCACCGTCACCATGGACATGCCGTCCTGGGAGGCGGAATAGACGTGCTTGACGCCGGACAATTCCGACATGAGCCGTTCCAGCGGCTCGGAAATGAGATTGGTGACTTCGGTGGCACCCGCGCCCGGATAGGCAACGAGAATGTCGACCATGGGGACGGAGATCTGCGGGTCTTCCTCGCGCGGGGTGATGGCGGTGCCGAGCAGACCGATGAGGAAGAAGGCCACGAGCAGAAGCGGCGTCAGCGGCGACTTGATGAAATAGGCAGCGATGCGGCCGGAAATGCCGTTATGCGAGGGCGGCGGGGCGCAATAGCCGCCAGGGTTGGCAGGAGAGCTGGAACCGCTGGTCATGATTCATCCGCCATTACGGTTTGCCGGAAATGGTTTCGGGCAGGAGCGCGCCGGGGCTGTAGGGCTCGCCAGATTTCAGATTGGGGGCCGGGTTCAGAACCACGCGCTCACCCTTGCTGAGGCCGGAAAGCACCGCCACCCGGTCGCCCTGCACGTCACCGAGACGCAGGATGCGCATTTCCACCATGCCCTGGGGATTGACCGTGTAGGCCAGGGGCAAGCTGCCGCGATAGGCAATGGCCGCCTGAGGCACGGCCGGCGAGAGTTCCTGCGGGCTGCCGCCGCCGGGCTGAGCCAGCCAGGCCACGCCATACATGCCGGGGGCGGCGCGCGTGCCGGCGGGCAATGCAAGCTTCACCGTGACGGTGCGCTGGGCGCCATCGGCCACGGGATAGATCTGGGTCAGCTGGGCCCAGAGATTCTCGCCATTGATGGAGACCGGCACCAGGTCACCCTGGTTGAGGTTGCCCACCTGCGACACCGGCACCTCGATGCGGAAGTCCAGCATGTCCGGCGTGGCGAGATCGACCAGCGGCTGGCCGGGCTGCACCACGTCACCGGCGTGGATGTATTTCTTCACGATGACTGACGGCCAGGGCGCGATGGTCCGGAAGTCGCGCAACTTGGAATCGAGGCTGTCAATGCGCGACTGCGCCCCGGTCAGTCCGGCAAGGCGGCGCTCATAGTCGGCGCGGGCATTGGAAATGGCCGCGGGGCTGTGGCGCTGCTGTTCGCTGGTCTGCATCGGCCCGTAGGGGCTCTGCCCCATGACGCCCGGCATCATGCCGCCGAACATGGTCTGGGCCATGTTGTAAAAGGGAACGCTCATGCGCTCATAGGCATCATAGCCCGGCCCGCCCAGCGGGGAGGACGGCTTGCCATAGATATTGTTGTAAAGCTGGGTCTGGGCGTTCTGGGTGTCGCTCATCTCGCCCGCAAGGTTGGCCCAGGCGGCGCGATATTCCGGGCGCAACGAGTCATCATCCAGCGCCACCACCAATTGCCCGGCGGAAACACGCTCGCCCTCCTGGCCGGCGACATAGAGGACGCGGCCCGGCACCTGGGCGGTGAGATGCACGCTATGGCGCGCCTCGACATAGCCACCGAGGCGCAGGCGCGCCGTGGCCGGCAGTTCGGTCACTTCGGCAAGATTGGCACCGGGGACGCCGAAGAGCGGGGCGGCCGGTGTCGTAATGGCTGAATGCTCCGGCGCCTCGGATCCCCCGAGACCCCAAACTGTCAGACCGCCAACCACAGCAGCAGCAAAGGTCGGAACAATCCTTTTCACCACAGACCACATGGCCACCCTACTCCCTCACACACAATACTCCACGCCGGCGCGTGACCTTACGTCCGCGGTACACGCCCCATGACCGTGAAGCTCTTGATGAACGGACCGGCCATGGCGGGATTCTTGATCATCGCGCCATAGTCACCCGTCTTGAATTTCAGCTTGCCTGCCGTGTAGGCGAGACCGAGACCCATCATGCCCAGGCCGTTGGCACACCACTTCTCCCAATCCGCGGGAGAGGCCCTGAGGTCCCAATTCAGGGCTGAGCCGTCATAGGCACCGGCACCGGTGACATAACCATTCTCAACCCGCAAGAAACCGCGCGGCTTGTCTTCGCCTTCAAGGCCGTAACCGATCACAGAGTTGAATGCGATCTTGGCAAGCGCATCGCCAAGCTCTTTCTCGTCGTTCCAGGCGTTACCGAAGTCCACCATCCAGTCGTCAGAAAAAAGCGCTGCCATTTCCCATGTCCCTCACCAAAGCGGATGCGACCACCCGCATCCGTGTCCACATCGGGTCCGCCCGCCAGCGGAATCATGCTGTTCGTTTCGGTTCTGTTTTCAGACCTGTCACAACAGCATGTTCTAATGTTTGCACCTTGTTATATCTGGGGCAAGCGCAGAAATGCCGTAAATATCAGGCATTTAGCATATTCATTTTCTGTAATATTATCGGAAGCAATTGAGAAAAATCGTTTTTTTGACTCTTCCGCGCATTTGCGCATTGCCGATGCGCAAAAAATGAATTGCAATTTACCTTAACCCGAAACGAAAAGCCGCGCGCTTTCTCCGGCGTTTTGTCAGTTGACTCGGGGCTGTCCTGACAAATTTTCAGTTTACCAATGGTGTATCTTCCCCACCGCCACACTGTTGCGCTGCCGGAATGACGAAGAAGTCCAGAAAGACACATCGCCCGGCTCGCGCAACGCCGTCATTCGGCGATGGCATGCGGGTCGGGCGGCGGCAGGCCGGCGATGTAATCCGACACGGCCCGCCGGTCAGCGTCCGACAGAGCCTTGGCAATATCGTTCATCATCGTGTCGGGTGAGTTGTGGCGCAGGCCCGAGGTCCAGAACAGAAGCTGCTGATCGAGATAGGCGGCGGGCTGACCCGCCAGGGCCGGGAAGTCGGGGTCAACACCGAGGCCCTGATCGCCATGGCAGGTGAAGCACCCGGCGAGGCCTTTGGCATCATCGCCTGCCGTGGCCAGTTGCGCGCCGCGCTTGAGATCGCCGCCGAGCATGGCATGGGCCACGGTGGGCGCCGCCATGGCGGCATAGGCCGCACCCAGACTGGTCCGTTCCTCCGGCGACAGGGCCAGCGCCACGACCCGCATGGAGTCGTTGACGCGGGTGCCCGCGGCAAAGTCGTTGAGCTGCTTGGTGATGTAGGCGGCGGAGAGGCCGGCCAGCCGTGGCACGGCATCGGCACCCTCGCCCGCCAGACCATGACAGGAGGAACAGGCCCAGGCCGCGCCCTTGCCGCCCGCAATGATGGCCAGCGCCGCAGGATCGGCGGCCAGGGCGGGCATGGGCTGGCCCAGCGCCCTCGGCGGCTGCGAAGGCAGATGCTGACCGCCGGTTGTCGGGTTGGGGGAGGCCAGTGGCATGACCGGTTCCCGGTCCATGATGAAGACCGACACACCCCAAAGCAGAAGGCCGAAGGCACCGAGATAGAAGGGCGCGGGAATGCCACGCTCCTCCTCATAGGGTTCAAAGTGTTCATCGGAGCGATGCTGGCCGTTCTGCCCGTTCATCGCTCGGCCCCCCTGTCGTATCCAGCGTCGCGCGGCGCGCTGGCGGGTGGCGGCTGGTCATGTTTCAGCCCCTGAAGATAGGCGACGAGGTCAAGGGCTTCGGGCCGGGCCACGATGACACCGGACTTGGGTGCATAATTCTGGGTCAAGGCCACCACCACATCTCCGGTCTCCGCCTTATCCTTGTGGACGAACAGGAAGGGATAGGCCGGCATGATGGACCAGGGCGCAATGGCGCGAGGCTGGTAGAGATGGGTCAATTGCCAGCCCTGGCTGGGCAGACGCGCACCGATGTTGAACAGGTCGGGGCCGCTGCGCATGGTGCCGAGCAGATGTGGCCGGTCGTAGTAGTAGTCCGAGGCGACGGCTGCCCGGCCCCACCCGCGATCGCTATCCGGTGCCTGGGCGAGGCTGCGCGGCTGCTGGCTGTGGCAATAGACGCAGCCCAGGGAAACATATTGGTCTCGCCCCCGTAGTTGCTGGGCGGTGTAGGGTTGCAGACCAGGCGTGGGCCCCACGGCGCCCACCTGCAGGCCCGGCGCGACCACCAGCACCAAGGTGGCGAAGGCGAGAATGGCAAGCGCGAGGATGGCGAGAGGAAAGACCCGGTTCATGCGGCAGTCCTCGCGAGGGTCTGCGGGGCCCTTTGCATGAACAGGGCCGCCACATGGAAGGCGAAGATGAAATGCCCCAGGGTCATCAGGGTGCCGCCCAGGGAGCGCGCCTCAAGATAGGGTTTGAGCAGGGTCACGCTGTCGGCGAAGGGGCGCAGCGCGTCGAGCATGACCTTGCCCTGCAGCCAGCCGCCCACGGTCAGCGCCACGAAGTAAATGGCGAAGCCGACCAGCACCAGCCAGTAATGCAGCGGGATCAGCGCGGGCCAGGGCCAGGGCCGGCCCACCAGCCTCGGCCCAACCTCATAGACGAAGCCGAAGAGCACGAAGGCAACGAAGCCATAGACGCCGAGATGGGCGTGGCCCACGGTGTAATGGGTGAAATGAGCGATGGTGTTGACACTGCGCAAGGCCTCCACCGAACCTTGCAGCGAGGCCGCCGTATACATGAGCGCGCCGAGCCAGACGAAGCGCAGCGGATAGGAATCGCGAAGCGCCCAGAGATTATTCACCATCGTCACATGCTGGTTCACCGCCACGGCGATGACCGGCAGGAACATCATCACCGAATGGACGATGGAGACATTGACCAGCCAGGTGGGGACCGGCCCGCCGATGAGATGGTGAATGCCGACCTGGCTGTAGAACAGGGCCAGGCCCCAGAAGCCGACCAGCGACAGGCTGTAGGAATAGATGGGCTTGCCGATGATTTTGGGAATGAAATAATAGGCGATGCCCACGCCCAGCGGCGTCAGCCAGAGGCCCAGCACATTATGGGCAAACCACCAGTTCACCGCCGCCTGCTCCGCGCCCGAGTGAACGTAGGGGAAATTGGCGATGATGAAGAGAACCGGAAACCAGCACAGGGCGGCAATGAAGTACCAGCCCGAGACATAGATGTGATTGACCTGACGGGAAAGCGCGGAAGCAATGAGCGGAATGGCGAAGAGCGCCCCGCCGACCGCCAGGGCTCCGTCGATCTGCCAGGGAATTTCCAGCCACTCCAGTCCGTCGGTCCAGCCGAGCGCGATGGCGATGAGCCCCGCCGCCAGACCGGCATTCCAGATCACCGCGCCATAGAGCGGCAAGCGCGGAAACCGCAGCGGCGTGTGAAAGATGCGCGGGATGAGCCACATGACGGCGGCGAGGCTTCCCAATGACGACCAGCCATAGGCCACGGCATTGAGATGCAGTGTGCGCAGGCGCCCGAAGGTCAGGGGTGCCCACTGGTCGAGCAGATCGGGCCAATGCATCTTGAGCGAGCTGATGAGGCCGAAGATGGAGCCGAGCACCAGCCACAAGATGGCGCTGGCGATGAGAACCCGGACGGGGCCGCGGGAGACTTCATCGATGCCCGCGGCTTCGGTGTCGAAACGATGATCCCTGTCCTTGTGGTTTACGGCGTCATCCGCGGTGAAGATGATATTGGCATCGCGCTGATCCACATCGAACTGCCCGCCGGTGATGCCCCAGATGAGGAACAGCAGGGCGATGAGCGAAATGACAAAGCTGAGGGCAAGCAGACTGCCAATGGTGAGGGCCATGGTATCGCCGTCTTCGCACACAATTGAATGAGCGAGAAACGGCAGTGCCGGTCAGTTGGTTCCGGCCTCACGGCGATGTGACAGGCCTAGCGCAACGGACGATCAAATCGGAACGATTTGAGGGAGAAAAGTTGCGCCAACATATTGATTTTCGAGCAACTTGTCGGCGGCAGTTGATTCCAACTGACCACCGGTTGCTCTAGCCCGCGCCGAAGCCCTCGACAAAGAGATCAGGCAATGGATTCGCCCCCGAAACGACCGCATATTGTGCAAGATCTGCAACACCTTCCTGGGTCAGCACGTCCTCGTCGATGAAGAAATTGCCGGTGCATTCGCGGGCTTGCCGCGTCACAATGGCATGGGCCGCATCGGCCACGATTTCCGGCCTGCGGCAATGTTCCGGCCTGATCATGCCGCCCAGCATGGCCAGGGCCGCCGTGGCGATGATGGTGCGCGGCCAGAGCGCATTGGCGGCGATGCCGTGTTCCCTGAACTCCTCGGCCCAGCCCAGCACGCACAGGCTCATGCCCATCTTGGACATGGTGTAGGCGACATGCGGGCCATACCATTTGGGATCCAGCGAGGGCGGCGGCGAGAGCGTGAGGATATGCGGGTTCACCGCCCTTTTCAGGTGCGGCAGGCAGGCCTGGGTGACGGTGAAGGTGCCACGCTGGTTCACCTGCATCATCAGGTCATAGCGGCGCATGGGCGTGTCCGCCGTGTTGGTCAGGTTGATGGCGCTGGCATTGTTGACCACTATGTCGATGGCGCCGAAACGATCGATGGCGGCGGCAACCCCGGCCCTGACACTCTCCTCCTCGCGCACATCCACCACCACGGCCAAGGCCTTGCCGCCCGCCGCCGCGATCTCGGCAGCAGCGGAATGAATGGTGCCCGGCAGGCGCTTGTGCTCCGTGTCGGTCTTGGCGGCCACCACGATGTTGGCCCCATCGCGCGCCGCACGCAATGCAATGGCCTTGCCGATGCCGCGCGAGGCACCGGTGATGAACAGCGTCTTGCCTGCAAGCGTTCTCATGGTTCTCCCCCTCTCATGGTTCTCCCCCATTGCTGATGCCGAAGCGGGTTTGCGCGGCTTCCACCGCCATCCAGTCCTTCACCCAATCCGGCAGGGGCGGTGCTGCACCCTCGTGGCCGATGGCGCGCGCGATGCGCTCCGGCGGCACGGCACCCCTGGGCGACATGAACAGGCCCTTCACCAGCGCGTGGCAGACAAGGGTGTTGCCGCGCTCGATGCGGTGCTCGATGAAGATCCACTTTTCGTCCCAGCCGATGATGCGGGTGGAAAGCGTGAAGGCCTCGAAGAGGTGAAGCGGGCGGCGGAAGCGCACCAGGGCCGAGGCGATGACCGGGCCCCAGCGTTCCTGCACCACCAGCCGGCCGAGGCCGGTTTGCAGGATGAGATTGAGGCGGCCCAGATCCATGAGCGCCAGGTAGCGCGCATTGGTCATGTGCAGGTTGATGTCGAGGTCGAGCGGCCAGACCCGGAAACGGAGCAAGGTGCGCTCGTCCCAGGGCACGCGCGGCCGCCACAGGCCCTGCAACAAAATTTTGAGCAGGCGGAACCAGAGGTTCATGCCCTCAATCCTTCACTCAGAATGCCGCTTCCTCGAAGGCCATCATGGTCTTGCCGCCGGCCATGACCGCCTGGAAATGGGCCGTGGCCTGGGGCAGAAGCCGCTCCATGAAGAAGCGTGCCGTCATGACCTTGGCCTTGTAGAAGCCATCCGGGTCATCCGTCGCCAACTTCGGCAGGGAAATTTCGGCCATGCGCGCCCAGAGGTAG
This sequence comes from uncultured Alphaproteobacteria bacterium, assembly GCA_937872985.1. Taxonomy (GTDB): domain Bacteria; phylum Pseudomonadota; class Alphaproteobacteria; order Rhizobiales; family Aestuariivirgaceae; genus Aestuariivirga. The sequence goes on from CALMUW010000116.1 coordinate 41,427, forward strand.
GCCAGAACGGTGAAGCCCATGAGGCGGAGATAGTCGGTGGCGGCGGCTCCGGCCTCATCGGGCCTGGACATGCCGCTGCGGGCCACCTGGGCGGTGGCCTGCTGCAGGCGGCCAAAGACCTTGGCCAGCGGCTCGACAAATTCGGTCATGCCGTCCTTGTCGATGGTCTTCTCTATATAGGCCGAGAGGGGATGAAAGACCTGGCGCAGGTAGCGCCCGGCATGGGCCGGCATCTTGCGGCCCACCAGGTCGAGCGCCTGAATGCCGTTGGTGCCCTCGTAGATCTGGGCGATGCGGGCATCGCGGACATATTGCTCCATGCCGTGCTCGCGGATGTAGCCGTGGCCGCCCAGAACCTGAACGCCGAGGTTCGTCACCTCAAAGCCCATGTCGGTCATCAGCGCCTTCACCACCGGGGTGATGACGGCGATGAAGTCCTCGGCCCGTTCCCGCTCCTTGGGATCGGGGTGATGCTTCGACTTGTCGAGCGCCGTTGCCGCCCAGACGGACAGGGCGCGCGAACCTTCGATCCAGGCCCGCTGGGTGAGCAGCATGCGGCGGATGTCGGGGTGGACGATCAGCGGATCGGCGGGCTTGTCGGGATACTTGGTGCCGGAGAGAGCGCGGCCTTGCAGGCGCTCCCTGGCATAGGCCACCGCCCCCTGATAGGAGGCTTCGGCGAGGCCCAGACCCTGCACGCCGACCGACAGGCGCTCGGTGTTCATCATGGCGAACATGGCGCGCATGCCCTTGTGCGGCTCGCCGATGAGCCAGCCGGTGGCCTCATCGAAGTTCAGGACACAGGTGGCCGAGGCCTTGATGCCCATCTTGTGTTCGATGGAGGCGCAGGCAACGCCGTTGCGCTGGCCCGGCGTGCCATCGTCCTTGGGCAGGAACTTGGGCACCAGGAAGAGGCTGATGCCCTTGACCCCCTTGGGGGCGTCGGGAAGTTTTGCCAGAACCAGATGGATGATGTTTTCGGTGAGGTCGTGTTCGCCCGCCGAAATGAAGATCTTGGTGCCGGAGATCTTATAGCTGCCGTCGCCCTTGGGCACGGCCCTGGTGCGCAGGAGGCCAAGGTCGGTGCCGCAGTGGGGTTCGGTCAGGCACATGGTGCCGGACCAGGTGCCGTCCACCATCTTGGGCAGATAGGCGGACTTGAGGTCATCCGCGCCATAGCCGTGCAACGCCACATAGGCCCCATGCGACAGGCCGGGATACATGCCGAAGGAGAGATTGGCGGAACAGATCATCTCTTCCATGAGGACGTTGATGGCCTTGGGCATGCCCTGGCCGCCATAGGCCGGATCGCAGGCGATGGAGGTCCAGCCGCCCTCGCGGAACAGGGTGTAGGCGTCCTTGAAGCCCTTGGGCGTGCGCACCACGCCATTGTCCCAGGTGCAGCCCTCCTCGTCGCCGGGGCGGTTCAGGGGATGCAGCACTTCCTCGCAGATCTTGGCCGCCTCATCGAGCACGGGGTCGATGAGATCGCGGGTGAAGTCCTCGTAGCCCGGAAGCTTGGCCAGCTCGTCGCCGGCGTTGAGCTCATAGAGGGCGAAGCGCATGTCGCGCAGGGGAGCCTTGAAATTTGCCATGGGTGTTCTCCTGTCGCGGTCAGTTACGCAGCGGCTTGCCGGTTTCCAGCATGTGGGTGATGCGGTCCAGCGAGCCCTCATGGTGCACCAGGTTCATGAATCGGGTGCGCTCCAGTTCCAGAACCTCGGCCTCGGTCATGGTCTTGATGACATCGGTGTCGCCGCCCGACAGCACCTCGGCCAGTTCACCCAGCACCACGAGGTCATGGTCGGTGGCCTTGCCCTGACGGTGGAAACCGGCCACCGCCATGTCCAGCGCCACGCGGCCCGAGGGACCGGGCAGGTTGAAGGTGGGCGGCTCCGGCGGCTTGTAATCCTTGGCCAGATCGAGAGCCTTGGCCTTGGCGTCGGCCAGCAGGCGATAGCGGTTCATAGTGATGCCGTCCGAAGGCCGCATGAACAGGTATTCCTTGGCTTCCGCGGCGGACTTGGCCACGGTTGCCACCGAGATGATCTCGAAGGCACGGGCCACGGCGGGCATGGGACCCTTGGGCAGGTTGCCGATGGTGCCCCAGCGGTGGAGCATCTCCTTGCAGCCGCCCCAGCCGGGGATAAGGCCAACGCCCACTTCGACGAGGCCGGTATAGGTTTCGGCGTGGGCCTGCACCGCGTCCGACGCCAGCAGGATTTCGCAGCCGCCGCCCAGCGCCATGCCCGAAGGGGCCGAGACGACCGGGAAGGGAGCATAGCGCAGCGCCATATAGGTGGACTGGCCGCCGCCCACGAGATTTTCGATCTCGCCCCAGGCCGCGATGTTGGCGGCGAAGGCGGCAAGGCCCAGGTTGGCCCCGGCGGAGAAGTGGCTGCCTTCATTATAGACCACCATGGCCTTGTAGCCCTTCTTGACCAGGGCAATGGCCTTCATGAAGAGCGCCATGGTGTCGGCGTCCAGCGAGTTCATCTTGCTGGTGAATTCAAAACAGACCACGCCGTCGCCGATGTCCCACAGGGCGGCGGAACCGTTCTTGAGCAGCGGCTCGGAGCGGCGCTTGATGTCCTCCAGCATGATGACGCCTTCGGGGCGCTTGATGGCGTGATAGCTGCCATCAAGACCCATGACCTGACGCACGCCCGCTTCCACCCGGTAGAAGGGGCGGCCCGCCGCCGTTTTGAGAATGGCGGGCCCCGCCCTGCCTTCCTTTTCCAGGCGGTCGGCGAACCACTGGCTGCCCAATTGGTCGATCAGCTCGAAGGGGCCGAACTTCCAGTTATAGCCGAGGCGCATGGCCTCATCGATGTCGGCGATGTTGTCGGTGACTTCACCGGCGCGGGCGGCGGCATAGGCCAGCGTCGGCCCCATGACCTTCCAGGCATAGCGGCCATGCTTGCTGTCATGAGACAAAAGCTTCGCCAGGCTGCGGCCCGACTCGGCAATGGCATCGACCTGCGCCTTGCGCTGGTCGCGGTAGGTGCCGGAGACGAGATCGATGGCTTCCTTGCGTTTGCCCTTGTCGCGGTTCAGGCGATAGAAGCCGCCCTTGCCCTTGCGGCCGGTATAGCCGTCCTTGATCATGCGTTCGATGAGCGGCAGCGGCTGGTTCAGCGCGTGGAAGGGATCGTCCTGCGGCAGGGAGGCGGCCATGGAGGCGTTGACATGGGGCATGAGGTCGAGGCCCACGAGGTCGAGCAACCCGAAGACGCCGGTCTTGGGAATGCCCATGGGGCGGCCAATGATGGCGTCGGCTTCCTCGATGTCCAGCCCCGCCTGAAAGGCTTCCACCACCGCGGCCTGCAGCCAGAAGACGCCGAGGCGGTTGGCGATGAAGCCGGGGCGGTCCTTGCAC
>CALMUW010000117.1 GCA_937872985.1 uncultured Alphaproteobacteria bacterium
CGCTTGATGTGGCTGTCGATGGTGCGGTCATCGACATAGACCTGATCGTCGTAGGCCGCATCCATCAGGGCATCGCGGCTTTTCACGATGCCGGGGCGCTGGGCCAGCGACTGCAGGATGAGGAATTCGGTGACGGTGAGGGTCACGGGCCTGGCGTCCCAGGTGCAGGAGTGGCGGTCGGGATCCATGGCGAGCTTGCCGCGTTCGATGACCTTGGGGGCTTCCTGCGGGGCGGCGGCGACATCACGCGCGCCGGCGCGGCGCAGCACGGCCTTGACCCGCTCCACCAGCAGGCGCTGCGAGAAGGGCTTCTTGATGAAGTCGTCGGCCCCCATCTTCAGGCCGAAGAGTTCGTCGATCTCGTCATCCTTGGAGGTGAGGAAAATCACCGGCAGGTCGGTCTTCTGGCGGATGCGGCGCAACAGCTCCATGCCGTCCATGCGCGGCATCTTGATGTCGAAGATGGCCATGTCGGGCGGATTGTCCTGCAGGCCCTGCAGGGCGGCCTGGCCGTCATTGTATTTCTGGACCGAATAGCCTTCGGCTTCCAGCGTCATGCCGACGGAGGTCAGGATGTTGCGATCGTCGTCTACCAGGGCAACGGTGGGCATTTTCTTGTTCATCCAATAATTTCCTTGAGGTTCGCCGTCTAAGTAGGAAACCGGAACAAATTGTGGCAAGAGTTTAGGCCGAGACGAGCGGAAAGGCGAGCACGATGACAGGGGAAAAGGCCGAAGCCCCGGGCCGGGCCATGTATGAGCTTTTGACCCGGGCGCGCACGGGCACGCTGGCCAGCCTGAACCGCGATGACGGCGCGCCCTATGCCTCCCTGGTCAATGTGGCGCAGGATGGGGAGGGTTTTCCGCTGTTTCTCTTTTCCACCCTGGCCTGGCACACGAAGAATCTGGCGGCGGACCCGCGCTGTGCCCTGCTGGTGGCGGAACTGCCGGACCGGGGCGATGTGCTGACGGGGTCGCGCATCACCATCATGGGGCGGCTGGAGCCGGTGTCGGTCGCGGCGGCCCTGGGGCACTATCTCGCCCGGCACCCGGAGGCCGAAGGCTATGCCCGCTTTGGCGACTTCGGCCTGTTCCGGCTGGTGCCGGGGCGGGTCCATGCGTTGGCGGGCTTCGGGCGGATCGAAACGCTTCCCGCCGCCGGGGTCTTTCCCAGCCTTGCCAAGGACGGGGCCTGAGACTATCCCGGCCAGCCATGTTGCTTGCCCTCGATACCTCCATGGCCTGCTGCTCGGCGGCGGTGTTTGACCCGGCGCGGAAGAAAATTCTGGCGGCGGCGGCACGACCCATGGACCGGGGCCATGCCGAGGCGCTTGCCCCCCTGGTGGCCGAGGTCATGGCGGCGGCGGGCCCTGGCCTGGCGGACCTGTCGCGGCTGGCGGGGACCCCCCGCCCCGGCACCCTCCCCGGCCCGCGGATCGCCCTGTCCTTCGCGCACGGGGTGGGTCTGGCGCGGGGCCTGCCGGTAACGGGGATCAACAGTCTCATGGCCATGGCGGCCCCCCATCGCGGCACCGGGCCCGTGCTGGTGGCGAGCGATGCGCGCCTCGGCCAATGCTATGCCGCGCTCTATGACGGCAGAACCGAGGTGCTGGCACCGGCCCTGTTCCGGGTGGAGGCGCTTGCGGCCCAGCTTCCCGCCGGACCCCTGCTGGTGGCGGGCACGGCGGCAGGGGCGGTGATGGCCGCTGCCGCGCGCAGCGGTCTTGTCCGGGCGCCGGGGCCGGACTGGCCGGTGGCCGAAACCTTCGCTGCCCTGGCCGCAGGCCTTCCCATCCTTCCCGGACTGCCGCGCCCGCTCTATCTCAAGCCGGCGGACGCCAGGCCACAGATGGCCGCGCGGCGGCCGCTGTCGGCGCTCACCTTCGCCGCTGTGGGGCCGGAGCAGGCAGAGGTTCTGGCCGCCATCCATGGCGAATGTTTCGCCGGGGGCTGGACGGCTGACGATCTCGCCAATCTTCTCCGCCTGCCCGGCGCTCTCGCCCTCGTCGCGCGCGACCATGAGGAGCCGGTGGGTTTTGTTCTGGCGCAGCAGGCCGCCGACGAGGCCGAGATCATCACCATCTGCACCAGGCCCGCGCAGCAGCGCCGGGGCGCTGGCCATGGCCTGATGACGGCCCTGATGCCCCGGCTTGCTGCGGCGGGCGCCACCCGGCTCTTCCTCGATGTGGCCGCCGATAATGACGCGGCGCGCGCGCTCTATCACGCCCATGGCTTCAGCCAGGCGGGCCTGCGTCCGCGCTATTACACCAGCGGGCGCGAGCAGCCGGTCGATGCCCTGCTGTTGCGGCGCGCCCTGCCATGAGACGGATGGTGGCCCTGGCCAAGGTGCTGGCGCTGCTCTCGGTTGGCCTGCCGGTGATTGCCGCACTGGCCCTGCGGCGCTTCATTCAGGGGGAGACAGCCCGGGGCTTTCCGCCGTGGTTTGCCCGGCTCCTGTGCCGCATCATCGGGGTCCGGCTGGTGATCGAGGGCCCTGTGCCCGCCAGCGGCCCCGCCCTCATCACCGCCAATCATCTCTCATGGCTCGACATTCCGGTGCTGGCGGCGGCGGCCCCGCTGGCCTTCGTCAGCAAGCAGGAGGTGGCGGGCTGGCCGCTGTTCGGCTTCATGGCGCGGCTGCACCGCACCCTCTTCATCAACCGCGAGCGGCGGCACAGCACCGGCCCATCGCGCGCGGACCTGCAGGAGCGGCTGGCGGCGGGCGAGATCATGGTGCTGTTTCCCGAGGGCACCTCCGGCGACGGCACCCGCCTTCTGCCCTTCAAGTCGTCGTTCTTTGCGGCGGCGGTCCTGGGCAATGTGCCGGTCCATCCCGTCACCATGGCCCATGTGCGGTTTCACGGCCTGCCGCTGTTGCCGCGCCACCGGCCGGTCTTTGCCTGGTATGGCGACATGGACCTGATGCCACACCTCTGGGGCGTGTTGCAGGCGGGACCGCTCGTGGGCCCTCTGCGCTTCCACCCGCCGCTGCAGCCATCGGATTTTTCCGACCGCAAGTCGCCGGCGCGCCGGGTGCAGGAAACCATCGCCGAAGATCTGGCGCTCATCCTCGCCGGGCGGCGGTGATTTTGCCCTTTTCCCGCCCCCTGCCCCTGCGATAGAGGGGGCAGCATGACCCGGCCCCATTCCAAAAAGGTCCACATCAAGACCTATGGCTGCCAGATGAACGCCTATGACTCGGCCCGCATGGCCGAGATTCTGGCGGGGCTGGGGTATGGCGAAACCGCCGACGCGGGCGAAGCCGATCTCGTCATCCTCAACACCTGC
>CALMUW010000118.1 GCA_937872985.1 uncultured Alphaproteobacteria bacterium
CAACTGACCGCCGGTTGCTCTAGCGCAACGGACGATCAAATCGGAACGATTTGAGCGAGGAAAGTTGCGCCAACATATTGATTTTCGAGCAACTTGTCGGCGGCAGTTGAGTCCAACTGACCGCCGGTTGCTCTAGCGCAACGGACGATCAAATCGGAACGATTTGAGAGAGAAAAGTTGCGCCAACATATTGATTTTCGAGCAACTTGTCGGCGGCAGTTGAGTCCGGTGCAGGCGAATTTTCGGGCACTGATCATCTGCTGCCGGGCGTGAGAAAGGCTTGGCCTTCAGCGTTCGGCGTTTCCTTGCGGCCCATGATCCAGCCTTGGCAATCGGGCGCGCCGCAGCGGCATTCGAATTGCCGCCCGAGACGATCTTCGGTTTGCGTGTAGTCAATGGTGATGCGTTCGCCCGGCGCAATGGCGCGGCGCGCCATAAGGCGCATCTGCGTCTGATCCACCCGGCAGTTGGGATCGCAATGGTGGAGCAGGAAACGGCTGAACCATGGATCGGCCATGTAAAGCTCAGGACCGATTTGCAGCGTATCGAGGGAGGGGGTGGGCGTTACCAGGCCTGCCAGTTGCGCCACCTCCGCACCCGCCGCCAGGGGCCTTGCCGTCACCAGACCACGGCCCTTGCCGTCCGCCAGGTTTACCATGGTGAAGTCGGCGCGTTTGGGATGGCCGGGGTGAGGCGGCATGACATCGGGATAGAAACTTTCACTGGCCATGGGCATCTCCGGCGCCAGCGCGGTCAGCGCGGCTCGATCCTCTCTGAAAGATAAGTGTCGTCGAATTCGCCAAGTTCGGCCAGCGCCGCGAAGTCATGGATGGTGACATGGGAATTGGTCCAGGTCACCAGCCCGCTCTTGCGCAGTTTCTGCACGGCGCGATTCACGTGCACATCCGAACGGCCCATGAGCGCGGCGATTTCCTTCTGCTTGAGGGGAAGGGAGAAGGTGTGATCGCGGGTCATCTCCACGATCCTCAGCCGACGGAACATCTCGCAGAGGAAATGGGCGATCTGCTGCTCGGTCTTGCGCCGCCCCGCAGCGAGAATCCAGGCGCGATGAATGGCGGCATCGATGACGGTGGACATCCACAACAGCCGGGTGAGGGGCGGCTCGGCCACGGAGAAGTCACGGAGCCGCGCGTGCTTCACCGTCATGGAGGCGCAGTCGGGGAGGGCCACGAGGCCGTGGTCGATCTGGCGCAGCAGAAACCCGTGCAGGTCAACGAAGTCCCCTGGAATGTGGAGCGCGGTCAAATGGCGCTGGCCGGTGGCGAGGGGGTGATAACGCGCCACGAAACCGGCGGTGATGAGAATGCTGTAATTGGGGCGCGCATCCGGCTCCAGCACCACGGCGCCATCGGCGACGAAGCGGCGGCGCGTGTCGAACAATTCGCCCAGAACGCGGCGGTCGCGGTCGGAAAGATCGGTGCGGGCGGAGAAATACCTGAACAGGGGTTCGGGCAGCATGGGGCGCCTCCTGAGCGTGCGCGGCACAGATTGCCTGCAATGGCGGGGCGGCGCCAGCGGCGGCTTGCCGCTGCACGGCTTATCATTTGATAAGAAAACCCACAATATTTCCGGGTGTTTGGCCGGAGGCCCATGGAAAATTCGCCGCCGCGCCCCCTTATCAGCGGGGTTCGCAATGGGGGGTTGGATTAGCCGTCACACCTGCGCTGTGGACGGGTCCGGCGGCAACCCCCAAAGTGCTGCCGGACCCTTTTATCTGTCTCTATGGCCATGCCGCATGTGCAGGTCAGAAATGACCGGGCCCCTTGCCGCCGCGATTGCCAAGCTCCTCATTATCGGTTTCTAATGTGCGCATGAGGTGAAGCCCGTGGGGGCATGGCCTCGCGAGGAGGGACTCATGACTTATACCAAGATCGTGATGTGGGGGATTGCGGCTCTGGCCTTTACGGCGGGAACGGCGCTGGCCGATGGGCCGCAGGGCACCTGGAAGCGTCAGAACGGCGACACGGTGAAGGCGCTGGTCAGCAACGGCAAGCTTTATTGCAAGATCGTCTCCGGCTCCAAGCCGGGCTTTGAAATGTGCCATGGCATGGCCGGCAGCGGCAACACCTGGGCGGGCGGGGCCATGAAGCATCCGTCCATGCCGGGCTTCATGACCTTCAACGGCAGCGTGTCCGTGTCGGGGAACTCGCTCTCCATCAAGGGCTGCGCCGTGGGCAAATCCATGTGCGATTCCGAGCGTTGGTCCCGGGTGAAATAATCCGTCGACGGATGAAACGATCAGCGGCGGTCCGGCGGGCCGCCGTTCTCATGTGGGTGGGAGGAGTTTTGACAAAGGGAAACGAAGGCGGCATTCAGTCAGCATGAAACAGACCCAGCGGCAGATCAATGTCCGGACCCGAGGCGCGCGGCTTTATGAGGTCACCGACGCGGTGGCGGAGGTGGTGGCGGAAACGGGTGTTGGTGCCGGCATGGTGACGGTGTTCTGCCGCCATACCTCATGCTCGCTCATCATCAACGAGAATGCCGACCCCGATGTGCACCATGATCTCAACGCATTCTTGAAGCGCCTGGTGCCGGATGGCGATCCCGCCTTCATCCACACGCTGGAAGGGCCGGACGACATGGCCGCCCACATCAAGACGGCGCTGACGGCGACGTCGCTGGCGATCCCCATTGCCGGGGGCCGCATGGTGCTGGGCACCTGGCAGGGCATCTATCTGTTCGAGCACCGGCGCGCCGCGCACACCCGCGAGATCGTGGTGCACGTCATGGGCGTGTCATGATAGGATCGCGGTCGAACGAGGAGAGGCGTCATGTCCTTCTGGAAAAAATTGTTCGGCGGCGGCGCGGCGGAAGAACCGGCGGTGACGGCCACGGAGAGCTACAAGGGTTTCATCATCGAAGCCCGGCCCTACAAGGAGGGCGGCCAGTGGCAATTGGCCGGGGCCATCCGCAGGGAGGACCATCCGGGCGCGGAACATGCCTTCATCCGCGCTGACCGCTTCACCGACGCCGAGAGTGCCGCACGCTTTGCCCTGATCAAAGGGCGGCAGATCGTCGACGAGCAAGGGGCGAGGCTGTTTCCCCATGACTGACGGGCGGCGATTGTCATCGTCCTCGGTCTTTGCCGGGCGCTGGTGGCGTAATGCGCTGTGGGCGCTGGCCATCATCACGGGGGCCTTGGCCGCAGGCATTGCGGGCTATGCTTGGTTTGGGCCCATGGACAAGATGCAGGCCTTCGCCAATGCCGCCATGATCCTGTCGGGCATGGGGCCGCTGGACCGGCTGGACACGCCGGCGGGGCAATTCTTCGAGGGGGTCTATGCGCTGGTCTCGGGCTTCGTGTTCTTCGCCGCCGCCGGTCTGTTTCTGGTGGCACCCTTTCACCGGCTGATGCGGCGCTTCCATCTGGAAGATGATGCCGCGCCGCATGATGCAGGACGGAAGAAGACATGAGCCGCCGTCTTCGACTTGCCGCCGCGCAATATGATCTCGTGGCGCCCGCAACCTTCGCCGACTGGGCGGCGCGGCAGGAGCAATGGGTGAGCACGGCGGTGGCGCAGGGCGCGGAGCTTCTGGTCTTCCCGGAATATGGGGCCATGGAACTGGCGGCGCTGACCGGGCGGGGCGGCGCGGTGCAGGCGAGTTTCGATGCCGTGTCCGAAGCATGGGACGAGGCCAATGCCGTCCACCGCGCGCTGGCCATGAAGCATGGCGTGACGCTGGTCTCCGGCAGCGGGCCGCAGCGACGCGCGGGCCAGACCCATAACGTCGCCCATGTCTTCGGCCCGCGTGGCCGCGTGGCGCGCTATGACAAGATCATGCCCACGCCCTGGGAGCGCGACCCCGGCGGCATGGCGGGCGGGCGCGACCTCATGGTGTTCGACACGGGGCGGGTGAAGGTCGGCCTCGTCATCTGTTACGACATCGGGTTTCCACTGCTGGCGCGCGCCCTGGCCGAGGCCGGAGCCGAGGTGATCCTGACCCCGTCCAACACCGAAACCGACTGGGGCTATTGGCGGGGGCGGGGGGGGGGGACGGGGCGGGGGCTGGGGGAACAAAGCGGAGGGGGGGGGGGGGGGAGGGGGGGGGGGGGGGGGGGTCGC
>CALMUW010000119.1 GCA_937872985.1 uncultured Alphaproteobacteria bacterium
AGTGCTCCAACTATCTCGCAGCCGCAGGATATGGATTCAATTGACCATCCGATGCGCTAGAGCAACCGGCGGTCAGTTGGACTCAACTGCCGCCGATCAGTTGCTCGAAAATCAATATGTTGGCGCAACTTTTCTCTCTCAAATCGTTCCGATTTGATCGTCCGTTGCGCTAATTTTTGTTGCCGCGGCGTTTGAACAGCATGTCCCGGGCGGCGATGAGGGCCCCCGCCGTGATGAGAAGGCAGGCCGCCCATACCGACCAATGCGCCGGGGCCAGGCCCACCGCCACCAGCACCAGCGTGGACAAGAGCGGCGACAGGTAGGAGGCCGCCCCCAGCACCATGATGTCGCCGCGCTTCACGCCAAAGTCCCAGACATAGAAGGCGGCCCCCACCGGAAAGAGGCCAAGACCAAGAACCGCCAGCCACTGGCGCAGGGTTTCCGGCCAGACCGTGGTTTCGGTGGCCAGATGGGTGAGGCCCGCCAGCACTGCCGTGACCAGGCAGAAGCCCGCCACCACATCCGACGACACCCCGGCAAAGCGCCGCGACAGGACCGAATAGCCCGCCCAGATGAAGGCGCAGGCAAAGGCGAGCAGATGGCCTTGCGACAGGCCCCCGGCAAAGCCCAGCCCCTCGCCCCGGGTGATGACCAGCGCCGCGCCCATAAGCCCCAGCACCACGCCGATGAGATGATGGCCGCGCAGGCGCTCACCCGGCAGGAAGGAGGAAAACACCACCATGAACAGCGGCCAGAGATAGGCGATGAGGCTCGCCTCCACCGCGGGGATGGCGCGGATCGCCGAGAAATAGACGGCGTGATAGCCGAACAGACCGCCGACCCCCAGGGCCCAGACCCGCCAGTCCTGTTTCAGCACCCTGACCGCGCCGGGCCGGAACAGCCAGCTTGCCGCCCCCACCATGCCGCCCACCAGAAAGGTCATGGCCGTGAGCTGAAAGGGCGGCACCCTGCCGGACGCCGCCGATAGGGCGGCAAGGGTGGCCCACATGAGAACGGCGGTGATGCCAATCAGGGTGGCCCACCGCCGTTGCGTTTGGGGTGCAGCCCCCATGCCTCAGGCACGCAGCGCGGCATTCTCCGCATCATAGGGGCTTTCGCCGATGACCGTGGCCGTGAAGGGTTTGCCCAGAATGGTGATGGTGAGTTCCGTGCCGAGCTTGGCATGATCCGGCCGCACCATGCCCAGGGCCAGCGACTTCTGCACCCGGAAGCCATAGGCCCCGGTGGTGACGCGGCCCACCAGCTTGCCGCCGGCATGGATCGGTTCGGACCCCCGCGCATCGGAATCGCCATCGCCCACGCCATGCACTTCCATGGTGACGAAATTCCAGTTCAGGCCCTTGGCCTTGCCCTGGACCAGCCCGTCGCGGCCGATGAAGTCGCCCTTGTCCGGGTGAACGAAGCGGTCGAGGCCCGACTCATAGGCCGAATACTCGATGGAGAGTTCACGCGGGATCAGGCGGTAGCTCTTCTCCACCGCCAGCGACGACATGGCCTTGATGCCATAGGGGCGGATGCCGAATTCCTTGCCCGCCTCCAGCAGCAGATCGAAGAGCTTCACCTGCTGCTCGATGGGGTGATGGAACTCCCAACCCAGTTCGCCCACGAAATTCACGCGCAGCGCATGGGTGGAAACCGGCCCGACCGAAATCGGCTTGCCCGAGAGCCAGGGAAAGGCGGCGTTGGACAGATCGGCCCGCGTCAATTTCTGCAACACCTTGCGCGAATTGGGCCCGGCCAGCACCAGAACCCCCATGGCGGTGGTGAGCGGCGTCAGCGTCACCGAGCCGTCCTTGGGCAGAAGCCGCCGCAGCGTGTCGTGGTCGTGCGCCTCATAGGCGCCCGCCGAGACGAGGTAGAAGCGCCCCGGCTTCCACTCATAGACCGTGAACTCCGAGCGCACGCCGCCGCGCGGCGTCAGCAGATGGCAGAGCGCGATGCGCCCCATCTTCTTCGGAATCTTGTTGGCGAGGATGTGTTCCAGCCAGGTGCGCGCGCCGGGCCCGGAGACCTCCATCTTGGCGAAGGCCGACATGTCCTGCAGGCCGACATTCTCCATGACGTTGCGGCATTCCTCGCCCACGAACCTGAAATAGTTGGAGCGCCGGAAGGACCACTTTTCGACGATGCGGCCATCCGCCAGCGCGGGCGCGTGGTTGTGGTTGGTCAGCACATCGGGGCTGGCGATCTCCGCCGTGCTCAGGGCATAGTCTTTCGGCGCAAACCAGCCGGGCCGTTCCCAGCCATAGACCGAGCCGAAGACGGCCCCGAGATCCCGCATGCGGTCATAGCAGGGCGTGCGCTTCAGGGGCCGGGTCGCCGCGCGCTCCTCGTCCGGGTAATGCGGCGTGAAGACATTGGCATAGGCCTCCTCATTCTTTGCGCGCAGATAGCCCTCGGTGGCATAGGGGCCGAAGCGCCGGGGATCGACCCCCATCATGTCGATCGACGGTTCGCCCTCGATGATCCATTCGGCCAGCTGCCAGCCCGCCCCGCCGGCGGCGGTGACGCCGAAGCTGTGGCCCTCGTTCAGCCAGAAATTCTTGAGCCCCGGGGCCGGCCCGATGATCGGGTTGCCATCGGGCGTATAGGCGATGGCCCCGTTATAGACCTTCTTGATGCCCACCTCGCCGAAGGCCGGAACCCGGGTGATCGCGGTTTCGATGTGCGGGGCGAGCCGGTCCAGATCCTCCTGGAACAGTTCATACTCGCTCTGGTCCGAGGGCCCGTCGACGTAGCAGCACGGTGCCCCCTTCTCATAGGGGCCGAGCAGCAGGCCGCCGTTTTCCTCGCGCATGTACCAGCTTGAATCGGCCTCGCGCAAAACCCCCATCTCGGGCAGGCCCTTCTTCTGGCGCTCGACGATGGCGGGGTGCGGCTCGGTGACGATATATTGGTGCTCGACCGGAATGACCGGCACCTCCAGCCCCACCATGGCCCCGGTCTTGCGGGCGAAGTTGCCGGTGGCCGAGACGATGTGCTCGCAGGCGATGTCGCCTTTGTCGGTATGCACCACCCAGGTTTCATCCGCCTGCTGGGTGATGCCCGTGACGGTAGTGTAGCGGTAGATTTCGGCCCCCCGGGCGCGCGCCCCCTTGGCCAGGGCCTGGGTCAGGTCGGCGGGCTGGATGTAGCCGTCATCCGGGTGCTGGATGGCGCCGATGATCCCGTCCATCTCGGCCAGCGGCCAGATGTCCTTCACCTGCTCGGGCGTCAGCTTGTTCACCGTGATGCCGATGGTCTCGGCCACCCCGGCGTAATACATGAACTCGTCCCAGCGGTCGCTGGTGCGCGCCAGGCGGATGTTGGAGACGCGCTTGAAGCCCACGTTCTGCCCGGTCTCGGCCTCCAGCTCGTTGTAGAGGTTGACCGAGTATTTGTGAATCTGGCCCACCGAGTAGGACAGGTTGAACAGCGGCAACAGGCCCGCCGCATGCCAGGTGGAGCCTGATGTCAGCTCCTTGCGCTCCACCAGCACCACATCGCTCCAGCCCTTGCGCGCCAGCGCATAGAGGGTCGCCACCCCCACCACGCCACCGCCGATCACCACCACGCGCGCCTTCGCTTTCATCGTCCTGTCCTCTGAACCATTGCCGGATATCGTTGCGGCACATTAGGAACGGAAAGCCTGGCGAGGTCTAGAGGGAACGACCGCCACGCGGCGGATTCCGACAGGGGCGGAGATTTATGACGCCGCTTTCAGCCCGCAGTGCCGCACAATGAAGGCGGAAAGCGCCGCCACATCATCCCGGTCGAAGACCGGCACGGGGGCACCCGGCACGGGGCCGGTGGCGGCAATGGCCACCACGCTCGGATCGTCGCCCGCCAGCCGCGGATGATCGAGGGCGAGGTTCCGCACCTCGATCTTGTCATGGCTGTCACGCTTGTAGCCCTCGACGATGATGAGATCGCAGGGTGCCATCATGGCGAGGATCGCCTCCAGCGGCGGCGGCTCGGCCCCGCGCGTTTCATGGATCAGCGCCCAGCGGTCGCGCGAGATCACCGCCACTTCGGTCGCTCCCGCCCGGCGGTGACGGAAGGAATCGCGGCCCTCGTGGTCGATGTCGAAGGAATGGTGGGCGTGCTTCACCGTGGAGACCTGGATGCCCTGCCCGGTCAGGGCCGTCACCAGTTTCTCAACCAGCGTGGTCTTGCCGGAATTCTTGAACCCGGCGACGCCGATCACCTTGGCCATTCCTGTTGCTCCATGAGGCGGCGCGCGCCCTCAAGGTCGGCGCGCGTGTTGATGTTGAAGAAGGGATCGAAGGGTGTGTTGTCCCAGTCCACCGCCACCGCCCCCACGGCCCGGGCCCAGTCGCCGATGCGGCAGTCCGGGCCACCGGCCAGAAATTGTTCCAGCGCCGGGCGAAGGGAAAGGGGCCAAAGGCCGATGAGGGGATGGCGGCGGCCCGCTGAAGCCGCAACGGCGGCAGGCCCCGCCGCGGCCACAAGGCGCGCCGCCAGGTCGGGCGGCAGAAAGGGCGTATCGCCGGAAACCGTGAGCAGGCCCTGCGCCCCCTGGGCCGCGGCCCACACCAGCCCGGCCTGAAGCCCCGCCAGGGGGTTTCCCGTGAAACGTTTCTCATCCGCAATGATCGCCAGGCCCAGGCCTTCAAATCGTTCCGGTGCCGCATTGGCATTGATCGCCAGCCGGTCGACCTGCGGGGCCAGCGCCCGCACCACATGCCCGATGACCGGCAACGGCCCAAGCCGCTCCGTCAGCTTGTCCGCACCCGCCATGCGCAAGCCCCTGCCCCCCGCGATGATCAGACCGGCGATCATGGGTGCGGATAGATCCTCTGCGGCGGCAGGAAGAGCGTGATCGCATCGCCCGCCATGATCCTGCCCTCGCGCTCCACCCAGGCGGTAAGCCCGCGCTTTTCGTGCGCCGCCGCCACCAGCCTGCCCTCGGCCTCGGGGTGGCGTCGGCCCACCGTCTCGGCAATCAAGCGGCAGGGCCGGTTTTCCATGTCCACCACCAGCGTGGCACCGGAGGGAAATTGCAGCCGCGTCGACGGCGGCAGAAGCGAGAGATCGGGAATGCCCGTGGTCAGGACATTGGCCCCGAGCCATTCAGGCTCGATCACCGGAAGCCCGAGGGCCGCGGCCACCGCCGCCAGTTCCTCCGTCGCCACCAGCGTCACCTGGCGCACATTGCGGATCGGCACATTGCGCCGGTAGACCGCCAGCGTCCGGCTGTCGGAGAGGCGCGTCAGCCCGCCATGGCAATCGCCCGCAATGCCCGCGAAGGACAGGGCCAGTTCCGCCTGCTCCGCCGTCTCCAGGCCTTTCTTCCGGTCCGGCCCGATGAACAGGCGCGCAGCGCGTCCGGTAAACCCTAACTTCTGCAAGAGCGGCGGCATCACTTCTCTCCCCCGGTGATTTTGACTATACCCGGTCCGCCATGCAAGCCGAACCCGATGACATGCTTGATCTCTCTGGCCTGCTCTGCCCGCTGCCGGTGCTGAAGGCGGGCAAGCGGCTGAAGGCCATGGCTCCCGGCCGCACTCTGACCGTCATCGCCACCGACCCCATGGCAGAGACCGACCTGCCGCTCTACTGCCGCGAACAGGGCCACGACTTTCTGGGTTGCACTCGCGACGGCGACACCTTCATTTTCAGGATCAGACGCACATGAGCTTCGATTTCGGCGCCTATAACAATTACGGTCCCCTCAAACTGGTGGCAGTGCGCCACCCGCGTGAGGCCTTTGCCTCGGACGCCAGGCTCGATGCCGAATGGCAGAAGCTCAACTATCATGCCCGCCCCGACCTTGCCAATGCGCGCGCCGAATTTGACCGGGCGCTGGCCATCATCAAGGCCACCGGGGCCACGGTGGTGGAATTGCCCGATGATCCAAGCCTCACCATGGATTCGCTCTATACCCATGACGCGCTCGTCGTGACGCCACAGGGCCTGGTGCGCCCGCGCATGGGCAAGCCCGAACGCCGGGGCGAACCCGCCATCAATGGTGCGGCCCTGGCCAATCTCGGCCTTCCCGTCGCGGGCGACATCACGGGCGACGGCAAGCTCGAGGGCGGCGATCTCGTCTGACTCGACCGCCACACCCTGCTGGCGGGTGTGGGCTATCGCACCAATCTGGAGGGCGTGCGCCAATTGCAGGCGCTGGCGGGCGCGGATGTGACGGTCGAATGGTTCGACCTGCCGCACTACAAGGGCAAGGCCGATGTCTTCCACCTGATGTCGGTCCTGAGCCCCCTCGATCACGACCTCGCCGTGGTCTATCTGCCGCTCATGCCGGCGCGCCTCGCCGAATTCCTCGCGGCCCGCGGCATCAACTTCATCCATGTGCCGGACGAGGAATTCGAGACCATGGGCTGCAATGTGCTGGCGCTGGGTCCGCGCCATGCCATGGCGGTGGCGGGCAATCCCGAGACCGCCGCCCGCATGCGCGCGGCAGGCGTGACCGTGGAACTGATCGACGGCGCCGACATCTGCCGCAAGGGCGAGGGCGGCCCCACCTGCATGACCAGACCCTTGGTCAGAGGCTGAGGCCCTACTTCAAGAGTTCTTCCTGAACCTTCCTGGCGAAGCCCGTGGTCACCGTGCCGTCTTCACGCTCGATCAGGGGGCGGCGGATGAGGGCCGGGTGTTTCAGCGCCAGGGCAATGGCCTTGGCCTCGGTCAATCCTTGCCTTTCGGCCTCCGGCAAGCCGCGCCAGGTGAAGGAGCCGCGGTTGAGAAGCTTCTCCCAGCCGCCCAACTGCCGCGCCCAGCCTTCAAGCTGGGCCCGCGTCGGCGTCTCGGCCCGCACGTCGTGAAAGCGATGCGGCACCTTGCCGGCGGCCAGCGCCGCCAGCGCCTTCTTCACGGTGGAACAGGTGGTCAGGCCATAGACCGTCAGCATCATTCACTCCTTGCGCAGGGACAGGGTCTGGTCGAGATGGGCCGCCGCCTGTTCGCTGGTCTGGTCGGTGAAGGCGCGGAACAGGCCGTCGATTTCCGCCGCCGCCATGTCCTTCCCGATCACCACCAGGCGGCTGTCGTGGTCGGCATCGGGCCACCGGTCGAGGCGCAGCGGCGGATGCAGCACATGTTGCGCGCCCTGCACAATGACCGGGCGCTGCGGATCATCGCTCAGCTTCACGATGCCCTTGAGGCGCAACAGCCGCGGCCCGTGATAGGAGGTCAGCAGTTCCAGGAACATTTCCAGCGCGCGCGGGCTGATGGCGCGCGCCTCGCGCACCGCGAAACTGCGGATGTGAGCGTCGTGGCGCGACACGTCATGGTGATGGCGCTGCGGTTTGGCCAGCGCCTCCTCGTTGAGCCAGCGCCTGACCTCGACACCTTTGCCTTCGGCGTCATAGAAGCCCATGGTGAAGAGCCGCGCCGCCGTGGCCTCGCCCCGGAAGGTGGTAAGCAGCCGCGCCGTGGGATTGAGACGGCGCATCCGCGTCGTGATGGCAAAGAGCCGGTCCTCGCCGGCGCGCCCCTCCAGCAGGTCGAGCTTGGTGAGCACGATGCGGTCGGCCACCGCCACCTGCTTCACCGCCTCGGCATGGGCATCGAGCGTCTCATCGCCATTGACCGCATCGACCACGGTGATGACGCCTTCCAGGCGCAGTTGCGCCACCAATGCCGCCTCGCGCATCAGCACATGCAGGATGGGCGCGGGATCGGCCAACCCCGTGGTCTCGATGACGATCCGGTCAAAGGCCTTGAGGGTGCCGGCGGCGCGCCGCGCCAGAAGATCGGTCAAGGTGTCGATGAGATCGCCCCGGATGGTGCAGCACAGGCAACCCGAAGCCAGTTCCACGATGTTTTCGGTGGAGCTTTCCACCAGCAGATGGTCGATGCCCACCGCGCCGAATTCATTGATCACCACGCAGGCATTGGCCAGCAGCGGATCCTTGAGCAGGCTGTTGAGCAGCGTGGTCTTGCCGGAACCGAGAAAGCCGGTCAGCACCACCACCGGAAGGGCAGCGCTCATGCCCTGGCCTCCGCCTGTTCCTCGCCCCGGGCCGCCACCACCAGCGCCGCCAGCACCAGCGCCCCGCCGAGATATTGCACCAGCGCCAGACGCTCGCCCAGAGCCAGCGCGGCGATGCTCAGCCCCACCACCGGTTCGAGATTGAAGAAGGGGGCCACGACCGAGGCCGGGGCCTCGCCCAGCGCCCGCATGTGCATGACATAGGCAAAGCCATAGATGAGCGACAGCACCACGACCAGCGCCAGCGCGGGCGCCGGGGCTGCGGGCAGGGCCAGACCGCCGCCATGCAGCATCAGCGCCACCGCCACCAGAAAGGGCAGAATGAGCAGATGCACGAGGGTGCCGAACTGTTGCGGAGCCATATGGCGCGACATGAGCCTGCCGGTGAAGAACTGGCCCGTGGCCCCCAGCGCCGCCGTCGCCGCCAGCGCCAGCCCGCGCGGATCCAGCCCCTCGAAGCGCAGCCCGATGGCCAGCGCCAGCCCGATGAAGGCCAGCCCCGCCGCCACAAGACTGGCGACGGCCGGCCGGTGGCCTTCGACCAGCGGCGCGGCCAGCGTGATCAGCACCGGAAAGGTGAAGAAGATGATGACGGCAAGACCCACGGGGATGAACTCCACCGCCATGAGATAGGAAATGGAAATGGCAAGTGTGGCCAGCGCCTGCCCGGCAAAGGCCGCGCGCGCGCGCCTTGGCACCCGCAGGGTAAGGCCGCCTACCAGCGCCATGGCCCCCAGCACCACCACCACCGCCACGGTGCGCGCCACCGCACTTTCCACCGCCGGCACACCAAGGTCGGAGGCCGCCCGCACCAGACTGGGCAAGGTGCCATAGCCCGCCGCAGCGGCGAGCGCATGGCGAATGGCGCTGCGCCGTCCGGACATCATCAGCGCTTTTTCTGGCCCGGCCTGGGCGTGGCCTTTGCTCTGCCGGGCCTGGCTGTCCGCTTCGCCTTGGGGCGCTGGGGCGGGGCAGGCTTGGCCTTGGCGCTGTCGGCCCCCTCCACCACCGGCGGCGGCGCGGGCGGCTGTTCGGCCACGGCGGCCAGCGCCATCTGGCGGAAGGCCGTGGGCGGCATGACATCGCAGGGGGCCTTTTCCGCCCTGAGCTTGGTGCAGAGATTGAGACTGGTGATGGCCTCCTGGCCCCACATCATGGCGGCATAGCCCGCCTTGCCGGGAAGCTGCACCACGCCGCCATCACCGGCCGACCGCATCACCACCGGACCCACCATGCGCCCACGCAGCGCCATGTCGGCCAGAAGGGCCGTGTCATAGATGCCGAAGGAAACCCCCCAGCCGCCCAGATCGAGCGCCGAGGTGAGGGTTGCCACCGGCTTCTGGCGGCAGACCGTGCTGGTCATGTCGGCGGGCACCAGCCCGCCGAGCGGCTGGTCGGCGATCTGCGCCACCCGCGTGGCCTGGCTGCCCGCCGGCGTCTGGAAGCCCTGCGCCAGCAGTTTCTGGGCCAGCGCCACGCGATTGCCGCCGGACGTGGCGCCCAGCACCACGGCGATGAGACGCCGCCCCTCATGGGTGGCCGCGGCCACCAGATTATAGCCGGAGTTGCACACAAAGCCGGTCTTCATGCCATTGGCTTCCGGGTTGACCCGGATCAGGCTGTTGCGGTTCATCAGGGTGCGCGCGCCCACCTTCACCGAGGGCTGGGCGAAGTAGCCTTGATATTCCGGGAATTCCGCCAGCAGCACGGCGGCGAGAACGCCGATGTCGCGCGCCGAGGTGAGCTGGCGCGGATCAAACAGGCCGTTGGGATTCTGGAAGTGCGTGCTGGCCAGACCCAGCCGTTCGGCGGCGCCATTCATTTCGGCGACGAATCGAACCGTGCTGCCGCTCGCCGCCTCGGCCAGCACATAGGCCATGTCATTGGCCGAATAGACCAGCAGGGTCTGGAGCGCGAGGTCGACCGTGATGGTCTTGCCCACGCCAAGGCCGATCTTGCTCGGCGGCTGGCCGTTGGCCAGGGCCGACACCGGAATCTGCTGGTCGAGTTTCAGGGTGCCGTCGCGCAGGTGGCGAAACACCACATAGGCGGTCATCAGCTTGGAAAGGGACGCCGGATACCAGGGCTCGCCCGCCCGCTCGGCGGCGATCACCTCGCCCGTGGCGGCATCGAAGACCACATAGGGCCCGGTGGCCGTGACATTGGCCGGCGTGGTTTCCGTCACCGCGTCGTCGTCGGAATCTGCCTGGGCAAGAGCCGGGGCGGCAAGCCCAAGGCCCAGAAGCGCCAGCAGAACAAGACGAAAAGAACCGCTCAACACACCACCCGTTCCGTTACCGACCGTGAGCTATCCCATCATGACCGGGCGATCAACCCGCGACGGGGGATTTGGTTTCCTGCCGGAAAAATGTGACCGGTCCATGGTGCCCCTGGAGGGACTCGAACCCCCACGCCCTTGCGGACAACAGATTTTGAGTCTGTCGCGTCTACCATTCCGCCACAG
>CALMUW010000120.1 GCA_937872985.1 uncultured Alphaproteobacteria bacterium
GCGCCCCCTGCCCGCCCGCCGCCACATCCGCCGCGCGCAGGTCCCAGGCCAC
Source organism: uncultured Alphaproteobacteria bacterium (assembly GCA_937872985.1). Classification (GTDB taxonomy): domain Bacteria; phylum Pseudomonadota; class Alphaproteobacteria; order Rhizobiales; family Aestuariivirgaceae; genus Aestuariivirga. The sequence goes on from CALMUW010000120.1 coordinate 53, forward strand.
CGGAACACCCAGTCGGCGGGCGAGAGCCGCGCCGTCACCCAGTTGCACGGTGAGGCGCTGGTCCGGCCGGTGCAGCACCGTCTGGCCATGGAAGCCGACGAGGTGGATTTGCGAGTCGTCTGAACCCTTTAGGCCATGATCCTGACAAAATGATTCAACCGCCCGCGCGTGCCAGTCCGTCAGCGCCGCCTCGGCCTCGGCCAGCGGGCCTGGCCGATCAGTCCGCGCGGTCATTCCTGCCGCATCGGCCAGCGCCCGGCGCAGCAGCGCCCGTTGCGCGGCATCGTAAGCATAGGTGGCGCATGGCCCGCGCCGCACCACCGCTTCGCCATCGGTTTCCAGCAGGGCCACGTCGATGCCGTCCAGCGAGGTGCCGGACATGAGGCCAAGCGCCCGGACCGGGCCGGATGTGGGCAGGGGAATCATGGGGCCGAAGCCTGCCCTCTGCCCCGCCGCCTTGCAAGCGGCGCGCGTTGCCCGTAAGACGCCAGCCATCATGAGCAGCTATAAATCCGAATTCCTGAACACCCTTGCCGAACGCGGCTACATTCACCAGTGTTCCGACGCGGCGGGGCTGGACGAGCTTGCCACACGGAACAAGGTGGTGGCCTATATCGGCTTCGACGCCACGGCGCGCTCGCTCCATGTGGGCTCACTGGTGCAGATCATGCTGCTCTACTGGGCGCAGGCCACCGGGCAGAAGCCCATTGCGCTGATGGGCGGGGGCACGACGCGGGTGGGCGACCCTTCGGGCCGCGACGAAAGCCGCAAGCTTCTGACCATCGACGACATCGAGGACAACAAGCGCGGCATCGCGCAGGTGTTCTCGCGTTTCCTGCGCTTCGGCGAAAAACCGGGCGACGCACTGATGGTGGACAATGCCGAATGGCTGGTGGCGCTCAACTATCTCGACATGCTGCGCGAAGTGGGCCGCCACTTCTCGGTCAACCGCATGCTGACCATGGATTCGGTGAAGCTGCGGCTGGAGCGCGAGCACGAACTGTCCTTCATCGAATTCAACTACATGGTATTGCAGGCCTATGACTTCACCGAGCTGGCGCGGCGCCATGGCTGCAACCTGCAAATGGGCGGCTCGGACCAGTGGGGCAATATCGTCAACGGCATCGACCTGGGCCGCCGCATGGGCACGCATCAGCTTTATGCGCTGACCACGCCGCTGATCACGCTGGCCTCCGGCGCGAAGATGGGCAAGACGGCGAGCGGTGCGGTCTGGCTCAATGCCGACATGCGCAGCCCCTATGACTATTGGCAGTTCTGGCGCAACACCGAGGACGCGGACGTGGGCCGCTTCCTGAAGCTCTTCACCACGCTGCCCCTGTCCGAGATTACCCGGCTGGAGGCGCTGGGCGGGGCCGAGATCAATGAGGCCAAGAAGGTTCTGGCCAATGAGGCCACCGCCCTGCTGCATGGCGCGGGCGCGGCGGCGGACGCGGCGGAAACGGCCAGGCGGACCTTCGAGGAAGGTCAGGCGGCGCACGGTCTGCCGACCATTTCACTGCCCGTCGGCGGCGGCGTGGGCCTGCTGGCGGCGCTGGTGGCGGCGGGCTTCTACAAGTCCAACGGCGAGGCCAAGCGCGGCATTCAGGGCGGCGCGGTGCGGGTCAACGATGTGGCCGTGGCGGACGAGCGCCTGACGCTCGATCTCTCCCACCTCGATCAGGACGGCGTGATCAAGCTGTCCATGGGCAAGAAGAAGCATGTGCTGGTGAAACCGGCGTAATATCGCGGGCGCTGACCTGGAGAAACCTGACTTTTGCTGAGTCCAGCAAAAGTCAGGTTACGCTAACGGTTGCTGGAGTCCGGCAGCTTCATTTTCTGCGACGGGTTGGAACTGCCGAATTCGAAGAACTTACGCAGGATGCCGGGGGCAATGGCCGACACCGGGTTCACCTGGAAGCGCGGCTGGTTCATGGTGCCGCCGAGGAAATAGGTGAGGCCGAAGATGCCCTCATTATTGCCGCCGGTGAGGATGTCGCCCACCAGCGGAATATCGCCGATGGCCGAGTTCAGGGCATAGGCGGGGATGATGGTGCCTGAGATGTCCATGGCATTGTCGGACTTGCGGATGAGGCCCGAAGCCGTGGCGCCCAATTCATCGCCCTTGATGATGGAGTCCGCGATGCGCACGAAGCGCGCGTCGGTGGTGAAGGGAATGGTCAGGCGCTTGAAGGCGATGCCGCCCTTGCGTGGGCCGGATTTGCGCGGCTTGCCGCGCTGGTCCAGTTGCGCCAGCGCGGCCTCGTTGCGCACCTCGAAATTGCGGATGGTGAGATTGCCGCGCAGGATCGAGGACGCCGCATCATTGCTCATGACGGCGGAAAACTCCATGGCGCCGCCGGCCACCTTGGAATAGAAATTGGCGGCGCGCAGGGTGGCCCCGCCATCCGAAGACGTGAGACGCAGTTCGCGCCCCGCATTGACCGGAAGCACCCGCAGGGTGACGGGTTGCCCAGAGAGATACATGCCGGTGATGTCGGCCTGGGTGATGCGCCCGCCGGTGGAGACGAAATCGGCGTTGACGCTTTGCACGATTTCGCCGCGATGGGCATAGACCCGGTCGAAGCGCGCATTGACGGTGAGGGTCGGGCCGCTGCGTCCGCTGCTTCCCGCCCCGCCGCCACCGGAGGCGGGCGAAATCATGGACTTGATATGGGGCCGGGCATCGAAACTCTGGCCGGAGATGGCAATCACATAGCCGCCGGCCTGGGGCCGCACCTTGAGCGCGTAGTTGTTTTCATCATTGAGATGGAGCTGGCTCAGATTGATGACATTGATGCTATTGTCGGGGTTGAGATCGATGTCGCCCTTGAGCGCCAGGCCCGGTCCCTTCACCGCGATATTCTTTATATTGCGCCCGCCCTTGGGGTCCTTCACCAGCGTGAACACCGCTGTGGTGCCCTTGGTCGGCGGGCGACTCCAGTTCAAGACGGGCAAGGAGATGCCAGCCTTCGACAGATCGGCATTGATGGTGACGGTGTTGGCGGCCTGGCGAATGTCCGGCAGGTCGATGGCCACATCCACCGGACCCTTGAGGCCATCGATCTTCACGCCGAGACGGCGGCGCGCGTCATCATCGAGGGTCGAGGTGATGGAGGCCTTCTGGGTGCCGCCCTTGCCGGGGGCCTTGTGCCATTCGATGTTGGCTGGCGTGCCATTGAGCTTGGCCGGGCCGACCACCGACAGTCCCTTGGCGTCAAAGGTGATGGCGAATTGGCCGGCACTCAGGTCGACGCCCGGGATGATGCCGGACACGGCGGCATCACGGAGCGTGATGGCGGAGGTGATCTGGACCCGGTTGCGCGGCACATCCTTGATCAAGGGGAGTTTGATGGTCACTTTGGCCAGGGCGTCGCCGGTGATGGGCGGCACGCCGTCGAGGCCGGACTGGACAAGATTGAGGTCCGGAAGATTGGCGAATTCCTGGAGCGCCGAGGTGTCGCCTTCCACCTCGACATCAATGACGCCGGGGGTTTCCACCATCATGAGATCAGAGGCGGAGAAACTGCCCCCACGCAGGCGCGCCACCTTGCCCGAAGGCAGAACCGCCTGGCCGTCACTGAAGATGATGCTGAAATGATTGCCGGTGAGGCGGGCTGAAGCGCTGGCCTTCTGCAGCGGCGGCAGATTGCGGAAATAACGTGTGGTCACATCCGTCATGGCAAAGCGGACATCGACCATGGCGTCGGCGAGGTGATGGCTGCGCCTGGCTTCCGCCAGGCCATTCACCGGGATGTCGATGACAAAGGTGCCGTCGGTGATGTGACCCTGGACGATGTTTTCGGTGACCCAGGCGCGGGTCTTCGGCGTGACCACCGGCGGCCAGAGCTTCTTCAGCAGGTCGGCGGAAACATCGGTGGCCCGGCCATTGAATTTCAGGGCCGGCGATTCCGGCCCGCCGGTGATGGAACCGTTGAGGCGGACGCCGGCGTTGCCGGAGGTGACGGCGAGATCATCAATGTCGAAGCGGGCCGCGGTGACGGCGGCCTTGCCCTTCAGGGCGATGGCATCGATCTTGACCGGATCGCGCATGGAGCCCTGGGTGTCGACGTTGACATTGCGGGCTGCGAGATCGAGCATCACGTCGGTGAGCTTGCCTTGCGGGTCACGCAATGGCAGCACCGTTCCGGTCAATTCGGCGCGGGACCCACCGACGAGAATGGAAGAGTCCACGATATTGAAAATGCCGTTATCGTCGCGATACTCGAAGTGGAGCGCGCCCTCATCCACCACGATGGGCTTGGCAATGTAGTCCGGCAGATCGATGACGCCTGCCGCGGCGGAAAATTCCACACTGGCCTTGGCAACGTGACCCTGGGCATCGGTTTCCATTTCCGCATGGCCGGACATGGGAATGTTGAAGCGGGCCAGTTGCGACAGCGCGAAAACCTGCTGTGCCATCTGGGCCGGCACGAGATCATTGAACTGCAATGACACCGAGAAGGTCTTGGACTGGGCGCGGTAGGAGGCGGTTCCTTCGGCGTGCCAGCGGGCATCGCCGGAGGCGACATCAGCCTTGGCCACGACGACGAAGCCATAGGGCATCTTGCGGAAGGTGAGGTCGGCGTCGGGGGCAAACCATTCGGCGGCATTGGCCTCGTCGAAGAGACGGAGCGAGGATTCGCTGATGCGGATGTCTTCGATGGAGGAGAGCGAGACGCCGTCGCTTTCCTGCGCCAGCAGATCGATGATCCGGGTGCCGGAGAGAATGCCGTCACCGGCCAGCGGGCCTGCGGGTGCGACAGGTTCGGGCATGGCGTTGAGATCGGCCTTGCCTTCGGCTGGGCCTTCTGCCGCCGAGACCGGTGCTTCCGCCGTGTCGCCGATGCCCAGTTCAAAACTGCCGTCGAGGTTGCGCCGGGCCAGAACCCGCGATCCGATGAGTTCCAGGCTGCGCGGCACGACCGCCCCGCGCAGAATGGCGCCACGATCCAGGCCCACGGCGGCGCGGCTGGCGCGGGCAATGACGTTGTGATTGGCATCACTCAGCACCAGGTCGCGGAAGCGCACATGGGGCACACCGCTTTCCTTGTCGAGTTCCAGGATGGCACCCCCCATGGCGAGGGAGAGACCGCGCAGATTGCGGTTCAGGGCCTGCTCGATGCGCGGGCCGATGAAGTCCAGCGCCACCGGCCCCTGCGACAGGCGCCAGAAGAAGGCCGCCGCCATGATCACCATCATGGCGATCACCGTCAACAACGTCAGGGCCGTTGCCTTTGCGATGCGGCGCTTCAAACCTGTTCCCTTCTGTCCGCCGCAGGCCGCGCTGGCCACGACGCACTGATCCGCCCCCGGAACAACTGTCCGCGGCGCATATTGATTGCACTATGGCGCGTTTGGCCAGCAACATGGGCCAAAGAATGGCAATGGCCCACAGGGTTTTTCGCGGCGCTGCCGGGCGGGATGGAACCCGGCGGTCGCCCCAGACGCCTGTGGATAAATGCCGCACACCAACCCCCCGGCCCTGGCAGCCGGCAGCTTCGGAATTCCGCGCATTTTACGCCTTGCGCGGCGGAGCGGCCGGCCATGCACCAAAGGGGATGTAAAAAGTGCCATGACAAGGCCAGCGCAACCGGTTATTGTCGGAATGCGGTTCGCCTGCACGCAGGCTCCGCACAGGTGTGTTTGTCCATGGCAGACCGGAGGCATGACCGGAAATTTCCGGCACCGGTGAACTGTGGGCAGGATGGCGTAAGGGTGTCTGGCTGTGCCTTACATCCGGCAAAGGGTGGCGGATCAGGAATGTTCTTCAGGCGGGCGCGGCATAATAACGACAACAGTCAGGAATATTCCGGGCCGTCGATCATTGCCCATGATCTGACGATCGATGGCAATGTTGTGCTATCCGGCGAATTGCATGTCGACGGCACCATCAAAGGCACGGTGCAGGCCGGGTGCTGCGTGATCGAGGCCAATGGCGTGATCAGCGGCAGCTGCGAGGCCGACGAGGTCCATGTCTATGGCCAGATCTTCGGTCCGGTGACGGCGCGCCATGTCCACGTCTATCCCGGCGGCCGGGTGGAGGGCGACATCTACAACGAAACCGTGTCGATCGAGAGCGGCGCCTTCATCCAGGGTGCCATCCATCACAGCGACCCGTCGCAATGGGTGGCGGAGGACCTGCCAGCCGAACCCGAACCCCTGCCGCCCATGCCCTTTGAACAACAGGCGCGCGAGGCCGTGAACAGCTTTGGCATGGGGGTGCGCCACGACGAGTCGGCGCTGCGCCGCTCCATGGCGATGCAGGAAAATCCGCTGGGCAATATCCAGCCGATCCGGGTCATCCGGCCACGCTGAACTTCTGAGTGACTGTGTGAAAAAAAGCGGGCCTTTCAGCCCGCTTTCATTTTAGCGCAACCTGATTTTATGCTGGACGCAACAACAGTCAGATAAGTTGCTCGCCATCAGGAGGACACGGCGGACGCCTTGATGCCATCAAGGCGCATTCCCCTCCATGGCGCACTCCCGTCGCGCCGGATCAGTCGATGTCTTCCACCGTGCCGGGGCCGCCGCCGTGGACGCGCTGGGCCAGTGACGCCTGGATGAAGTCATCGAGGTCGCCGTCGAGAACGATCTGCGGACTGGTGGAAGTGTGGCCGGTGCGCAGGTCCTTCACCAGCTGATAGGGCTGGAGCACATAGGAGCGGATCTGGTGGCCCCAGCCGATGTCGGTTTTCTTGGCATTGGCGGCGTCGATCTTTTCCTGCTGCTTCTGCAACTCCATTTCATAGAGCCGAGCCTTCAGCATCTTCAACGCCGTGGCCCGGTTCTTGTGCTGGGAGCGTTCGGCCTGACAGGCAACGATGATGCCGGTGGGCACATGGGTGATGCGCACCGCCGAGTCGGTGGTGTTGACGTGCTGGCCGCCCGCGCCGGAGGCACGATAGGTATCCACCTTCAAGTCGGACTCGTTCACAACAATGTCGATGTTGTCGTCGACCACGGGATAGCACCAGACCGAGGCGAAGGAAGTGTGGCGGCGGGCGTTGGAATCATAGGGCGAGATGCGCACCAGCCGGTGCACGCCGGATTCGGTCTTCAGCTTGCCATAGGCATTGTGGCCCTTGATCTCCAGCGTGCACGACTTGATGCCCGCCTCTTCGCCCTCGTGCTCGTCGAGCACGGCAACCTTGAACTTGCTGCGGTTGGCCCAGCGCACATACATGCGCATGAGCATGGAGGCCCAGTCCTGGCTTTCGGTGCCGCCGGCCCCGGCGTTGATCTGGACATAGCTGTCGTTGCCGTCTGCCTCGCCGGAAAGCAGTGCCTCCAGTTCCTGTTCGGCCAGATCGTGCTTGAGCGCCATCAGCGCCTTCTCGGCCTCGGTGACGATGCCCTGATCGCCCTCGGCCTCGCCCATGGCGATGAGTTCAATATTGTCGGCCATGGTCTGCTCGATGCGTAGAACACCGGTGATGCGGGCGTCGAGATCCTGGCGCTTGCGCATCACCCCTTGCGCCTTTTCCGGATCGTTCCACAGGCCCGGATCTTCGGCCCGGGCGTTCAGTTCGGCAAGTTCACGGACAGCATTATCCCAGTCAAAGATGCCTCCTCAGCAGTCCGACCGACTGCTGCATGTCTTCGACCAGCGATGAAATTTCAGCGCGCATGGCAATTCCCCAGATGAAGGACGCTCAATAGATGCCGCCGGACCCGTTCGTCAACGGGGGCTCGGCCATGGGCGGCGGTTGCGGCTCCGCTTGCGGGCGGGGCGGCGGCGCGGGCCGCGAGGCCTGCGGGGTCAGCACCACGCCCTGCCCCACGGGCCGGCCGGCAGTGTTGCCGGCCACCGCCTCGCCGATGACCTTGGTGTTGGCGGGAGGTTCATCCCCCGGCTTGAAGGCTTCGAGGATGACGCCCTCCTCGCCGAAGGTGGCGCGACGGCCGGTGTTGGCGTTGATCGGAATGAGTTCGATGGCGCGCGGCACGCGGAAGGGAATGGCGGGCTTGTCGTTGAGCGCCAGGCGCATGAAATCGGTGACGATGGGGGCGGCCAGCTCGCCGCCGGTGCGCTTCTTGCCCATGGGCTTGGGATTGTCGAAGCCGATGTAGACGCCAATCGCCAGGTCGGGGGTGAAGCCGATGAACCAGGCGTCCTTTTCCTCGTTGGAGGTGCCGGTCTTGCCGGCCACGGGCTTGCCCACCAGTTGCACGCGCTTGCCGGTGCCGCGTTCCACCACGCCTTCCATCATGGAGGTGATCTGATAGGCGGTGTAGGGATTCATCACCTGATCGCGGTTGTCGAGCAGGTTGGGTTCGGTCTCCGGTCCGGCGTAGGTATCGGCGCGGCAGGCCTGACAGTCACGCTTGTCATGGCGGAAGATGGTCTTGCCGTGGCGGTCCTGAATGCGGTCGATGAGGGTGGCTTCCACCCGCCTGCCGCCATTGGCGATGATGGAATAGGCGGTGACCATGCGGATGAGCGAGGTTTCGCCCGCTCCCAGCGCCCAGGACAGTTGCAGCGGCATCTTCTCGTAGATGCCCAGACGCTGGGCCAGGTCAGCCACCTTGGTCATGCCGAGATCATCGGCGAGACGTACCGTCATGACGTTGCGCGACTGCTCGATGCCGCGGCGCAGGGTGGAGGGACCGTAGAAGCGGTTCTGGTAGTTTTTCGGCTTCCAGATGTCGCCGTTCTGCAGCTTGTATTCGATGGGCGCATCGAGAATGACGGAGGCCGGCGTATAGCCGTTGTCGAGAGCCGCCGCATAGACGACCGGCTTGAAGGACGAGCCGGGCTGGCGCATGGCCTGAACCGCGCGGTTGAACTGGCTTTGGCCATAGGAAAAGCCGCCGACCATGGCCCTGACGCGGCCATTGTGCGGGTCCATGGCGACCAGCGCGCCCTCCACATCCGGCATCTGCACAAGGTGGAACTGGCCCTGCTCCGGTGCGGGGGCGACATAGACGACATCGCCCTTGTGCACGACCTGGGTGGCGGCGGTGACGGCGGGGCCAAGCCTGGTGCCGTCGACATATTTCTGGGCCCATTGCAGGTTCTTGAGCGGAATGAGGCCGGTGCTGCGCGCCTCCTCCTGCGCGCCGGACGCCTGCAGCTTGGGTTGCAGCCCGACCGTGGCCTGGGACTCGGACACTTCCAGCACCACGGCGAGTTGCCAGGGCGCCACATCGTCCGGCACCCTGGGTTCGGCAATGAGCTTGCCCCAGTCACCTGCCGTGCCGAGATCAACGGTCTTCACCGGGCCGCGGTAGCCGCGCTTGCGGTCAAAGCCGATGAGCCCGCGGGCCAGCGCCTGGCGGGCATAGATCTGAAGCTTGGGATCAAGGGTGGTGCGGATGGAATAACCGCCCTTGGCCAGATTGTCCTTGCCGTAAATCTGGACCAGTTCACGGCGGGCCTCCTCGGCAAAGCCCTCGGCGGCAAAGAGCTGGGCGCCGAAGGGCCGCGGATTGACGGTGAGCGGCTTGGCCTGGGCTTCCTTCATCTCCGCTTCGGTGATGTAGCCGTTCTCGAACATCTGGGAGAGCACCCAGTTGCGCCGCTCCAGGGCGCGTTCCTTGTGACGGAAGGGATGATAGTTGTTGGGCCCCTTGGGCAAGGCACCGAGATAGGCCATCTCCTCCAGCGACAATTCGTTCAGCGACTTGCCGAAATAGTTCAGCGAGGCGGCGGCGATGCCGTAGGAGTTGAGGCCGAGGAAGATCTCGTTGAGGTAAAGTTCGAGGATCTGGTCCTTGGTGAAGGTGCGCTCGATGCGCTGGACGATGAGCGCCTCCTTCAGCTTGCGCTCGATGGTCTGTTCCGACGACAAGAGGAAGTTCTTCGCGACCTGCTGGGTGATGGTGGAAGCACCGACGATCTGGCCGCGTCCGGTGAACTTGACCTGGGCATAGCGCAGGGCCGCGGCCCCGATGCCGCGCCAGTCGAGGCCCGAATGCTGATAGAAGGTCTTGTCCTCGGCGGAGATATAGGCCTGGATCAGTTTCTTGGGGATGGCGCTGATGGGGACGAAGAGGCGGCGCTCCTCGGCGAATTCGGCCAGAAGCGAACCGTCGGCGGCATGCATGCGGGTCACCACGGGCGGCTCATAGGCGGCAAGCTGCTTGGTGTCAGGGAGCGTCTTGGACACGTCCCAGAGCACGTAAAGCCCTGCTGCGGCCACCCCGATGATGACCATGAACAGTGCGGCAAAGAGCCAGCCTAGAAAACGCAGCATTCCGATCCGTCAATCCCAACGCCCGCGCAACGGGCCCAACCCCTCGCGCGATAGCATGAATCGCCCGCCTGCACAGCCCCCCGTCGTGGATGGCGCAGAGGCGCACGCGGCTGGTGTGACGCCGGGATGGGGCGGGAGCGGGGCGGGGGGTGGATCCTCTCGGGACCCCGAGAGGGGGCCCCCCCAACCACCCACCCTTC